>UQZY01000023.1 GCA_900545655.1 uncultured Oscillospiraceae bacterium
TTTAAAGATTTTCTGCTTTTGGTGCTTAAAGCGACCGAATCATTCCCTATACGCACGCATGCGTATACATTTAAAAATAAAATAAAAAAGCCGCTCAGTGGCTAAAATAAAACCGTCGTTTCCCGAATCGAAACGGCGGCTTTATGCTTGTATTACGAAAAAAATCCCCCGCAGAAAATGAGTGCGAGGGATGAATGTTATGTATTTAGTTTTTCTTAAAGAAAGTGTTTGTTACAACTGTTTTCTTAAATTCGTCTTGGTCACGATAATACATCGCATGAATAACTTTTTTAATTTTGATTGAAGTGTCCTTGTCTAACTTTAACTCCTTTGCGGTGTGATTAAAGTCGCAGGCGAGAATTTCCGACGGCATCATGTCCCAGCCCGGGAGTAACAGTTCGTTCTCGATGAATGATGAAAAACTGCCGATAATAACACCTGCCATAATAACATAACTCTCGTCAATAGCTTTGCTTTGCAAAAGGCGCTGCCAGTGTACAACGGTCTCAAAGGCTTCTCTTGTCGCCTGGATTCTTTCGTAAAGTTCTGCTTCCGTGATTGCTGTCCGCTTGCAGGTAAATGCCTCAAATTGGTTGACGGTACAAAGACACGGAACCGCAAGCAGCGGCGGCAATGCCTTTGAGATATCCACGAGATACCTATACATTACATTAAGCGGGACTTTGTTTAATGCAAAAAATCTCTCGAACTCTACAAATTCATAGTTAGTATCCTTAACATCGTTTACCATCAACAGATTGTCGTCATATATTATGCCGTCAATTTTTTTGAAGCTGTTAATGACATTCTCAGCTTTTTCCATAGTATCCATCCACAGTGCTTTGCGTTGTACCCGACCGTCGGTAACGGTCATTGTCAATGCTCTTTGTCCGCCCGGAAAATCTTCCCTTGCATCTCTTACCCAAAAAACCCCAGTCGTACTTTTTGCCATATCATTAGTTGTTTCTTTCATATATAATCCTTCTTTCTCAAATATTTGTTTTGTAAACCTGTATATTGCCAAGTGCAAAATTCTTTGCGCTGAAACTGCCGGGGTCAACGTCCTTAACAGCCTCTGAAAATTCGAATATTTTTGCATCAATATCGTCAATCATATTGAGAATCATAGCCTCCAAAAAGCAAGGCTGTTTGGCACTGCCGTACTCAAGTTTGCCGTGATGTGAGATAAGCATATGCAGCACCGCAGTACGCACGGAATCTGATAAGTTAAGCTCATCGCACAATTTGTCTATGCGGATAGCGCCCATAACAAGATGACCGAGCAGGTTACCACTGACTGTGTATGTGCTCTTGGGACCAAGCTCGCACGCCTCAATCTCGTCTATTTTGGCTAGGTCATGCAAAATTACACCGGTCAAAAGCAGGTCACGGTTTATAGATGGATATACCTTGCAAATTGCCAAGGCTGTTTGCATCATGCAGTAGGTGTGGTGACAAAGACCGCCGACACAAGCGTCATGCATACTTAGCGCAGCCGGATAATACTTAAATTCCTTTTCAACTTGCTGCAATGCAGTTGATGCAAGCTGTAAAAGCTCTTCATTTTTGAATGAGTAAATAACGTCATATATCTCCGACAGAGCTTTATCGCAGTCCAGCGGTGTACAAGGCACATAGTCCGCAATGTCAAGCTCTTCTTTGTCAACCGGTAAAATCTGAGTGACGTTAACTTGTACTTGGCCGTTATAGTTGGATGCGGTGCCGACTATACGTTGAAGCGTCATAACATCAAATGCAGGCTTGTCACCGGTATAGCCCCACTTTTTTGCTTTAACGTCATTGTCTTTGTCGGTCAGCCTCAAATCCAAGTAGTTGTTACCGGTTTTGGTGGTCTTGACCTCAACACTTTTAATGAGAAATATCCTGTCGATTTTTTCGTTGCTTGTGATTTCCATAAATAAAACATCCTTTCAAATTAAAAATTAAATTCGTTGTTAATTAGTCCCTGACGGAATGCATCGTCGTTCTCGAAAATCCGATGCATGATTTTTTTGACTCTACGGGCGATTGATTTGTCAACATTGTAGTTTTGCATTTGATAGTTTATCTCGTGGAAAAGAATATCCTCCGCTCGTTCTGCATTTGCCGACGGGAAATCATTCTTAAAAAACCAAGATAGGCTTGCAATCATTGCCGCTGCGAGAATTATATCTTTATCACGTAACCTGTTTTGTTCGGCAAACTCTTTCCATTCCCAAATCATCCAAAACGCATTGAGCGCACAATCATATCGCTTGGCAAGCTCAATCTCGGCAATCGGAGTTGCATAATTTTCGTCGCAGTACATCTGATACGCTCTCACAATCGCAAAACAAAGGTCCTGCAAATCTTCTCTGAAATTATGAATCTCGGAGAAGAAATAGCGAAAAATTATCTCAACCGGTATTTGACGATTCGCAAAAAACTCCGGGAGATTTAGCTCGGAAATATCGACGTCATCGTCCATATCATCAATCGTAAGGATTTCCTCAGAGTCGATTTTTCCTGCAATTTGAAAAAATCTTTCTCTCACGCTTTCCGCGTCAAATGTCGGTGAGAATTGCATAGCGGTTCTCAAAATCTTACCGTCGGAAACCAACAAATAAAGCAGATGCTCATCCCTTGCTGTTTGGTCCGATGCACTCCTAACAAAGTACACACCGTCTGCTCGTCTCTCATTGTTTGCTTTTAAATTTTTCATAAATTAATCCTTCTTTCTAAAATTTTGTTATTCTTTTTAAAACTTTGCCGTAAAAACTAAACCATAATGTTCAACTCCTTGTTCCTAAATTACATGTATAATATGTCAGATAACTCTAATTTAAATCTCAAAAAATCAAAGCCGCCTCACTAACGAGACGGCTTAAATTCGTTTGTTAACGAAACACTTTTCTGACATAATTTACATGTAAAGCATGACAATAAGAGTTAAAGGATGTTTTACGGGTGGCGTGGTTTGCCCCTTTCCACGGCACAGTTGACGCTGTGCTTTGCCACATACTGCACACGGCAGTATTAGCTGTCTGCCAAAGACAGCAGGCACACATCTGCATTACGGCACAGTCTCAGGTCGTAGCAGAATGTGTGCAACACAACGGAAAATTTGTGGAGCCAAAAAGAGATAATGCTTATACTCCACAAAGCATCACGGCAGGTCTCGCATATACGGTTACGCCGATTTTTGTCGGAGTAAACGGATATGTTGGGAGTATGAGACAAGCGCACAACCATAAGTGCGTGCCGAAAAAATGGCGAAACAAATGTGGGTATGAATTTTCCTTAACAAATAATATTCAAAGGGGGGAATAAAAATGGGACATAAAAACAAAAAGTCACTTACTCGTCAGGTGCAGGAAGTGTTCGAAAGCAAACTAAGAATAGGATGCAGTAAGCACAAAGACAAGCACGACGGGATAAGCGACAATTACATCTACAGCTATAGCACGCTAAAGACCTATATCAAGGAGGCAAACTATTTTGTTAAATATTGCAAAAATAAGCACGGTTGCAAGACACTTGAACAGTGCCGCCCGTATATTCCAGAGTGGATAGACAGCCGTCGGCATCTGTCCGCTTATACGCTCAAGCTGGACATATCGGCTTTGGCAAAGCTCTACGGAGTTAAAGCATCAGAGCTTGAAATTGAAACGCCTTCAAGATTGATGGGAAATATAACACGCTCAAGAGGCGTAAAAAAGAGCGACAAGCATTTCTCGGAACTGCGAAACGCTGATTTTGTCGAGTTTTGCCGAAGCACAGGATTACGCCGAGCGGAGATAACGGCTTTGCGTGGCAATATGCTTGCAACAGACGAGCGAGGCAGACTGTGCATAGCCGTAACGGTCGGAGCCAAGGGTGGTCGACCGAGACTGGCTCCGATAGTCGGCAATGTTGACAAAATTAAGGCGATGATGGATGCCGCCGGTAACGAAAAGGTCTTTAAAAAGGTCCCGACCGGAGCAGATATACATAGCTATCGTGCGGACTATGCGACGTCGATATATAACCAATACGCACGACCTTTGAATAAGATACCGTATGACAAAATCAACAAAGGCACAGGGAAAAGATATCAAAGCGAGGTGTATGTATGCCGAGGAGAAAACGCCGGAAAAAGATACGACAAAAAAGCAATGCTCGAGGCATCACACGCCCTCGGCCATAACCGCATCTGCGTTGTCGGCGAGCATTATTTAAGGTAGAACGAAATATGGGTTGTGACCGGTTGAAAATAATGATATAATATTTAAAAGAAAACTTTATTATGAGGAAGTGGTGTTATGCTGTATCTGATGAGCAAGGATATTCTTGTGGCAAAGTTTGAGAATAATGCTATGCAGGTAGAAAACGAAGCATTGCTTCCTTTGTACTTTAAAACGCATGACAATTTGGATGAGTGGCTCGGCAAAAGAGCGATAGATGTACGCCGTACAAATTCAAGGCTATTGAAAAAAGCCTTGCGATTGACGAAAAGGGATGACGTCTCGACCGCTCTTAAATTCAATGCTGCAAAAATAACGGATACCTATTGGGTAAAAGACTCACATTCGGATTTGACATACGATGATGTTAAGTTTAAATCGAACAATTACGACACTTTAGCCCTGCGCGGAGATTTAAACGCATTTAATCAAACGCCGTCAAGAACGCCTGAGCTCACAAACACCGGTAGCTTTGAAAAATGCTGGAGACTGATAAATAACGAATGTTGGATATACAAGTCGGGTAGCAATAACGCATATTTTTCGGAACTGTTTATTTATGAATTCAGTAAGAAAATGGGATTCCCGACAGCAGAATACGAAATGGACGACGGCTATATACGGACAAGGGATTTTACCGAAAACGGCAAATATAATCACGAGCCGATGTCCTCGTTAATTGATGAGGATGAAGATTATTCAAATAACTTTAATATTCTTTATAGCATGAATCCGAGCCTTGCCGCCGATTATTTAAAGCTAATCTATACCGACACGATTTGTTGCAATACGGACCGTCACACGGATAACTACGGCTTTCTGAGAAATCCCGATACGGGCGAGATAGTTTCGCTTTCTCCTAACTATGATAATAATATCGCACTGATATCCAACGGACCGCTCGGCCTCCCGAACGAAAACGATGCATTTATTGAATTGTTCGTTGTTTTTCTTAAAAACAACATTACGGCAAAAGAGATGTTTAAGTCATTGAATATTCAGCCGCTGAGCAAGCAGGAAATAGAAGAATGTATTCAACATGTGCCAATCAAAATCGGATACGACATAGCCGATATTATATTGAGTAGACAGGATTTGCTTTGGAAACAATATAATCAAATCGGTTAAAAATTTAAGCCAATCTTACAGCCCCTGCGGAGTAATCCGCAGGGGTTTTATAATATTACAGATAAATAGCGAATAGAAATACCGGGTTCTTATTCACAGTCCTTGTAAACGGACTGAAAAATGCTGCTTTGTAAAATTTAGTGTTGATAAAACAGTAAAACCCTGTTACACTGTTTAAATGAGAATTAAACAAGTTTGGCAGCGGTCTTCAAAAAAGTAAAATGGCGAAAATGTTATATATTGGTTGAAAAAACAGCAATATTCTGATATAATATCAATTAAGTATATATGTGCCTTTGATTTGTATTTTTACCGAAAAATTTCTATTATTTCAAAGCGGAAGCAGGAAAATAAATTTATGGAAATAATAAACAATACCACAAAAACTTTGAGGGATGACTTAAAAAACGAACTGAAAAGGGGAAGCAAGCTGTCTATCGCTGCCGCTTGCTTCTCCATTTATGCTTTTCAGGAGCTTAAACAAGAGCTTCTTGGCATTGACGAATTAAGATTCATATTCACTTCGCCCACATTTACGACCGAAAAAGTCAAGAAAGAAAAGCGTGAATTTTATATCCCACGCTTGAATCGTGAACGAAGCTTATATGGAACTGAATTTGAGGTAAAGCTCAGAAATGAACTTACGCAGAAAGCA
This sequence comes from uncultured Oscillospiraceae bacterium, assembly GCA_900545655.1. GTDB lineage: Bacteria > Bacillota > Clostridia > Oscillospirales > Acutalibacteraceae > UBA1227. The sequence goes on from UQZY01000023.1 coordinate 5,986, forward strand.
ATTGCCAAGGAATGTGCCGAATGGATTAAGAATAAGGTTACATTTAAATCAAATACAAGTGATAAATCGATTCAGGGACAAATTGTTGTTGACGAAATCGGTTATACTCCTATAAATAATTTTACAACAGTGGAACTCGGTTGTGAAAAAGGAAACGTAATAAATACAAGCATAGTCAAAGATGAATCGCTCGCAAAAGTTTTGTTAAATGATTTTAATGATATATGGAATGACGGTAAAGTCTTGCAAGAAGTCACGGATGAAGTTATAGAAAACATCACCGCAGCTTACAACGAAAATGCACCTGATTTTATATATTTTGTAACTCTGTATAATATCTTTAACGAGTTCCTCGAGGATATATCGGAAGATGTTTTACCGAATGAAGCAACCGGGTTTAAGGATAGCAAAATCTGGAGTATGCTTTATAATTTTCAGAGAGATGCAGCTCTTGCTATTATAAACAAACTTGAAAAATACAATGGCTGTATTCTTGCTGACAGCGTGGGTCTCGGAAAAACTTTTACAGCTTTAGCTGTAATTAAATACTATGAAAATAGGAACAAGACTGTACTTGTCCTTTGCCCGAAAAAACTTGCAAATAATTGGAATACATATAAGGACAATTATATAAATAACCCGATTGCATCTGACCGATTGAGGTATGATGTTTTATATCATACTGACCTTAACAGAACGTCCGGACGCTCCAACGGATTGGATTTGGACAGACTTAATTGGGGCAGCTATGACTTGGTTGTTATTGATGAGTCTCACAATTTCCGAAACGGTGGTAAAATTGTTGAAAACCCTGATGAAAACGATAAAGAAAATCGATATGTAAAATTGCTGAAGAAAGTTATCAGAGCCGGAGTTAAAACAAAGGTTTTGATGCTTTCGGCAACACCCGTTAATAATCGTTTTAATGATTTGAAAAATCAGCTCGCTTTGGCTTATGAGGGCCATACGAATTATGTGGATGAAAAACTAAATACTACACATTCGCTTGATGAAATCTTCCGCAATGCTCAGAGAGCTTTTAATATGTGGAGCGATTTTGAGCTTAAGGACAGAACTACCGAACGCCTCTTGAAAATGCTTGACTTTGACTTCTTTGAAGTTCTTGACAGCGTGACGATAGCTCGTTCGAGAAAACATATACAAAAGTATTACGATACAAGTGATATAGTAACTTTCCCGAAAAGGCGTACTCCGATTTCACTCAGTCCGAAGCTCACCGACCTAAGAACTGCAATAAATTATAATGAAATATTTGAACAGTTGATGCTCCTGACGCTTTCAATTTATACGCCGACTCATTTTATTCAGGAAAGTAAGAAAGAAAAGTATGCTGAGATGTACGGCGACAATAAGGTTAACGTCGGATTTACACAGGCGAACCGTGAACAGGGAATCCGCAGATTGACTGCCATAAACCTGATGAAGCGTATGGAGAGCTCGGTGTATTCATTCAAACTCACTCTTACAAGGATTAAAGACTTGATAGAGAGTACAATCAACACTATCGAAAACTATAACAAGTCTGTTTCTCAAGAACTCGAACTGACTGATATTACAAATATTGAAGAGTTTGACGATGATGACAGAAACAACGATGAGCTGTTTTCATTTGGCAAGAAAATGAGAATTAACTTGGCTGATATGGACTATATTTCATGGAAAGCCAGCCTTGAAAGGGATAAGGAAGTTCTCGACTTGCTTACAATTATGATTGAGGATATTACTCCGGAGCATGATTCAAAATTGCAAGAGCTTTATCACGTTATTGATGAAAAGATATCTCACCCGATAAATGACGGCAACAAGAAAATTATAATTTTTACGGCATTCTCAGATACTGCCTACTATCTTTATGACAATATCTGTGACTATGTAAAGCAAAAATATGGTTTAAACACGGCTTTAGTCACCGGTTCGGTTGAAGGAAGAACAAATGCGCCCCTCAAAAATAAGGACCTTAATTCTGTGCTGACCTGCTTCTCTCCGATTTCAAAAGGCAGAGATTTGTTCGAAAATTTGCCAAAGGTTGACATTGATTTGCTTATTGCAACCGACTGTATTTCAGAAGGTCAGAACTTGCAGGACTGCGATTATCTCATCAATTATGATATTCACTGGAATCCTGTGCGTATAATTCAGCGCTTCGGCAGAATTGACCGTATCGGAAGCAAAAATAAAGAAATACAGCTTGTAAATTTCTGGCCGGACGTTTCTCTTGATGATTATATCAATCTTAAAGCTAAAGTTGAAACCCGAATGAAAATCGTCAATATGACTGCGACCGGTGATGATAATATACTCAGCGAAGAGGAAAAAACTGACCTTGAGTACAGAAAGACACAGTTGATGCGGCTTAAAAATGAAGTCGTTGATATGGAGGATATGACAACAGGAATATCAATAGTTGATTTGGGTCTCAATGAATTCAGAATGGATTTGCTTGAATACATAAAAACGCATCCTGATATTGATAACTCTCCGTTTGGCTTGCATGCCGTCGTTTCGGCAAATGAGAATGCACAGCCCGGGGTTATCTATGTGCTGAAGAATCGTTCCGACAGCGTCAATATTGATAATCGAAATCGTCTGCACCCGTTTTATATGGTCTATATCGGTGACGACGGAAATGTGATTTGTGACCACCTTTCACCAAAGCAAATGCTCGATATAATGAGACACATTTGTAAGGGCAGAACAGAGCCTATTCCCGAAGCATACAGACCGTTTAACAAAGAAACCCGTGACGGAAGAAATATGAAGAAATATTCCGAACTGCTCGGCGATGCCATTTCCTCAATAATTGAAGTAAAAGAGGAAAGCGACATTGACAGCTTTTTAGGCGGAGAGCAGGTTAGCTTCCTTTCGAATGAAATCAAGGGGTTGGACGATTTTGAACTTATATGCTTCCTTGTAATTAGAAGTGAGGGATAATAAAAAAACAACTCCTAATTGCAAGTTATTATTACTACTACTACTTATAATTCTATTAGACTTTATTAACTATGAGCGGAGTGAGAAAATGCTCGGATTACCCAAAACAACAGAGATGAGCAAACAGCTTCCGAAGAAAGCAATTTATGAAAGATTCGGAATGAATGCGGCGGCGAAAGAAAAGATAGACGCCGACATCTCGAAAATAACAATAGTTAATGAGATTTCAGAGGGCACTGTAAACATACCGTCCGGAAGCGAAGTAACAAGTATTTTTGTGCTGCTTGTTACGCTTAAACGAGAAAATTTCAGCGGAAAGACTATCGAACTTTTGTCAAAGATGATACCTCAGAATATTCTGTTTGTTCTTGAATATGACGGGGAAAACAAGCTCGCAGTTTACAGAACAAGGTTGATTCAGTCCGATTGGAAGTCGAGCGATGAGCAAAAGATTGAAATTTCGGGACGGAACATGGATTCTGTTTGGGAAAACCTGATAAAAAGTTTGGAGTGTGGACTGTGGAATGAGAAGTTAACTCTTGATGAAAACCTTGCATTTCACGAAAAGCAGGCAAAACTTGAAAAAGAGATTGCACGGCTCGAAAAACGAGCTCGAGCAGAAAAACAGCCGAGAAAAAAGTTTGAGTTGGTGCGGAGAATTAAAGAAATAAAATCAAATGTTGTTATAAAGGAGAAAATATAATGTCGAGGAAAACTATATTTCAATTAGTTGAAGAAAATTATAATATATATAATGAGGTCGAAAAAATCAATAGATTATTTTCTAATGAATTTTATTTTGTATTTGATGGCCGATATAGGACTTTCAAAGAAATGGTATCTCAATATTTATTCCCTTCATGGGAATATAGAGGAACTTGCATAGATATTGAAGAATTCATTTTTCGGGCAAATGCAGATATAAATGAAAGAGATGCAACAGAGGAAACAATTATTAATTATTTAGAGATTATAGAAAACTTTATCAATTTATTAAATAATTCCTTCTTTTCAGATGACGAAGTCGATATCCAACATTATGATGATTTCGAAACAGTATTCTGTAAAATCGTATATGAGCTTGAAAGGAAAATGGGATTAGTCAAGCGTCATTATAAAAACAAGGTTGTTATGTATCCTAAAAATGCACCATTAGAGGAAGTTGTTGATTTATGTGAAGATGAAGATGTTCAGTGGGAATTGATTAGATATGCGAGGGAGAACATGTCTTTAAGTGAAAAAAGAAAATCACTTGCATATTTTGCTACAAATCTTTACATTGAAAAGGATAGTAAAGAACAAAATTATAGCAATGAACAGAGAAAATGTTTAAAAATAATGATAGATAATGCAACTAATATATTAAATAACCTGCAAATCAGACATAATAACAAAACAGGCAAATGGGAAAATAAAGTTGTAAAAGAAATTGATGAAAAAGATGCCACAGAATTATGTGATATGGTTTACAACAATATTTTGGCAATAGTGTTGTTGCGAGAGAACATAAAAAATGAAAAATTACTATTAAAATTTAGAGGTATACAGAAGAATAAATCGTAAAATAGAAAAACGGAGGATGAGTATAATGGACAAGTTAAAGATGCAGACGGTGAATAAGGCGGATGAGAATTATAAGAAGCTGGCGGAGATGTTTCCTAATGCGGTGACGGAGGCTATTGACGAGAACGGCGAGGTTGTCCGTGCGATTGATAAAGATGTGCTTATGCAGGAAATCAACACGAGGGTTGTTGACGGCAAAGAGGAACGCTATCAGTTCACGTGGCCGGACAAGAAGAAGTCTGTTCTTCTTGCCAATGCACCCATAAACAAAACGCTTCGTCCTTGCAGAGAGGAAAGCGTCGACTTTGATAACACAGAAAATCTCTACATTGAGGGAGATAATCTGGAAGTCCTCAAACTCTTGCAGGAAACCTACCTCGGAAAAATCAAGATGATTTACATAGACCCACCGTATAATACGGGCAATGACTTTGTATATGAGGACGATTTTGCACAGAGTACGGACGAATATCTTGCCAACAGCGGTCAGTTTGACGATGAGGGCAATCGCATGGTGCAGAACACCGAGAGCAACGGTCGTTTCCATACCGATTGGCTGAATATGATTTATCCGAGGCTGAAACTTGCAAAAGATTTGTTGTCTAAAGATGGTATTATCTTTGTTTCCATTGGCGACGAAGAAGTTGACAATCTTCGTAAGGTTATGGACGAAGTGTTTGGCGCAGACAATTTTAGAAACCAAATTGTCATAAGGCGAGGTGCGAAATCTGTACAGGCTCAATTTGATACATGGGATAAATTAGGTAGGGATTTTGAATACATCCTTTTGTATTCAAGAAGTTCTATATACAGATTTCCACAACAAACCAGAAAACTAGATATTGCAAAACCAGGAACTTGGAATAACCACTGGAGAGGAACTGATAGACCAACTATGCGCTATCCTTTGTTTGGAATAATGCCTTCATCTGGGCAGTGGAGATGGAGCAAAGAACGAAGCGATACCGCTGTAAAAAATTATGAAAAACTTATTAGAGATGTGGGAACGGATTCTCCTACCAACGAACAAATCGAATCTTGGTATGGACAACAAAAAGAAAGGGTTGATTTGCTTCGTCTCTCTGAAAACGGTAAACCTGAACATTATATTCCTCCCACAAGTGATACGCTTTTAAATAGTTCTTGGATGGACTTATTGGTTGGTTCTTCTTCAGAGATAAACAATTTGTTTGAAAGTAAAGTTTTTGATACAGCAAAACTGACAGCTCTCATCATTCGTATGTTAAGATTCTGTGATGAGGATTCTATTATTCTTGACTTCTTCTCCGGTTCTGCTACGACCGCCCATGCTGTTATGAAATTAAATGCTGAGGATGGCGGACACCGTAAATTTATTATGGTTCAGCTCCCTGAAAAGACAGATGAAAAGAGCGAAGCCTACAAAGCAGGCTACAAAAATATTTGTGAAATCGGCAAAGAAAGAATCCGCCGAGCTGGAGCGAAAATACAGAAAGAAAGGGCGGAGTCAATTGCTTTTACAAAACACGAATGGAATCAATCATGTTATTATATTGAACATCAGGAAGAATGTGATAAGTTAGGACATCTTCCAGATGAATATGTTGCAAAATTGCACCCACCTATTGATACCGGTTTCCGTGTGCTTAAATGCGACAGCTCCAACATGAAAGAGGTCTATTACACGCCAGACGACTATGAAATGAGCCTGTTCGATTCATTGGAGGACAATATCAAAGAGGACAGAACCCCTGAAGATTTACTGTTCCAGGTTATGCTTGATTTAGGTATACTTCTTTCAAGCAAAATTGAAGAAACAACCATTTCCGGAAAGAAAGTATTTAAAGTGGATGGTAATTATTTGATTGCCTGCTTTGATGAAAACGTGACAGAAGATGTAATCACGGAAATCGCAAAACAAAAACCGTATTATTTCGTAATGCGTGACAGCTCTATGGCAAACGACAGCGTCGCCACCAACTTCGACCAAATCTTCGCCTCCTATTCTCCCGATACTATAAGGAAGGTGCTGTAATGGATAATACAATCATTAAAAAATGTCCTGTTTGTGGTAGTGATGCTGATGTAAAAAATAACATAGAGCGCTATTGGGTTGAATGTCCTGTCTGTGGCAGATTTGAAATGTTCAATACGAAATATACTGAAAAACCAACCGATAAAAATAAATTAGCTTCATATCTGTTTTATAATGGAAAGCTGTCGCAGCCAATAAAGGTAGAGCCAAACTTGTTTTTTAATTTTATTGGCAAGAAAAATGCCTTTGAAAGTCAATTTGAAGACACTCCATATTGTTATCATGTCACAAATGATATTGTTGAAAACTGGTATCCTAAAACCTTCAGCGATAAAGTTAATAAATTTTTATTGGCATTATCAGAAGAATCTGATTTTATCGGAAAAGTAGTTGAACTATCAAAAGAACAGCTTTTCAGCGCATTATTCGTTAAAAGATATGATTGTGAAAATAATATTTTGAAAAGCACAGACATGCTTGGACAAGCAGAAAAAATGCTTGACTATATAAAAGATAAAAAATATATTGGTTATTGCTATAATAATCATTCGGAAACATGCAGAATGGCACTTGAGCCTGACGGTTGGAATCGAATTGACGAACTTCAAAGTTCCCGGAAGCCAAAATCAAAAAGTGTGTTCATTGCCATGTCATTTGCTGATGACATGATGGATACACGAGAAACAATAAAAAAAGCAATTGTTGATAGTGGTTACATCCCTCGTATTATGGATGAAATCGAACATAATCATCAAATCGTTCCTGAAATGCTATATGAAATCAGAGAATCCCGATTTGTTATTGCAGAATTTACCGGTCATAATAACGGAGCTTATTTTGAAGCCGGATATGCACTTGGCATAGGAAAAGATGTAATTCAAGTTTGTAGTAAGGAGAAATTTAACGCCGATTGCCATTTTGATGTAAAGCAAATAAATACGATTATCTGGAAAAGTCAAGATGATTTGTATGAAAAATTAATCAATAGAATCAAAGCGACCATAGAGTAAGAGGTTTGCAACATGAAATTTAATTTTAAAATACAACAATACCAGACGGATGCTGTTGATGCGGTTGTGAGAGTCTTTAACGGACAGAGATTTCACGACCGGACAACCTATATCCGTGACCTCGGTAAGGTTAAGCTGAATAAGAATGCATCGGGTCAAGATATCTACGAGGGTGAACAGATATCCAATATGACCGACGATGACTACGACCTTACATCGGACACGGGATATAAAAATGAGATTATTGAGCTTTCGGATGACCAAATTCTCAGGAATATACATACGATTCAAAGCGAGAACAATATAAAACTTTCTCCGTCGTTGGTAAAAGATTTCGGCAGATGCAGCCTTGATATTGAAATGGAAACCGGTACAGGTAAAACCTATGTTTATATCAAGACGATGTTTGAGCTGAACAAAAAATACGGCTGGAGCAAGTTCATTGTTGTTGTTCCGAGTATTGCTATCCGTGAGGGCGTAAAGAAATCATTTGAAATCACAGCCGAACACTTTATGGAACACTACGGCAAAAAGGCTCGTTTCTTTATTTATAACAGCTCGAATCTCAATCAACTGGATAACTTTTCAAGCAGTTCCGGTATCAATGTAATGATTATCAATACCCAGGCTTTTGCTTCATCACTTAAAGAGGACGGAAGAAGCAAAGAGGCTCGTATTATCTATTCAAAGCGTGATGAGTTTGCTTCACGCCGACCGATTGATGTAATAGCTGCAAATAGACCGATTATTATTCTTGACGAACCGCAGAAAATGGGCGGTGAGGTAACACAAAAAGCATTAAAGAACTTCAATCCTCTTTTTAGCTTGAACTATTCGGCAACGCACGTAAAGCATCATAACCTTGTTTATGTGCTGGATGCGCTTGATGCGTACAATAAAAAGTTGGTTAAGAGAATTGATGTCAAGGGTTTTAAAGTCGTAAATTTTAGTGGAACAAACAGTTATCTTTTTCTTGAGCAAATTGTACTTTCAGAGAACAAGCCTCCGAGAGCTAAAATCGAACTTGAAATTGCAAATAACAAATCAAGGAAGAGAAAAATCAGAACTTTTGACATGGGAGACGACCTTTACCGTGCATCTAACGAGATGGAACAGTACAAGGGATACACGGTTTCCGACATTGACCCCGAGGGTAAGGTGGTTACTTTCACAAACGGTGTGGTTATTCACGTCGGAGAGATTATGGGCGATGTTTCTGAAAAGGATATGCGCCGAATCCAAATCAGAGAAACGATACTTTCGCATTTTGAAAAGGAAGAAAGTCTTTACAACAAGGGAATAAAATGCCTTTCACTTTTCTTCATTGATGAGGTTGCAAAGTATCGCCGGTACGATGAGGACGGCAATGAGACACTCGGAGAATATGGCGTTATGTTTGAGCAAGAGTATCAAAGCGTTCTGAACGACTACATAACAATGTTTGACACGCCGTATCAGAAGTATTTGAAATCAATGTGCATGGATGCATCAGTTGTACACCGAGGATATTTCAGCATTGATAAGAAATCGGGACACTGTATTGACAGCCCGACTAAAAGAAATTCAGAATTCTCGGATGATATTTCCGCTTATGATTTGATTCTAAAGAATAAGGAAAGGCTTCTTTCTTTCGATGAGCCGACAAGATTTATATTCTCTCACTCCGCTCTTCGTGAGGGATGGGACAACCCTAATGTTTTCCAAATTTGTACGTTGAAACATTCAGACAGTAAGACTACCAAGCGGCAGGAAGTCGGACGTGGTCTGAGACTTTGCGTAAATCAATTCGGAAACAGAATGGATGTTCAAAGCTGCGGAAGTATGGTTCATGACATCAATAAGCTGACAGTCGTGGCAACTGAAAGCTATGAAAAATACGTTGATGATTTGCAGAAGGGTATCAAGACTGCTCTTTATGACAGACCGACATCTGCTTCATCCGAATATTTCAAAGGCAAGTATGTTAAGGTTGACGGCGAACCCGCTCTTATTGATGAAAGAACTGCCAAATCGATTGAATTTTATCTTATTCAGAACGGCTATGTTGATGAGGATAGCAAGGTTACCGATAAATACCGCTCTGATTTAGCAAACAATAATCTTGCAAAATTGCCGGATAAACTTGTTCCGATGGCTGACGGAATACATGGACTTGTGCAAGCCGTGTATGACGACAGCGTGCTTGCCGAAATGTTTGCCGACGGACATAAGACCAAGGTCACTCAAAATAAGCTCAATGATAATTTCTACAAGAAAGAGTTTCAAACGCTTTGGAATGAAATCAATCATAAATACGCATATATGGTTGATTTTGACAGTGATGAGTTGATTAGCAAAGCGGTTTCGGCTATTGACAGCAGGCTGTATGTTTCTGAGCTTCAGTACACAACGACGGTCGGACAGCAGAAAGCTCAGATGAATGAATATGAGGTTGAGCGCGGAGACTCCTTCACAAAAGAAAAGACAAAGACAAAAACACTCAAGCACGCTGCGACCAGCAGTGTAAAATATGACCTTGTCGGAAAGGTTGCCGAGGGAACAAAGCTGACAAGAAAATCCGCAGCGGCAATACTTCGCAGTATTGACAAGCTGTATATGTTTAAATTTAATCCGGAAGAATTTATTTCCAAGGTCGTTAAGATTATCAATGAGGAAAAGGCAACCACGATTGTTGAGCATATCTCATATAACACAATTGACGGTAAGTATGATGATAATATTTTCACCGCAGAAAAGAATTCACAGAGCTTTGATAAGGCTTTTGTGGCGAAGAAAGCAATTCAAGATTATGTTTTCACAGACGGTTATGCCGAGGAAAGCACTGAAAAGCGTTTTGCCAAAAGCTTGGATATAGCGGATGAGGTATGTGTTTACGCCAAACTGCCAAAGGCATTTCATATTCCTACGCCGGTAGGTAATTATTCGCCGGACTGGGCTATTGCCTTTAAGGAAGGCTCGGTAAAGCATATATACTTTATAGCCGAAACTAAAGGTACGATGGACAGCATCGAACTGAGAGGCATAGAAAAAGCAAAAACAGATTGTGCTAAAGTTCTTTACAACAAGCTTTCTACAAGCAAAGTTCGATATGATGTTGTAAATTGCTATGAAAAACTGCTCGATATCGTAAATAAGGATTGAGAGTATCCGGAGGAGAAAGATGATTAACAAAGAAAAGCTCAGAAGAGCGATTGAGGATTACAAAAAGGATTTCGGCGAGAGATTTAAAGATGAAAAGTACAAATGGGAAGCGGTAAAGTATTTCCAAGACAACTGGGACATTGATGCAAAAAACTTTTCGGCTATGCTTAAAAATGCACTGTCAAAGACCGAGAACCTTCTTGTTGCAAGCAGATGGTTCCCGGAAGGTATGATTGAACAGTTTGCAACCGAAGAGCCGGAAACAGTCAGAGAAATGTTTATTGAACTTTTTGACGAAGAGCAGGATATTTATGTGCGAATCGATGCTTTCAAGAATAAGTCCAATGAGCTTTTGCTGAAATACGGAAACGGTGCATCAAATCACTATCAGGACGAGCACGCCATCAGTGTATATTTGAGACATTACTATCCCGACAGGTATTATATATACAAGTTTGGCGAAATGAAGAAGGTCGCTTCCGTAATTGATGCCGACTACACTTTTAAAAAGGGAGATTACGAGAACAATTTCAAAAACGGTCAGAAAATGTATGAAGAAGTTCGGCTCGAACTGTTAAACGACAGCGAACTTGCCGATATGCTTTTTGCTGAACTTTCGGATGACTGTTATCAGGACCGTGAGTTGAATATTCTTGCCGGTGACGTCGGATTCTACATAGACAAGTTTTACAGCGAAAAACCGATTGCACCGGAAGCGACTGAAAACAAATCGGATGCTCAGTTTATTCGTTGGATGAAGCCGATATTGGTTGCGCTAAAGCAGCTCAACGGTAGCGGAACTCCAAAGGAAGTTAGAGATGTCATTATAAAAAATGAAAACCTCACTGATGAAGAGGTAACCGAAGTAAGGGGAAAAACCAAGGTTAACAAGTTCCAAAATGATGTTGCGTTTGCAAGGAGTTATCTTGTTAAAGGCGGTTATATTGATAATTCAAAGCACGGTATTTGGTCACTTACCGATGCAGGATGGAATGTTGATATGACGGATTCTCTTGCTTCAAGTATCTTTTTGAACAACGCAAAGGAGTTAAATGCTTTACGCAAGAACAAGAAGAAATATCAATGGGTCAATTTTTACAGTGAACTTGCCGATGCGTTGCTTCCGTATAAGAATGACCGACAGGCATTGATGTCGATACTTAAGAAGATTTATTCAGAAGTCGGAATGAATTATCCGTTTAAAGAGCGCGGAGAAACGGATTATGACGATATATGTCCGTTTACAACTTTCAGTGCGTTTAATAAAGAAATTAAAGATAAAAATCGCATTGCTTTGCTTAAACAATTTGCAACACATTTTTCACTTAAAGAGGACGTGCCGGTTGAATTTAACGGTATTCCTTTTACTATGAATTTAAGTTCAAGTTTCTTTGCCTACAAAGAAAACCGCGGAGAACATGATATAGACAATCTGTGGAACTTATTTGAAAAAGCTCTGTCGTATTCAAAGGACAGCAGCGAAACAAACAGAGCAGAATTTATCAACGCATATGACACGGTTATCAAGCAAAAACAGGTGAAGTGGAATATCACAATGGGTCTTTACTGGATTAGACCGAATACTTTTATAAATCTTGATTCTACAAATCGTGCCTTTGTTCAGAATTCGGCAAATTTATCCGATGATTTTGCCGAAATCTTTAAAAATCTTGATAATGGTGTCCCTTCGGGTGAAGAATATATCTCAATGTGTGAGCAGGCAAACGCCGAATTGAGCAGCGGAAATTATGATTACAATAATTTTCCGGAGCTTTCATATGCCGCTTGGACGAGCTTTAAGAATGATTCAGACACTGATACTGCCGCACCTGATGAAGAACCCGCGGGAAATGAGAACAAGGCATATACAAGGGATGATTTCCTTAATGACGTATTTATGGAATCGAAAGAATATGACCGACTTGTCGGCTTGCTTGAGATGAAGTACAACGTCATTCTTCAAGGCGCGCCCGGTGTGGGAAAAACTTATGCGGCAAAAAGACTTGCTTATTCGATTATGGGCGAGGAGGACGAAAGCCGTATTAAATTTGTGCAGTTCCATCAGAGCTATTCCTATGAAGATTTTATTCAGGGATACAGACCGACCGATAATGGTGGCTTCGTTCTGAAAAACGGCGTATTCTATGACTTCTGCCATAAGGCGGAGAACGATATTGACAGGCCGTATTTCTTTATTATCGACGAAATCAACCGTGGAAATCTGAGCAAAATTCTCGGTGAACTTATGATGCTTATTGAGAAAGACCACAGAGGCGAGAGGCTTAATTTGCTCTATTCAAATGAGGAATTCTGCGTTCCGAAAAATATCCGCATCATCGGAATGATGAACACCGCAGACCGCAGTCTTGCAATGATGGACTATGCTCTTCGCAGAAGATTTGCTTTCTATAGTTTCAAGCCGGCGTTTGAAAACAATGATAACAATGAGAATAATGAAAACAATGGTAACAATGATAAAAATGGAAACAAAAAGTTCGAAGCATATATAAATAGCAAACATAATTATAAATTTAAAGCCCTTATAAATGCTGTAAAAGAGTTGAACAAAAAGATTGCCGATGATGACAATTTAGGTGAGGGGTTCAAAATCGGACACAGCTATTTCTGCACCGACGAGGATATCACCGATGAATGGCTTAACAATGTTATTGAGTATGAGATTAAACCGCTTATCAGTGAGTATTGGTTTGATGAACCTGAAAAAGCCAGAAATCAAATAGACGACCTAAAGAAAATAATAAATAAAGCAACAGATTCAAATGGAGCAGAACAATGATTCCAATTAAAAATGTGTATTATATGCTCTCATACGCTTTCAAGATTTTGAACAAGCAGGGATACAAAAAAGTTGCAACCGAAAAATTTGAAAATTTTGCAGACCTTTGTTCGGCGATACTAATCAATGGTACGAGTTCATTGATTAAAAAGGGTCTTGGACGTGAGTATGTTTTGAAGACGGAAACCACAGCAGCCGTTAAAGGCAAAATTGACATATCTTCTTCAATAAAAGAACAGTCGATGATTAAAAGACGGCTGGTTTGTGAGTATGATGATTTTTCCGAAAACTCGTATATGAATCGAATAATCAAAACGACTATGTTGAAGCTTCTTCATGCCGATATTGCGAAAGAGCGAAAGAATGCGAAAGAGCGAAAGAACAAGCTCCGCAAACTGTTGATGTATTTTGCAAATGTTGATGTGCTTGATGTCAACTTGATTAACTGGAACGTTAGAATTGACCGCAACAATCAGGAATACAGAATGTTGATTTCGATTTGCAATCTGATTATTAACGGACTGCTTCAGACACAGTCGGATGGCAAAGTCAAAATGATGGATTTTCTTGATGAACAGCGTATGTGCAGACTATATGAGAAATTCCTGCTTGAATATTATCGGAAAGAGCATCCGGAAATTCGGGTGTCAGCGTCTCAAATTCCGTGGGATACAGATGATGGGTACAGAGAAATGCTCCCTGTTATGCAAAGCGACATTATGCTGAAAAAGGGGGAAAAGACGCTTGTAATAGATGCGAAGTATTATTTGCATACAACGCAGAAGCGATATGATGTAAACACCTTACACTCAGGGAATCTGTATCAGATATTTGCTTATGTAAAAAACCTCGATACAGAGAGAACCGGAAATGTGTCCGGAATGTTGCTCTATGCAAAGACAGACGAAGTAGTGTTACCAAACAACGAATACAAAATGGGTGGCAATGCTATTTCTGTGAAAACGCTTGATTTGGACTGCGACTTTTCAGAGATTAGAAAGCAGTTGGATGATATTGTGGCAGTATATTTTAATTAAATAGATTATGTAAAAGGAAATGAGATTGACATGGGTGAAATAATTAAAATTGATAACGAAAAAAATAATGAGATTATGCAAATGAATCATCAGTTTATACAAAGTGTACTTTTTGATTGGGATAAGATAAGTGATGAGAGTTATCTTACAAGAATTGATGCACTCTATAAGGTCAAAAAAATTGATTTTATGAAGCCGATTACATTGTTTGTCGGTGAAAACGGAAGCGGAAAATCGACTTTGCTTGAGGCGATAGCCGTTGCACATGGATTCAATCCGGAGGGCGGAACTAAGAATTATTGCTTTTCGACGCATGACACGCACTCGGAACTCTGCAATGCTATAACGATTGCAAAAGGGTACAGGAAAGAAAAATGGGGTTATTTTTTAAGAGCGGAAAGTTTTTATAATGTTGCAACACAGGAGGAGGAATATGCCGACTTCGCACATCCTTCGGAGGAGTACCACAATAGGTCGCACGGGGAGAGCTTCCTGAAGATGGTACAGAATAATATACAACCTAACGGACTGTATTTTCTTGATGAGCCGGAGGCGGCATTATCTCCGCAAAGGCAGTTGACGCTGCTGGCTGAGATTTACAGATGCGCAAGCGACGGTGCGCAATTTATTATAGCAACGCATTCGCCGATTTTGCTCGGTATCCCGAATGCCGAAATCTTTAGCTTTGATAATGGAAAAATTCACACCTGCCGGTATGAAGAAACCGAAAGCTACAAGGTTACAGAGCTGTTTATAAATAACCGCAAAAGGTTATTGGAAAATCTGCTGGATTGATGGTTTGAATAGATTTTCTTGAGGTGAAAATTATGGATGAAAGTGAAACTGAAGAATTGTTTATAGCGCAAGGGGAGGAGCATACTATGCCTAAAGCCGGTGAAGATGAACAGCCTGCTAAAACGGATATAATTATTTTTCCTGACTTTGAAAAGCTCAAAAATGAGGTTGAGAAGATTCGTACAGAGTTGTCGATGCTTTTACTTGAGCGTGATGAATTGCAGTTTGTCATATGCCGTAATATTGAAAACGGATAC
This sequence comes from uncultured Oscillospiraceae bacterium, assembly GCA_900545655.1. Classification (GTDB taxonomy): domain Bacteria; phylum Bacillota; class Clostridia; order Oscillospirales; family Acutalibacteraceae; genus UBA1227. Next base: position 21,552 of record UQZY01000023.1, read on the forward strand.
ACACCTAAGATTGACAACTTGAAGTATAAGGCATAAACACAGACCCGACTGTCGGTTAAATCCGGCGGCCGGGTGTTTTTTCTTTTCGTGGTCGTTTGATTTGCGGCGTTATTGAAGGCAGTTGCTGTTGGAGGGAGGAGGGGAGAGTTGAGCGCCGCCGGTAGAGTCCAAGCGACCGAAAACATTGGTAAAATGACAAGATGACAGCCTTTTCTAAAAGGTATATATAATTTTATTTTTATATACTTTTTTATTATCCTGTCATTCTGTCATTTTGTCACAAGAACTCTTCAGAAGCAATGTTTTTGGGAGCAGTAACAGCAAAAGACCTCGCAGAAGTATTGATTCTGCGAAGTTTTTGGAGCAATTTACGGCTTGTAATATTCTTGGAAACAATTGTCCTCAATATCAAAACCGTAATATGCACGCATTTCGGCGGTTCGCACAGTTATTTTATCGCGCGCGATGCCTAGGATTTCCGCGATGGTATTTTCAAAATCAGCTTTTGTGGGAGTGGTGTTGTAATTTGATTTTGCCCAATTGCGAAAGGTGTTGAAAATTACTGCACTGCTGTGCGAAGATTTTAAATCACAGAACTTTACAGCGGCATCATCATAATCAATACCGGCCATTAGGTTTATACAGTGTTCGTTAAAAAACTCAACTATGATATTATTTACAGATTTGTATACTTCAAGGTCCTTTTTTGATGACTCGGGGATAGTATATCTATACCCTCGCTTGACAGCCTCACGCATTGCCATAATCGCCTTGTACACAATCGCATCTTTTTCTGTCAGCAGCTTTTCAAGCAAATCGGGGTCTCGCTCTTCTTCGGGAATTACGTTCTTGCACTGAACCGGGATAAAGCGCTCATAGACCCAGTCGCCTTTATCGCCGCCGAAAAGCGGCAAAAAGTTTGCACCGAACCAAAATACACCGGTTATCTTCGCAGGGAATGCCTCTTTATATAAAAATCTTATGGGCAATGTCTCGCCGCCGGTTGCATCTTTAAATGTGGCAATTTGGCCTGCCGTTCCAAACTTCATGTCGCCGGAACCGATAAGACGCTTTTTGTAAGCTCTCGAGGGACCTTCTCTTGTTTCAAGGTCGGCAAGTTCTACTACGGCAGAATTCCGTTCGCCCACCAAGCTGATGGCAAGGTTACGAATCTGTGTTTTACCGGTGTTTCCTTTACCGTAAACAAGCAAGGCTTTTTTGAATTTATACCCGGGGATGTTGCTGAGCACGACTCCTATTACCTCAAGGAGAACGGTTTTGATGTCATTTCTATCCTTTTCTGAGTAACCGTCGGTCAGAGTATCAAGATATTTGTCAAAAATCGGTGACTGAGCAAGCTCCGGGTGCTCGACAAAATTTCCGTTCCACTCAACAGGCATCTGAACAGTACAAAGAGCATCTTTGCTATGAGGCGATAATTTCAGCGTATCCAGGTCCAAAATACCGTTCTGAAAATTTATTATTTGCGGATTGTTGTCAAAATTATCTAGCGGTATTGTATCCATCTCTGTAACCATTAAATCAACAATCTCATTTAATGCAGACATACGGACCAAATCAGAATCGTAATGCTCCAAAAAGTTTTTAATGTTTCTGAGGATATCTTTTTCTTGTACTAATTTGTACACTCCGGACGCATTATCGTACATGTAAATAAAGCCTTTGTCAGAGTTTTCAATCTTGGCATAAACATATGTATCTTTTTTTAGGAGTTCCTTTGCTACAAAGTTTGTTTTGAATCCCGATACCTTTATGCTCATGCCGCTTTTTGTAAATTTTAAAACGTCGTTAAGCTGGGGATATGTATAATTCATTTAAAATCCTTCTTTCTTTTGTTAATTCTTTTTGCTTCCGCCTCGTACACTTCCGGGATGCTCATAGCCCATTCGTACATAATTTGTTCTGCGGTTTCACAATTTTTACCTTTTGAGTGTGCTTTGAGTTTTAGCTCTTCAAGCTGTTCCGGTGTGGTGATTTCTTGGAGATTGCAAAGTACAAGGTCATAGGAGTTCTTGAGGCTGCCGTAAGCATTGTCTTTTTTGGTGTGTGAGGTGAGATAATACTGACCGTTTTCGACGATTCTGCCGCCCGGAGTGCTTCCGCTGCCGATTGGTCTGTATCTGTCACCAATTTTTTTATAAACGTCCGGAAGAAACCTTTCCATTACTTCTTCAATCGAAAACAGGGAGGTGAAAGTGCCGACGATGCTGTCCTTTGTTCGAGGGTCAATGAGCTTTGAGGTACCTGCGCTTAATTGTGTTTTTTCGGATATATTGCTCGGTAGAACTATTTTTGGGGATTTACCACAGCTGACGGTTGTGATATCGTCCATTAACCTGTTTGTATCAATCGGATTCCCGTCAAACGAATCCCGCCTGAAAAAGATTTCTTCTTCGCCGCTTTCCGGGTTGATTTTTATCGGCATTACAGCGAGATACATTATTTGGTTTGCATTTGACGATACAGGGTCAAATTCCTCGAAACCGATGCCGTACATTATAGATTTGGCGATTGTTTCGTAGCTTTGAGGGCTGACCGGCTTGTCCAGGTATGTACAAATTCTGTATCGTGGATTATCTTTTGTTGCAGAAAATGTCGTATAATATACCCAGGCAGCATCAAGTTTTGCGAAGTAAGACTGCGTCCTGTCGAGAAAATCGTCTTGGGGATTATCCGCGTCGAGTATCACCAGCTGTCTGTTAATACAACGACGGTTTTTGTGCTCAAAAATTTTATGGCGATTACGCGTGCTATAGCTTATTTCGGTCTCCCAGACACACAAGCCGCCGACAATTGCACCGTTCCCTTTATAATCCATACATCCGGGACACAAGCACATTGCAACAAAATCATCCCATGTAATGTTAATTGTTCTGATGCAAGCATTAAATTTGTCGTTCATCACCGTAACTATCAATTTTAATCATCCTCTTTCTGCCCGTATAGCCGATAGCACAGCTGTTTTTTCTTTATTCCTCTACTTCTCCAAAAATATCCTCATAGTCTTCCGGAGCGTATTCCTCTGTCCAGTCTTTTGCTTCTTCCTCGTCTAACGGGATAATTCTTTCTCCGCCGTAATATGTATTACCTTTTTCGTGCATGTATTTGCTGTTTGGGCCTCCGTCCCCGTGTAAAAAGTATTCTCCTGTTTTCTTGCGATACAATGCTTCTGACACATAATTATAATCGCCGGGCCAAGCATAGCTGTAACAGGCCACGCATTCCGCTGTATCAGTGTCATATTTTTTTCTGTTTATAACGACTTTCATTTTACGTCTTTCTTCCCTTTACCCTGGGAGCAAGGTGATATTAATTTGTGCCCGTGAAAACGAGCGATGGTCTCTGTTACCCACAGAGAAGGGGTCTTATAATTGCGCAATTAATAAGATAGTGTCAAGTCAACCTATGGCAATTACCGTTAATCATTGCTTTATTTAAATGTCAAAACGATGATTTTTGGCTTTTGCTTTTGGTTGTCCAGACACTATAAATATGTTCAGATGAGAAAAGTAAGGCGTAAAAATGGACACTCGACTTGATATTACCGCAAAAAAATAAGTTAATAATCCTTATATATCATAAAATTATTGCTAACGTTTTAGGATTATAGCGGACACTCGCATATAGTTATTTGGCAATAAATCTTGAAAGTTGACATTTGATGATGTAAAATATTAACACAAGGATGTGATGATATGAATGAACCTCATCGTGGAGGACACGGATATTACGGATATAGATTCAATGACAAAACAAAAAAATATGAGATATACCCGGAAGAGGCAATCGTAATACAACTTATTGCACTGATGATGGCAGCCGGATACTCACTTATCGATATTGCTGCCACTCTTAATTTGCTTCAAGTAAAAAGGAGCGACAAAAACAATAAGCCTATTGACGGTAAATGGATTCGGCGTCAATTTGGATTTTACACACGATATAATAAGGACAATCCAAAGCAGGTAGAACCTCATTATGAGAAGTATAACGGGAAAAACGGTTTTCCTTGTGTACTCGGCCAAAATGTTTATTGCATCATCTCAGATTATTTTCAGGACCTCAATGATGGAAAGAATTACAGTAAACGGCAAATATCTTTTGCAAAACAGTTGACATTTGAGGAGGACAGAATGGAGCGTCGTAAAATAGTCATTAGTGACATAAAGAAGGCAGTACCTATTCACACAACCGTAAGAATCGCAGCAAAACGTAAAAAGGATAATAAATAAAAAGATAATTAATGCCGCCAGAATAGCACCGACCAATAGATTACTACTCAAATTATCCATGGAATACGATAACAATTTGGTCTGATCCCGTGTCAACTCAAACCGGATATTAGGATATTCCCTCTCCAAATCAGCAATCAACGTGGCAATACTTTCCTGCAAATCAGCCATCTTGGCATCGTTCTGTTTTATAATTGCCAACGTAACAGCCGGATCATCACCACTACGTACCAAACCGTTCCGTTTCGCCGGACGCTCCACGATTTCACACAACTCTTTGAATTGATAAATTCGCCCGTTATGATTGATATATATATTCTCAATATCTTCTTTCGAGATAATCCGGGAATCAAAGTGAATACTGTAACGATATTCTCCGTCTTTAATACTTAATGCTCCTAAGGATACATTATTATTGTTAATCGCATTTTCAAGCAAATCAATACCCACGCCCATAGAAGTCAACTTCGTGTAATCAGGAATACAAAGTAGCTCGGGAGTTACAACACCACTCATATCGACCATCGCCGTCTGTGGTAGTTGTTCGATACGTTTTGAAATAACATCCCGGGCAAATTGCCCCAGTTCACTGAAATCAATTCCGGCCTCACGCGGCCTGTCATGCTCTTTGGGCGCCACGTTTTTTAACGACAGGTTAAGATAAAAAGCCGGGATATCGGTCACACTAGCCTTGATCACCTTGGGACGTTCTATATCTTTGGGTAATGTCGCGACAGCTCGATCCAACTTCTCGTTCACGTCAATAAAAATGATGTCAACATTACTGTTCGGCTCAAAATCCATATATATAGCTCCCGCATCCGCTCGCGCTTCTGCCGTTATATTTTTCAATCCGGTCACCTGAGACAACTGATTTTTCAACGGTTTCAAAAGCGTGTTATCCACCTCCCGAACCGACAAACCGGGAGCCGACACCTGGATCGTGATCTGCGGGATATCAATAGCGGGCATAAGTGACACGGGCAGGTACCCCATCGCCACGATACTCAACACCACGATCGCGACAACGCTCATGGTAACCCCAATAGGACGCTTTAACAATTCCTTTACCATGATTACCGTCTATTGTTAGGTGTCACATCCGTTCCGTCGGCAAGATTCAAATTATTGGATGTAATAACAACATCCTCTTCCGAAATAACCGTCTGTTTCTTTTCACTCCCTTTAATCACGTGGGAATCAATATTCGACATCACGACATCAACATACGTCCAAACCGCTTTCCCCTCCCGATAACAGAACATCACCTGAAAACCATCCCGCAGAACCACCGCATCCTTGGGAACTACGAAACTATTCTTAATCTCTCGCTCAAGTATAATCTTCACGTTCATCCCTTCCATCAAGTAGCGGTCAGCATTACGCACCCTTGCACGAATCTTCACCTGTCCGTGTTCATCAATCAAGGGATTTATCTCTGTCACATCTCCATAAAACGTCTTTTCATCATTAATAAACGGGATAATCTTCACATGTTGCCCTTTTGTCACCTCTTCGATCTCCGCCTCCAATATACTGAACTCGACATCAAAATACGAATCGTCAATTAACGTACATAACTTATTGGCGGAACGATCATATATCTTGGCATCCAGATTGGCAATACGCCCACTGAAAGGAGCAATCAAATAACAACTTGCCAAACGGCGTTTTGCTGCCTCCAACTGATCAATTGCGTTATCATAACCGGACGAAATCTTCACATTCCGCAGGATAGCCGTCGGAATCCCTGTCGTGTCTGCCGAATATCCCTGCCCGATTAACTTGTCCTGTAAATCTATATTCGCCTTTTCCATCGCCCGGTAACTTTTTTCCAATTCAACCTGAGCCTCTTTCATATCAAGAGTTGCCAGTACCTCTCCTTTTTTCACGTATCCCCCGTTACTTCCGTTGATCGCTGTAATCACGCCCGTACCGTCAAAACTGAGATCGCTTTTAAAAACCGCACGCAACTTACCGTTACACACGATCTGTTTCTGGAAAGTTCGTTTTTTCAACACTAGCGTGTCAACCGTGATTAACGGACTCTGGCTTTCACTTTTACCGATTTCTTTCTCGTCTTTCTTTTTTTCGTTACCGCAAGC
>UQZY01000024.1 GCA_900545655.1 uncultured Oscillospiraceae bacterium
TGATGATATGGTTTTTTCGTCGCAATCTTTTTTTATTCTACCATTTAATAATTCTCACTTCAACCGACACGGCACACTTTTTATAAAAAACAAACCGTGTGAACTCCGTTTCAGAGTCCGGTAAAAAGCCTGTTCGAGAATCTGCTGCAAGGTCTGCTGAAAAAATTTTCGCGAACCCGGTGCAAAGTCCGCCGTGAGTTTTATTACAATATCTGCTATAAAAACCGTCAGAAAATTTGTCAAAAAAACGGCTGGCAGCTTTATAACTGCCAACCGTAAAGTTTAAATCCATTATTTTGCCGAATATTTATAACCCGCCTCGGGCTTTTACTCTGCCGTTGTCGGCGCTTTCTTAATGTCGGCTGCTGACAGGAGAGTGTCATTTTTCATTCTTTCATGGTATTCCTTTGTGGTCTTTGCAATAACTCCGCTGAGTGCAACAAGTGCGATAAGGTTCGGGAATGCCATAAGTCCGTTTGCGATATTGGCGATATTCCACACAACGTCAAGTGCAAGATACGGTCCCGCAAAGACTGCAAGGATATAAAGGATGCGGAACACCCACATTACGACTTTGTTTTTCCCGAAAAGGTATTCAACACAGCGCTCCGAATAGTAATCCCATCCGAGAATCGTCGTAAATGCAAAGAGCGCAAGGCATATTGCAACAAGTGCGTATGAAATCTGCGGATTCCACGGGAATGATTTTGCCCATGCAAGCTGTGTAACGGCTGCGCCCTGAAGACCCTCGGTATTTGTATACGCACCCGTAACGATTATCGAAAGTCCGGTCAATGTACAAATGATGATAGTGTCAATGAATGTACCGGTCATTGTAACAAGGCCCTGTCGAACAGGCTCCTTTGTCTGTGCTGCCGCAGCTGCGATAGGAGCGGAACCGAGGCCTGCCTCGTTCGAGAAGATACCGCGTCCGATACCCTTTTGCATGGCAAGCTTTATTGCGGCGCCGGCAAATCCGCCCACTCCTGCCTGATATGTAAATGCGCCCTTGAAAACAAGTGCGATTGCAGCGGGAATTGCCTTTATGTTTATAAGAACAATAGAAACTGCGAGGAGTACATAGAGAACGCACATAAACGGTACGATTTTTTCGGCAACTGCCGAGATTCTCTTTATTCCGCCTATTACCACCAGTGCGGTTGCAATCGTTACTATAAGACCTACAACTATGGTTGTAACGGTGATATCCATGTCAGAAACCGAGAAAACAACAGGTGATTTGATAACGGTATTGAACGCGGAGGTTATTCCGTTTATCTGTGTCATTGTACCGATACCGAGAAGTCCTGCCATCATTCCGAACACGGCAAAGAGCTTACCGAGCCACTTCCACTTTGGTCCCATACCTTTTTCGATGTAAAGGAAGGGGCCGCCGAGATAGTGTCCTTCTCCGTCATCGGTACGGTAAAGAATAGCAAGGAGACCCTCGGAATACTTTGTAGCCATTCCGAAGAAGGCTGCGAGAAGCATCCAAAAAAGAGCTCCCGGTCCGCCTACGCAGATAGCAGTTGCGACACCGACGATATTTCCGGTTCCGACAGTTGCCGAAAGAGCTGTACAAAGGGCTCCGAATGAGGTTACCTCTCCCTCTCCGTCCTCTTCGTTTTTAACCATAAATCTAAGAGCTTTTCCGAGGTGAAAAACCTGTATAAAGCCCGTACGCACCGTAAGAAGAACACCTACGGCGAGAATGAGGATAATGAGGGGCCAGCCCCACACAAAGCCGTCAACGTTTTCGATAAATTTCGCGAATTTTTCCATATTCATTTTTTCCTTTCCGTGGGCACTTGCCCAATAAAAATAAAACAAGCTGTAATTCCGCCTGAAATCACAGCTCCGGAGAAGGTAGCGCACAATTTCGTTTGCCCTGTCCTTTTGCCTGAGAGATCGGCAGAAAAAAATATCCGCCTTACACCTTCGGCGCTCCTACTTGGAAAAAGCAGGAGACTCTCCAGAGTGATGCGCTTTAACGGTATAAACCGCTAAAGACAAGCAACGAAAAAAATATATCATACGGATAATCAAAAATCAAGAAAAAATACACATCAATAAATCTCGGACCTTCTTCAAAAATATCTGATTCAAAAATTTAGTTTTACGGCATATCGGCGTCATAAAGCATTATATTCATCGTGGGAAAAATATATGATTGCAAAATTTTTTATACTTTGAAATTTTGTAATATTTGTTTAAGGTTTTTTTAAGTTTACAAATGTATCATACAAACTGTGATGAGGGATTAGTCACCCCTTCACTCACTTTTTCATTTCATTTTCTCCTATTTTAGGAAACAGTCCGAGTGCTCCCCACACTTGGACTGTTTTCCTTTTATTTTGTCTTTTTCAGGCAATAAAGATTTTCTATTTTGTATAGACCGTATATACAATAAACATTATAAATGTCGGGTACGAAAAATTAAAAGTTGTCAGAAAATCAAAACCTGCAAGAATATATAAAAGAGGCAATTCCGTCTTTACGGCGGAACTGCCTTTTTCTTTAAGTTAAACTTTTTTATTTAAGCTGCTGTTCGCCTCAAACGGCAAAGCCTGCTCAAAAAGCCTTAGGGTCTCGCTGCACCGCAAGCCGAGCAGAAGTTTGCGGAGTTTTCAGCGCCGCAGTTCGGGCATACCCATGTGCCGTCATTCTTCGGTGCTTCCTCCGCAGGCTCAAGGTCAATTACCTCCGGCTCAACCGGCTTCGGAGGAGTTTGCGCCTGTGCGGCAGGATCCGGTGTGTAAGCGGGAGCTGCTCCGCCGTTCGTTGTACCGAAGTCAATTCTCGGCTCGTCAACTGACGGAAGACAGCAGAAAACTATGAGAGCTATCTGTCCTATGGACGGAACAAGGTTTATGAAAATAAACCACCATGGGAAACCGGCGTCACGTACACGCCTTACGGTCATTGCAAGTCCGGCAACGAAAAGCCAGAGATAAACTACACCTGCAGCCAGACCGATAATTATGTAGAGAATTGTAAAAACAGTCATTGCGGTATCGGACGAGGAAGCCACCGTTCCGATTCCCACAAAAATTCCGACAACAAGACCGATAAGAGCCCAGAGAATAGCGTTTGCAAGTACAGCAAGCCAATAGTCGGCAACGCCTGTTCTTCCCTTAAAGTCATTCCATCTTGTTATCATGTCTTTGAAAGCTTTGATCATAAGATCACCCCTTTTTATTATTACATTTTTACTATAGCACAAACCCTCTTATAAGTCACACTTTTATTATTTTAAAAATAAATTACAAAAAAATAAAAAAAGCGGGGCGATGTACAAGAACGTATACATCGCCCCAAAATTCATACTCTGTAAAGCCTATGACAAAATTCGTGTTTTATTCTTTCTTTAAGAAATCGTGAAATGCAAGCGCAATAATTCCACAATCAATAATCGAAGCGGCTATTAAAACCGCAAGTGTTCCACCTGTCATTACTGCCATATATATTCACCTCATCTTAAATCCAGTGCATGACTGCCCCGACGATAAGAAGAACTACATCCATCGCCGCAAGGCCGCCTACAAACTTTAACGAACCCTTGAGAGTCGGTCTGTCGTACGCATAAAAAGCCGCAGAGAAAAACGGAAGGTATCCGATGATCCAAAGAACAAACGGGAACTTCCTCTGCCACCATGACCATTCCCATGTGAGAATTCCCGCATAGTTTAAGAAGCACTCAACAAGAACGGCACAGGTCGTAAGCACAACTGCAAAAAGTACACGATTGTTTATGCCGAAAATCTTTTTCTTTTTGTCCTCCGGCAGGCTGAGAACAGCCGCCATACCCATGATGAAGAACATAATGGAAATCTCGATATTATAGCCTATGAGTATCAGGAGCGATGTATCTCCGACATTTGCCGGAGTTCCCCATACAGGGGCCTGATGGCTTATAAAACACACATAAGAGTTCCAAATTTCATTAAAAATGTCCACAAGCCAGAGAGCCGCACCCGCAAGAACAACCTTATAGTGTTTTTCACTTAATTCCTTGAAAACGATGTAAAGGAAAATAAGAAAAACGGGAATGATGTACCATTGCATGGTTTGCTGCGGATTTCTCAATATTTCAAGCGCTGACTGAGTGTTTGCCGAAAACTCGTACATTTTATTCATCTCCTCCAAAAGAGGCCTTACAGAGTATTAAATTTTCAAGGTGCGGTTACGTGGTGTCTTTTAAAAGTGCAGGCTGTTCATAGCCTCGAGCAATTTATCCGTTATAAAATCAAACTTGTCTGCCTCATGCGGAAGCGTACAGTTTGTACAATCCTTTTTTCCGTGCTTCGTAAAGCCGTAGTTACCTCCGCAATCCTCCACAAAATAAAGAGGGCAATAGCAAAAAAGGCAGTTAAAGTTTTCCGGGTCAACATCCTTGTGACACGGAAAGTATTCACAGTCTTTATGACTGAAAAATTTGAACTTTTCTGTTTTGACTTTTCTCCTGCCGCACGGCTCACGATCAAAATTCATCCGTTACTCCGGTTTATCTGTAAATAAAATCAATCAGTCAGTCAAGCGTATGCGTACAACGGCGATACATAATGAATACGACCGATAACTTATATACATACATGATAACGGAAAAAACTATAAAAATCAATCGCTTATCAAAAACCGTCCCAAAGAATAATTTTGCCCGCTCTCCTTGTTTCGTTCATATCTATAATGCGCTGGTTTGATGAACCTCGAAATCTCAGGCTTATGTCATGGAGCTCGTCGACGTATCTTCCGTCAACAAGTACGTCGGTAAGTCTCAGAATTTCCTCCGTGAATTCCGTATTGGGATACGCCCCTTTGACGGAAAGCTCATCGTCGAGCCGGAAGCCCGAGAAAATCCAGACGGTTTTAGCCGGGAAGCGCGACTTTATATCCTTTAAAAGTCGCAGCACCTCCGGCTGATTACGGGGCTCGAAAGGGTCTCCTCCGAGAATGGTGATTCCGGCGATATACGGCCTTTCGAGCTCCTCAAAGATGATTTTCCGGGCTTCCTCGTCGAACGGCTGCCCATAGCAAAAATCCCATGTTTCCGGCTGGAAACAATTTTTGCACTTGTTTGTGCAGCCGCTGACAAAGAGGCTTACTCTGACACCGGTCCCGTTTGCAATATCACATTTTTTTATTTCTCCATAGTACATTATGTATGCCTCCGGGCTTAATTGCTTACAGGTGAAGTACTCTTTCCTTTATCTCCTGGGTACGTCCCTGATTCCAGAACTGCGTTCCGATATATCCGCAGGTGCGGCGTGCGACGTTCATCTTATCCTGATCCCTGTTATGACACTTCGGGCATTCCCAGACAAGCTTGCCGTCGTCAGATACTATCTGTATTTCTCCGTCATAGCCGCATACCTGACAATAGTCACTCTTTGTGTTGAGTTCTGCGTACATGATGTTATCGTAGATGAATTTCATTATCTCAACTACTGCGTCAAGGTTATCCTGCATGTTCGGAACCTCAACATATGAGATGGCTCCTCCCGGTGACAACGCCTGGAACTCAGCTTCAAACTTGAGCTTTGTAAACGCGTCGATTTTCTCCGTTACGTGAACATGATACGAATTCGTTATATACTGCTTGTCGGTTACTCCCGGAATTATGCCGAATCTCTTCTGGAGAGTTTTTGCAAACTTATAAGTGGTTGACTCAAGCGGTGTTCCGTAAAGTGAAAAGTCGATATGCTCTTTTTCCTTCCAGCCCTTGCAGGCGTCGTTCATATGCTGCATAACGGAGAGTGCAAACGGTTTACCGTCGGGATCCGTGTGGCTCTTGCCCGTCATGTATTTTGTACACTCATAAAGGCCTGCGTAGCCGAGGGATATGGTCGAATATCCGCCGTAAAGAAGCTTATCTATGGTTTCTCCCTTTTTAAGTCTGGCAAGCGCGCCGTACTGCCAGAGAATGGGAGCCGCATCCGAAAGAGTACCCTTAAGTCTGTTATGGCGGCACATAAGCGCTCTGTAGCAAAGGTCAAGTCTCTCGTCAAAAATCTTCCAGAACTTATCCATGTCTCCACCCGAGGAGCAGGCAACGTCCACAAGGTTTATGGTAACGACACCCTGGTTGAATCTTCCGTAATACTGCGGCTCTCCCTCATCGTTTATATATGGGGTAAGGAAGCTGCGACAACCCATACAGGTATAGCAGTGTCCCTCGCCGTTTTTATCTTTCTTGAGCTGAAGCATGATTTTTTCGGAGATATAATCCGGTACCATGCGTTTTGCGGTACATTTTGCGGCGAGCTTTGTGAGGTAGAAGTATTTTGAGCCCTCGGATACATTGTCCTCCTCAAGCACGTAAATAAGCTTCGGGAAAGCGGGCGTTACCCACACTCCGTCCTCATTCTTTACTCCCTGTATGCGCTGCTTGAGAGTTTCCTCAATGACAAGCGCAAGGTCAGCCTTCTGCTGTTCGTTCTCTGCTTCGTTGAGATACATGAAAACCGTGATAAACGGAGCCTGTCCGTTTGTTGTAAGAAGTGTTACAACCTGATACTGTATGGTCTGAACGCCGCGCCTTATCTCCTCCATGAGGCGGTTATGTACCATCTTTTCCTTTACTTCCTCGGAAACAGGCTGATCCATAAGGGCAACCTCTTCCTCAACGAATTTTCTTATCTTCTGCCTTGAAACGTCCACAAAAGGAACGAGATGCGTAAGGCTTATGCTCTGTCCGCCGTACTGGTTCGAAGCAACCTGCGCGATAATCTGCGTGGCGATGTTACATGCGGTTGAAAAGCTGTGCGGTCTTTCAATCTTTGTTCCCGAAATAACCGTACCGTTTTCAAGCATATCCTTAAGGTTTACAAGGTCGCAGTTGTGCATATGCTGTGCATAATAGTCGGCGTCGTGGAAATGTATGATTCCCTGCCTGTGCGCCTCGACGATATCCTCCGGAAGGAGAATTCTTTCGGTGATATCCCTTGAAACCTCTCCCGCCATATAGTCACGCTGAACGCTGTTTACTGTCGGATTTTTATTGGAGTTTTCCTGCTTTGCCTCTTCGTTGTTGCACTCGATAAGAGTGAGAATCTTCTCATCGGTCGTATTTGCCTGACGCGCAAGTGAACGGGTATAGCGATAGGTGATGTAACGCTTTGCGACCTCAAATGCACCCTGAGCCATAATCTGCTTCTCAACAAGGTCCTGAATTTCCTCTACCGTCAGAGCACGGTGGCGATTTTCACAGATTTCCTGAATATTTGCAGCTATTTCGTCAATTTGCGCTGCGGTCATTTTATCATTTTCTTCAACCACGTCATTGGCTTTTTCAATGGCAACAATGATTTTGTTTATGTCGAAGGTAACCTCCGAACCGGAACGTTTAATTATCTTCATAACTACGTTGTTTCCCCCTTTTCATGTCATCCTCGCACCCGAATTTAAGGTGCATGTAAAGTATACTGGCTTTACAGTAGTCTTTCCCTTCGCTTATTTCGCGGTGTAGTATCCATAATACACAATATATTGTGTTTCGTCAATATTAAAACCCAATATTTCGGGTTAGTCTTAACCAAATAAAAGGGATAATTTTTGTATACTTTTTTGCTTGACTTTTTTGACAAGCGGTACTTATGTACAATTAATCTTAGATTTTTTCCTTGTTTTTAAGACCGCAAACCACCTGTTTTTGACATTTCATACTCCCTGTTGACCCGCCCCGAAAGTACGACTTATAATTTTATGTAAGGAGTGTGATTCGCTATGCCTTTTTCAGAAAATCTCAGGTTTCTGCGTGAGAGCAAAGGCCTCACTCAAAGAGAGGTTGCGGAGGCTGTTGACATAAACCTGCGCACGCTTCAGAATTATGAGCTCGGAAAATGCTTTCCGAGAAAAGAGGCGGTTGCCGCAAAGCTCGCCGGCTTTTACAATGTCCCCTTAAGTCATCTGCTCAGCCCCGGAGACTATTATGTTCTCGACGCCGCAAAGCACGGAGGAACAAAAGCGGAGCGTGAGCTCAGTAAAATACTAAACGAGCTCTCCGCTCTCTTTGCCGGCGGCAGACTGACGCCGGAGGATGAAGAACTCGTTATGAAAACACTTGTTGAGATTTATTGGGACTCAAAGGAAAGGGCAAAAGAGATATACGGACACGGAGAGCATAACAGCCATGAGTGATTTACTTTCCATAAAACGACGCGCGGAAAAGATCAGAGAAGCATACGGTACGGAAAATCCTTTCATCATAGCCGAGGGACTCGGAATCGTTGTACTTTTCAGAAACCTCGGTTCACTGAAGGGCTTTTACACCATAGAAAAGCGCATACCGTATATCGTTATAAACTCATCCCTCGACGAGTACACGGCAAAGGTCGTGTGCGCTCACGAGCTCGGCCATGACAGACTTCATAAAAGACTTGCGAGAAACGGCATGCTCAATGAGTATGAGCTTTACCTTGTAAACACAAAAACGGAGCTTGAGGCGAACACCTTTGCCGCTCACCTGCTTATTTCGGACAAGGACCTCTCACGAGCCAGAAAAGAAATGAACGGCAGCCTCGTGATTGGCGAAGCTGCCGTTATTCTCGGGACTACTCCTGAGATTCTAGAGATAAAACTAGGCCCGGTTTAGTTGTTTCCTGCACCAGAGCCGAAATAACCTCGGCATTCATGATAGCGGCGTATTCAAAGATTCTGTCCCTTGAGTCACCGGTGAATGCCGCAAGCTTTTCCGCCTCATCCAAGTAGATGTAAACATTGTAAAATACGTTGCCCTTATAGCCGATAAGATGCGGTGCTACGGGTGTAGCCGGCACGGGCAGAGAATAAACCTCAAAGCCCTGACGCCTTAACGTATTCGCAACAAGACGGTATGCTTTTTCAATTTTTGGAGTTTTAATACTCATTTCCAACCTTCCTTCCGAAAGGCCACTGACACTTTTTTCGGATGTTCCCTGACACCCGGCCCCCGAAAAAGACGAAACCGAAATTCGTCCCCTTGGTACTATTCTAATTCTTTATGTCCGTAAGGTCAATCGAACAAACAGTATTTTTCCGAAAAAAACGATATTTTTTCCGATTTTCTTTATCTGTTGCCGCTATAACCGTAAAATATTGAAAAATTATACCGCCTATAGTATAATTTTTCTCGTAAATTCTGTTACATTGAAAAGAGAGGTGGCTTTTATGAAGCTCCAGGAGTCAGGTGAGATGTACCTTGAAACCGTACTCATTTTATCAAAAGAGAAAAACACCGTAAGGTCTGTAGATGTCAGCGAGTACATGGGATACTCAAAGCCCAGCGTCAGCAGAGCCATAGGACTTCTCAAAACAGCGGGGTATATCTCGGTTGCGGATGACGGCGCGCTCTCTCTTACCGAAAGCGGCAGAAGTATTGCCGAAAAGATTTACGAAAGACACAACGTCCTCACAAAAGTCCTCTCGGAACTCGGCGTTCCCGAGGAAACCGCAGCAAGGGATGCGTGTAAAATGGAGCACGTGATAAGCGACGAAACCTTTGAAGCGATAAAAAAGCACTTAAAGAAACGCAAATAAAATCATAAACAGCAAACATAAAAAGAGGCTTCTCAAAAATGAGAGGCCTCTTTGCTTTTCTTCATGTTGCTTTTTGTTGTCTTTGACTTTCAAGCGCACAGTTTTTTTATTTCTTTGAATAACCGTTCGGATTTCGGCTCTGCCATCTGTATGAGTCAGCGCACATATCACCTATGTTTTTCTCGGCAACCCACGAAAGCTCTCTTTTGGCCTTCTCTGCGTTGCAGTAGCATGTGGCGATATCTCCGGCACGTCTCGGCTTTATAACATACGGTAAGGTTTTTCCGCAAGCCTTTTCATACGCATGAAGTACGTCGAGCACACTGTAGCCCACACCCGTTCCGAGATTGTATATGCTTACACCTGTTCCCGGAGCTAGCTTTGAAAGTGCTTTCACATGACCCCTTGCAAGGTCAACAACGTGTATATAATCACGGACACCCGTTCCGTCAGGCGTGTCATAATCGTCTCCGAAAACGCCGAGAGCCTCTCGCTTACCCACAGCTACCTGTGCGATATAAGGCACCAGGTTATTGGGAATACCCTTCGGGTCCTCTCCTATGAGTCCGCTCTCGTGCGCACCTATCGGATTGAAGTAACGGAGAAGCACGACATTCCACTCCTCGTCCGAGGTATGGATATCCGTAAGAATCTGTTCAAGCATGGATTTTGTCCAGCCGTAGGGGTTTGTCGGAGAGCCCTTCGGACACTCCTCGGTTATGGGGATAAACGCCGGATCTCCGTAAACGGTTGCCGAGGAACTGAAAATGATATTTTTCACCCCATGTGAACGCATTTCGTCACAGAGAACAAGTGTACCTCCGATATTGTTTTCATAATACTCAAGAGGTTTTTCAACCGACTCGCCCACAGCCTTAAGGCCTGCAAAATGTATAACCGCATCAATTCTATGCTCGGAAAAAATCCTTTTGAGCATGTCATGATCCCTTATGTCACCCTCATAAAAGGTAAGTTTTTTCCCTGTTATCTTTTCAACCCTGTGAAGTGCCTCCTCGCTGGAATTGGAGAGATTATCAATCACAACAACCTCGTAGCCCTCATTTAAAAGCTCAACGCACGTGTGACTGCCGATATATCCCGCGCCGCCGGTGCAAAGTATCTTCATATGCTTTCCTCCTCGTTTACCATCAAATCTGTTATTTCCGGGTTAAGAAGCTCGGGTCTGCTCTTCCTTATGATACCGAGCGCCGCCTCGATTGCGGCAGACGAAGTTCCCGATTCAAGCACAGCCTGGAGCTTCTGCGCCTCGGTACGTGCCTTTTCCTCTTTTTCCCGCTGTACTCTCTTAAGGTGCCCTTTTACAAGCTCGTCCATCTCTTCATCAGAGCCGGGAAGCTTTTTAGTAGCAAGGAATTCTTCGTATGCGTCACAGTAGTATTTTACATCGTCCGAAAAAACTATCTGCTTTCCGTGGTCAATCCAGAGAATCTTGTTGCACATCTCTCTGACCTGAGAGATAGAGTGAGATACAAGTATTCCAGTAACTCCCGCACCGAGTATCTCTTTCATTTTGTTACCGCTCTTTTTCCTGAAAGCGCCGTCACCGACGGAGAGAACCTCATCAAGAATGATGATATCCGGCCGTACAAGACAGGCGATAGAAAAGGCAAGACGGCTTTTCATACCGCTTGAAAGCTGCTTGAACGGTCTGTCCTGAAACTCGGTGAGCTCCGCAAAGCTTATTATTTCATCATACTTTTCGTCCATAAACTGACGGGTATAGCCGAGCATCGCGCCGCGAAGATACGTGTTTTCCCTAACCGTCAGTTCCTTGTCAAATCCGCTTGTAAGCTCAAGCAATGCGGCTATACTGCCGTGAATCTCCATGTGTCCCTCTGTCGGAATCATTATCCCGGAAACAGCCTTCAAAAGAGTGGACTTACCCGCACCGTTTGTACCTATGATGCCGAGCATATCTCCCTTTTCAAGAGAAAACGAGATATTTCTGTCCGCCCAGAACTCTTTGACATGATAATTTCCGCTGAGCTTACGGACCACATATTCCTTGAGTCCGATATCTTTAAAGTCGCCGGTCATATACCTTATGGATACGCCGTCAGCCTTGATAATTGCCATGTTCTGTCCTCCTTTTCCCGACACCTTACACGTAGTACAGGAACTTGTGGTTATAATGCTTGTACACCCACGCCCCTATCACGAGGACAAGAACGGCATAAAACGCGCAAAGTGCATGGTACTGCAGGGAAGGTATGTGCCCGAAAAGCACAATGCTTCTGAAATACTTTATGTAAGTATAGACGGGATTCAGCAAAAAATACTTTTGCATGGAGGGAGCCATCTTGTTTACGTCATAGAAAATCGCCGAGCAGTACATGAGCAGCAATGTAAATATGTCGTAAAGATACTTCATGTCCCTGAAAAAAACATACAGCGCCGAGAGAATGAGACCGCAGCCCACGTTAAAAACAACCAGACAGCAAATCGGATAAAGAAGCATGAGAAAATGCCATCCGAACTGAATATGGTCAAGTATTGCAAACAGGAAAAAGACCAAAAGAGTGAGTCCGAAGTTTATCAGCGACGAGATATTCTTTGACAGCAGGAACATATACTTCGGGACATTTACCTTAGTGAAAATTCCCGCGTTTGAAACAAGCGCATTCATTCCTCCGTTTGTGGAGTCCTTAAAATATGCAAACAAAAGGTTTCCGCAGAAAAGATAGATGGTGTAGTGAGCCATCCCCTTTCCGAAGAACTGACCGAAAACAACACTCATAACAAGAAGCTGCATGAGCGGAGAGAGAACGCTCCACAGCATTCCGAGCACGGTCCTTTTGTACTTTTTCTTAAAATCTCTCTTAACAAGCTCCTCAAACAGGAACTTGTTCTTTTTCATTTTTTTGACCATTTGGCCCACTGCACAACACCAACTTATCAATAAACAAATCTATGAAATCTGTAGTTTAAATACGTAAATCTTCAATTCATTTTTAATTCCGTATGTTAAAGCACATACTTAAGCCGAAATACCATGGTATTTTACCATATCGGGAAGAATCATTCAACTGTTTGAAAACTCCCGGGACGGCTTAATTGATTTTAAATACAAAAAATGATAGTATCTATTTAATAAAAACCGGAGGCTCATAACTATGGACAAACACTATGATTATCTTGTAGTCGGCGCGGGACTTTTCGGCGCGACCTTTGCTCATGAAGCCGTAAAACACGGCAAATCCGTCCTTGTCATGGATAAACGGGACCATGTCGGCGGAAACATCTATACAGAAAAAACAGAAGGTATCGATTTTCACAAATACGGTGCGCATATATTTCATACATCGAACAAAGAGGTCTGGGACTATGTAACAAGCCTTGTCGAATTCAACAACTTTATAAACTCACCCGTGGCAAATTACAGAGGCGAGATATACAATATGCCGTTCAACATGAACACCTTTTCAAAGATGTTCGGCATTTCAACTCCGGATGAAGCCGTAGAGGTTCTTAACAGAGAGCGTGCCGAGATAAAGGGAGAGCCACAGAACCTTGAAGAGCAGGCAATAAGTCTCGTAGGAAGAACGGTATACACAAAGCTCATAAAGGGGTATACCGAAAAGCAATGGGGACGCGACTGTAAGGAGCTTCCCGCTTTCATCATAAAAAGACTTCCGGTAAGGCTCACCTACGACAACAATTACTTTAACGACAGATACCAGGGAATCCCCGCAGACGGCTATACAGCGCTTATCGAGAAGCTTCTCGAGAGTGCAGAGCTCATGCTTTCGACAGAATTTTCACCTTCTGACAAGGATAAATACTTTACACTGGCCGACAAGGTGCTCTATACGGGACAGCTTGACGCCTATTTTTCCTATAAATACGGCAAGCTTGAGTACAGAAGCTTAAGATTTGAAACCGAAATCCTGGAGGAATCAAACCACCAGGGCGTGGCGGTTATGAATTATACGGACAGAGAGCCGGCATACACCAGAATAATCGAGCACAAGCACTTTATGTGCGGAGCTCAGCTCGACAACCCGAAAACGGTAATAACAAAGGAATACCCTGCAGACTGGAAAGAGGGTATGGAGCCGTACTATACAATCAACGACGAAAAAAATAACTCGCTCTATCAGAAGTATAAGACCCTTGCAGATGAGGAAGGACTTCTCTACGGCGGCAGACTCGCCGACTATAAGTACTACGACATGGATGACACCGTTGAGGCTGCCCTTAAGCTTGCAAAGGAAGTTTTGTGATTCACACATTCGGTTACGGTACAACACGCCATTAAAAATACAAAGAGCTCTTGACGGAACAGACTCCGTTCAAGGGCTCTTTATTTTTAATCACTTTATTAATCACTTATTTTCATACCTCGCAAGAAGTTCCTCAAGAGTCTTGTGAAGTATCTGCTCCTCAGTTTCCTTTGAAAGTCCGAGACTCTTAAACCTGTCAAGTTCTTCCTTCGCATCCCACATGGGATAATCCGTACCGAACATGATACGCTTTGGCGTGTATATCTCTATAAGCTCGCGTATCTGCTCGTCACGAAGTGCGAACATGGAGCTTGAGGTGTCAACATATATCCTCGTTGTCGCAAGGAAAGCCGCTCCCGTTCCCCATTCCGAGTAACCGCCGAAATGTGCCGCTATAACATCAAGCTTCGGGAACTCGTCAAGCACGGGCACAAGATGTTCGGCCTTGCTGAACTGTGTACGCTTATCTCCCATATGTATAAGCACCGGACACTTTCCCTCGGCAAGCTTGTATATCTCCTTTGCCTTGTCCGAGCCGAGGTCAAAGTTCTGAAAATCCGGGTGAAGCTTTATTCCGCGAAGTCCGTTATACATCGCCCTGCGGAACTCCTCCTCAAGGTTTTCCGAGTCGGGGTGAAGTGTTGCAAATCCGATAAACCTGTCGGGATAAAGCCTAACCGAATCTGCGATAAAGCGGTTTATTGACTCAACCTGCTTCGGAGTGGTCGCAACGGAGTGTATAAGAAATCTATCAACGCCTGCCGCTTTGCCCTCCTCAAGAAGCTTATCTCTTGTACCGTCATACCTCATTTTTATACCGTAAAAGTCTCCGATATTTTTAGACGCTTTTTCGGCAATTATTTCAGGAAAAATATGTGCGTGTGAATCAATTATCATAACCTGCTTCATCCCCTATGAAATCATAGTATCATTATAGGCTTTTTTTCACTCATTTCAAGTATGAGGCATAGGATAAATCAGGAAATTATTATTTCCGAGTACCATAGAGGAGATGACCACATGGCACAGACATGTATACATTATACCGGTCTTCCTGCTCTCCCGAGCAATCCCGTACCGACAATTTGTTATGTACCGTTTCAGATAGATGCATGTATGTATGAAGAATGTGAAGCCCTTTCAAGAGGCACCCTGTTTCCGGCGATAGATAAACCGTTTTTGAGGGGAAGTGAGTGTTGTGACTAAAAAAGAAAGCCTTTTAAGACAATTATCCGCTTCTCAGTTCGCAACATGGGAGCTTCATATATACCTTGACACCCATTCAGATGACAAAAAGGCATACGAGCTTTATCAAAAGCATGTCAGCAGATATGAAACACTTAAGCTTGAATATGAGAGTCTTTACGGCCCGCTGAGCACCGGAACCGGAACAACCGCAGAGTGGCTTTCCGACCCATGGCCATGGGACATAACTGAGGAGGACTGCTGATGTTTGCATATGAGAAAAAACTTCAATATCCCATAAAAATCAAAAACCCCAATCCGGAGTACGCAAAGATTATTATTTCGCAATACGGCGGTCCGGACGGTGAGCTCGGAGCGAGCTTACGTTACCTTAGCCAGAGGTTTTCCATGCCGTATCCCGAACTCAAAGGTCTGCTTACGGATATAGGCACAGAGGAGCTCGGCCACCTTGAGATGATATGTGCGATAGTTTATCAGCTCACAAGAAATCTCACACCGGAAGAGATAAAGAAAAACGGATTTTCCGATTACTTTGTTGACCATACCACGGGTGTGTATCCTATAGCCGCGAGCGGTACACCGTTCAGCGCAAGCTCATTTGCCGTCACGGGCGACCTCATAGCCGACCTGCATGAAGATCTTGCCGCAGAACAAAAAGCAAGAGTTACGTACGACAACATCTTAAGACTTGTAGACGACCCCGACGTCAGAGATCCCATAAAGTTCCTGCGTGAACGTGAGGTAGTACACTATCAACGCTTCGGCGAGGGTCTCAGACTCGCGACAGATAAGCTTGATTCCAAAAACTTCTACGCATTCAATCCGTCCTTCGACAAAACAAAACGCAGAAGATAAGTTTTAAATAAAAAGCGATGTAATCTCTCTTTGGGATACATCGCTTTTTTTAATACACAAAATAACACGGATAAACTTTCCACCGCTTCATCCGAATTGCCGCAGCACAACACGTGCAAGTCAAAAATCTTGAAGCATTTAGAAAAATAAAGTATAATGACAAAAAGAACGGTGAAATGAATTATGACTTTGATAAAATTGTTGAAGTTTCAAAAAAGAGCCCAATTATTATGACGAACAAACCAAAAGGAACGTAAGATACTACGATAGAATTATATTGATAAGTGAAAAGAAAACAAACGAGATACCAATATCGATTATCGTGACACAAAGTCCTTTGAAAAAATGGTTCGAGATACAATTGAGGAAGCTTTAAAAATGTTAGATAATAACTAAAAGACAAATAAGAAATTAAGCGTTTTGCAGTCAACTGCAAGGCGCTTTTTTATTGCCCAAAAACGGTTAAGGCTTAAAACTGTTCCGTAAAACTAGCCGACGGGCGTAAACGGAAAGGAGTTATCACATGGAAGATAACAAGAATACTCAGTCAACAGGTACGGAGAATATTGACAACAACGAGGAAACATCCGGAGCTGAAAAGAAGTTTACACAGGCAGATCTTGATTCACTTGCTGCAAAAGTACGCGGCGAGGAAAAGAGTAAGCGTGACAACGCAATCAATTCAGCTGTAAAAGACGCCATTGCAGAGTATGAGAGAAAAGCAAAACTACTCCGACAACGGAAATTAAGAAGTTTGTAAAAGAGTACTGTGAAAAAATAAATAAAAATTAAAGGTCGGAGCAAAAGCCCCGACCTTTGTCATTTGGAAATTTATCTTGTCAAAACAAATTTTATACTCTGCCGTTACCCCATTTGAGGACGTAGATGCAAACCTCGCGGGAGCCCCACTGTCTGCACTCACCAAGAGTGTCCATAAAGAGGTCAACGACTATACCGCTGCCGTTGGTAGCAAAGCCACCCGTATCTGCGGCAATACAATAACCGTATACATATTTTCCGTCTGTTGAGACGATATACATCTCTGTACCATATGGAATCTGTCTCGGATTTACGGCAACATAGCCCGTTTTTACTGCTACACCAGATGCAGTTCCTGCGCCGACATTCGCTGTATATGATGTCGAGCGTCCGGTGATTGTCGTAAGTGAAGTTGTCGGTATACCGTCGCTGAGTGAATAGCGTGACGGCAACGGAATCGAGGAAATCGGTGCGCCCGATGATAAAATCTTTATCTTCGTTCCGGAAACGACAATTTTATTTGTAACAGGCGTAACAATCTCTTCCGAGATAACGGTTGATTTTGATACGGCGCCGTCTACAATCTTATCCTTATAGACTACCGTTTTCTTACCGTTTTTGCCCTGCTGTTCAACCTGCGTTGTTCCTTTATAAAGGCTGGCGGATGTTCTGTTTATGGTTTTGTAGTTTATAACCTCAGAAACTGTACGCTCCCTGTAGGAAACACGGTAAACAGTAACTGTGTTACCCGGCTTAAGCTCTGTCGTGAGAGACGGTGAAACCTCATCATCCTCCCCAAGCTCAATACCGAGCTTTTTAAGTATGTCAGCAACCGTTCCGGAAAGGAAATCGGTAGTCTGAGTTTTGCCGTCAGCAGAAACATCTATGGAGAAAGCTCTTTTTATCTCAATCTTCATATCCTTGACGAGCCTGTCATCCTTGTCATAGTTCATATCGTCAACTTTTCTGCATATGATTCCGGCTTTTGCAAGTGCGTCAGATACATTGCCGGCAGCTTTTATCGTTGCAACCTCTTCACCGTCGTCAATAATCGTAATCGGAACTGCACGAAGTACAACAAGCTTATTTCCGTCTGATGCATCTTTTCCGGCTGTAAAGCTGCTTGTGTCAAGCTTATCGTCTTCACCGAGCTTTACGCCTGCGGACGCCAATATTTCGTTTGCATCCTGTTCGGATGTGTTAACCTGAATGGTTTTACCGTCCACCACAACGTCGACCGTATAGCCTGACTTTGCGGCAGCAACAAGAGTACAGCAACAGATAACCGCTAAAAGCAATGTAGCCACTATTCTGTTTCTTACTGAAGCTCTTATTCTTCGGACGTCTTCGGATTTATTCATCAAATGTCTCCTTTTCATGGGTTTTGACTTTATTTTTCCTTGACGCCGGATATTATATGTACACCTTTGTGAAATGTCAAATTTTTTGAAATAGAGTTTTTGTACACTTTGCACAATAATAAAAACATAAAAAAGTCGTTTTCATTTTTTATATTCCAATACAGAAAATAAACTGCTGATTATTTGTGCAAACCTGCAAAAGTTACAAATTCGTAACAAAAGGCCCCTTGTAAAGGGACCTTCTTTACATTTTGTAACTTTTTACTTGCCTTCCGCAAGTTCCTTTGTACGGTTATATGCCGCCGCAAGCGCTTTTTCGACGACCTTATCAAGGTCGGAGTTAAGAAAGGACTTTACACCCTCTATAGTGCTTCCGCCGGGACTGCATACACGCTCCCTCAGAGTTTCAAGGGACTCGTCACTTGCCATGGAAAGTGCGGCGGAGCCGCGCGCGGTGGCCTTGGCGAGATTTTCCGCCATTTCACGTGAAAGTCCCAACTGCTGACCGGCCTTTGCAAGTGCGTCTATATACATATATATATATGCCGGTCCGCACCCCGAAACAACCGAAGCTGCGTCTATAAGCTCCTCCGGCAAAATCTCGACAATTCCGGCAGCCGAAAAGTCGGATACGAAGGTTGAGAAGTCGTCATCCGCAACAAAGGTATTCTTTGTTGCAAGTATGACGCCGTCGCCTATGCTTACAGGCGTATTCGGCATGATTCGTATAACCGGCCACTCGGTAATGCCTGTAAGCGACAAAATCGTATCCATGGTAACACCGGCTGCCGGTGTTATAAGCACGGGCTTGATTCCGGTGTCGTCAAAATTTTTATGAAGTGCCGTTTTCAACGTAGGCATAAGGTTTTCAAGCATTTGCGGCTTTACGCAAAGAAGTATAAACTGAGAACTTTCACAAAGGGATACACTATCAAGCACTATGCCGCCTATCTCATCTGACAAGGCTTCAGCCTTTACATGGCTGCGGTTTGTAAGTGCTATTTCATTTTGCGGACATTTCTTTACAACAGCCCGTGCAAGCGCACTACCCATGTTTCCCGTACCTATAAATCCGTATTTATAACGCATAACCTGCCTCCAAAGCTCTTGCTGTATCCTGTTATCTTATTTGTCCGTTTCCGTGAATGATATATTTGTACGAGCAAAGCTCGGCAATTCCGAACGGACCGCGTGCATGGAGCTTTTGTGTGGAAATACCCATCTCACAACCAAGTCCGAATTCTCCGCCGTCCGTAAAACGTGTTGACGCGTTTACATAAACCGCCGCACTGTCAACACCCTTTAAGAACTTATCCCTTGACTCGTCATTGCTTGTGATTATAGATTCGCTGTGTCCCGTGGAGTGAAGTGAAATATGCTTTATCGCCTCATCCGTGTCTCTTACAATCTTAACCGCAAGTATATAGTCAAGGAATTCCGTATCAAAATCCTGCTCCGTCGCGTGTCTTCCGCCTATTATCTCTGCGGACTTGTCACACAGTCTAAGCTCGACGGGAATAACGCCCGCCTCTCTTCTGTCGTCCACAAGCTTCTTTTTGAGAAGAGGAAGGAACTCTTCGGCAATTTTTTCGTTCACAAGGCATACCTCCTCCGCATTGCAGACAGACGGACGTGAGGTTTTTGCGTTGTTTACAATGTTTACGGCCATAGAAAGGTCGGCGGATTCGTCCACATATATATGACAAATACCGGTTCCCGTCTGAATACAAGGAACCTTTGCGTTTTCGACAACGCTCTTTATGAGACCCGCTCCGCCTCTCGGAACAAGTAAATCCACAAGCCCGGTTGCAGTCATAAGGTCCTTTGCACTCTCCCTGGACGTATCGGATACAAGGTTTACGGCGTCTCCGGTTATTCCGAGCTGCTCGAGCGTATCCTTTATCACGGTCACTATGGCAAGCGATGAGTTATAGCTTTCCTTACCGCCGCGAAGGACGCAGGCATTTCCGCTCTTAAAGCAGAGGGTTGCGGCATCACTTGTGACATTCGGCCGACTTTCGTAAATCATGGCTACGACGCCGAGCGGAACACTCACCTTTTCAATGATAAGACCGTTTTCACGTTCCGTAGTCGAAAGGACACGTCCTACAGGATCCGGGAGCTTTGCGACCTGTCTCATACCGTCCGCCATTGCATTGATTCTTTCAGCCGTGAGTGTAAGTCTGTCCGTCATTGAGGCTCCCATAAGACCCACAACGGAATCCACGTCCTTTTTGTTTGCGCTCAGTATTTCATCCATATGTGAAACAAGCGCGTCGGCACACAAGATAATTGCTTTGGTTTTTTCGTCAGCCGACAATGCGGCAACTTCCTTTGAAGCAACCTTTGCACGTTTACATAGCTCGATGGTTGAATTTTCATTCATAGCTGCCACACTCCTTCTTATACCCTCTGTATATTCTTATTACATCATTTTTCAGATCATTTTTTTGCACAGAATTTTGTGCCGATGAATTTCTTTCCTTCTATGATATCGTACAGTACAGACGGTCTTTCTCCGTTTATGATATATACGTCTATACCTGCATTTACGGCAATTTCCGCAGCCCCTATTTTCGTTTTCATGCCGCCCGTGCCGAGTTTTGTTCCGCTGCCGGCTCCGAGATTAAAGATATCATCCGTTATCTCCTCTATTATTGAGAGAAGCTTTGCGGTCTTATCCTTTCTCGGGTCAGCGGTATAAAGACCGTTCGTATCAGTGAGAATAGCCACAATATCCGCACTGACGGATTCTGCAACAATTGCACCCAGCGTATCATTGTCTCCTATCTCTATTTCATCTGTTGAAACCGAGTCGTTTTCGTTTACTATGGGAATGGCACCAAGCTCAAGCAGTCTGTAGATTGTATTTTTGAAATTCTGATGACGGGTTTCATCCTTTACGTCGTCCCCCGTAAGAAGAATCTGACCGACCGTATGGTTGTATTCGGAAAACAATTTATCATACACATACATAAGCTCGCACTGGCCGACTGCTGCAGCCGCCTGCTTTGAAGGAATATCATCAGGCTTCTTTTTAATGGCAAGCTTACCAAGCCCCATACCTATGGCTCCGGAGGATACAAGCACTACCTCGTGTCCTGCATTTTTAATGTCCGATAAAACCTTGCAGAGCTCTTCGACCCTGCGGATGTTGAGATTCCCCGTTTTGTGGGCAAGCGTAGATGTTCCCACTTTTACTACAATACGCATTTGCTTTCCCGTCTTTCCCTGTTTATTAATTACCGGTTAATCGGTTCATATAAGACCGATTAACCGGCTGTTTGGTTAGTTATAAGTCAAGTTTCATGTCACCGGATTTAATCCATCCGCGTTTACGCATGAATTCGGAAACCGCAAGAGTAACCGCCGCAGGAAGAATAAACTGCATAACGATTATCTCAAGAAGTGTAATTCCGACACCGAACTCCGGTGCCATTGTCTGGAATGATGCAATCTGTCCGACAAGGCCTGCCGAACCCATTCCCGAGCCAATAGGTACGCTCTTCATATGAAGAACAGCCGATGATACAGGTCCCAAAACGGCACTCGAAACGATTGCTGGAATCCAGATAACAGGTTTTTTCACGATATTCGGAACCTGAAGCATAGAGGTTCCGAGACCCTGTGCGATAAGTCCGCCCATCTTGTTCTCCCTGTAGCTCGCAACCGCAAAGCCGACCATGTTGCAACAACAGCCTATCGTTGCGGCTCCTGCGGCAAGTCCCGTAATACCCATGGAGATGCCTATGGCAGCCGAACTTATGGGAAGTGTGAGTATCATTCCCATGAGAACGGATACTATAACGCCTCCGATTATCGGATGCGCGTCAACATTGTAGTTTACGATATTTCCGAGCCAAATCATAAAGGCTGAAATAGGCGGTCCCGCAACGAGACCCGCAGCCGCGCCCGTAAGTATGCAGACAAGCGGAGTCACTATGATATCAACCGGTGTTTTTCCGGAAACAAGTTTTCCGAGCTCAATTGCAACGATTGACGCAACAAAAGCTCCGAGAGGCTCACCCGGCTTACCGAGTACGATTTCGGTGAGACCGCTGCCGACAGCCGGAAATGCGCCGATAAGGCCGGCAACAGCCGCCGATACCGTAGCAAGAGGACTTTGCTTAAGCTTTACGGCAACGCCGACGCCGATACCTGCGCCTGTAAGCGACTTTGCGACATTGGCAATAACAATCATGTATATACCGATCGTACCGCCGATAAGTGTTCCGACCTGGGCAATAATCGTGCCGATGATAAGCGTCGAAAACAAGCCCAGAGCCATGCCTGAAAGACCGTCAATGAAAATTTCATTGAGGAATTTTTTGAGTTTTTCCATGTTTTTACTCCTTGTGCTTAATATTTTTTATATTAAGTGGCATGTTTTCATCACTTGTTACGTCGAGCCGCCCGAATATACTGTCACAAATTCAATGTGAAGCAGTTATACGTCACCCATTAATGTTTCCTTTTTATAAGAAACACACCTCTGTAATATACTGAAAATATGTTCAGAACAAATTTTTATAACTCAATTATTAAGTTTTTGTACCCTGTTACAGTACTGCCTTGATTGCTGCAAGAAGGTCGTCATATTCATCATAAGCCGGAAGCTCGGGATACTCAGCCTTTATGGCATCCGTACTCTTGAAAAGGAAGCCTGCCTTTGATGCCCCTATCATTCCGAGGTCGTTATGACTGTCTCCGCTGGCGATTGTCTCAAAGCCTATGGACTGAAGAGCCTTTACCGTGGTGTACTTTGACTTTTCACAGCGCATTCTGTAGCCTGTGATTTCTCCGTTTTCAGCAACCTTTAAAGTATTGCAGAAGATGGTCGGATAGCCGAGCTTTTTCATAAGCGGACCGGCAAACTGTTCAAATGTGTCGCTCAGAATAATAACCTGTGTAAGACTTCTGAGCTCGTCGAGGAATTCTTTTGCACCAGGCATAGGGTCTATCTCCGAGATAGTTTCCTGTATCTCCTTAAGACCGAGACCGTGCTCCTTAAGTATATCCAATCTGTACTGCATGAGTTTGTCGTAGTCAGGCTCGTCCCTGGTTGTTCTTTTGAGCTCCGGAATACCGGTTTTCTCCGCAAAAGCAATCCAGATTTCAGGTACCAACACGCCCTCCATATCAAGGCAAACAATGTTCATAAGAAGTCCTCCTAAAAATATTTTGCATATTATAACATTAGTCAACAACTAATGCAATCAGCCTTAACATAAATAACGGTAAAAGCTGAAAATAATTATCAATCACCGATATATTCAAATCTTTTAAAGGTCTTTCCTTCACGCGTGACTGTTTCGTTCCACATCTCCGCCGGTCTGACCCATACGCCTCCGTCACCGTAAAGCGCCTTATAAACCACCATCGGCTCAAGCGTTTCGCTGTGCTTGGCGATGTAAAGCACCTCATACTCATTTCCCTTAAAGTGACGATAAAGTCCGGGTTTTATTTCGTTGTTCATAAATAAGGCCTCCAAAAAAAAGCATATCAAAAATCATTCTAATTATAACTTTTGTCCTGATTGAATACAATAAGCTTTATACAAAAAAATCCCGCAGGTATAACACTTGCGGGATTCTCTGCTTTTGATATTTTCGTTTTCGAAAGATTATCTCTTTGAGAACTGCGGAGCACGACGAGCGCCTTTGAGTCCGTACTTCTTTCTTTCCTTCATACGTGGGTCACGAGTAAGGAAGCCTGCCTTCTTAAGCTGCGGACGAAGAGCCTCGTCATACTGAAGAAGAGCACGTGAAAGACCGTGACGGATTGCACCTGCCTGACCTGAAACACCGCCGCCGTTTACGCGACAAACGATGTCAAACTTCTCTGTAAGACCGAGAAGCTCGAGAGGCTGACGAACAATAAGCTTAAGTGTGTCGAGACCGAAGTAATCGTCGATGTCTCTGTCGTTGATAGTAATCTTTCCGTTGCCCGGATAAACGCGTACACGAGCTACAGAACTTTTTCTACGGCCTGTACCGTAAAAATATGGGTTATCATTATACATATTCGTTCATCCTCCTTCTCTTAAAATTCGCGTGCTTCAGGGCTCTGAGCAGCATGCGGATGCTCGCTTCCTCTGTAAACACGAAGTCTTGTTAAAGCTTTTCTGCCGATAGTTGTGTCGGGAAGCATTCCCTTAACAGCCTTTGTAACGGCAAACTCCGGCTTTGTTTTCATAAGATCCTTGTACTTAACCTTTTTCATGTTACCGATGTAACCTGTATGATGATAGTACATCTTCTGTTCAAGCTTTTTACCTGTAAGAACAACCTTCTCAGCGTTGATGATGATTACGTGATCACCACAGTCAGCGTGAGGAGCGAATGTCGGTTTATGCTTTCCGCGAAGGAGAGTAGCAGCTTCGGCAGCAACAGCGCCGAGTGTCTTTCCGTCTGCGTCAAGTACATACCACTTGCGAGTGATGTCGCCTGCTTTTGGCATATAAGTTGACATAACTTATTCCTCCTAAGATTTCATGCCCTACGGGCACTTATAGTTTTAATTGCCTAGTTATAATAACACCGCCAAAAACAATAGTCAACAATTATTTATCCGTTTTTCAATTTAGATTTTAAAATCTCTTGTTTTCTCTCGTTTTCTCTGTTTTTTATATGATTTTCTCAAAGACTGTTTTCAAAAAATATGCCCGACTGACGTCGGGCAATACATAAATCCATCAAAGTAAAAATGCTTTTGCAAGGAAGAAGTAAACGAGAAGACTTAAGGAGTCAACAAGTGTTGAAATGACCGGTCCGGCTATAACGGCGGGGTCAATCTTAAGCACCTTGGCAAGCAGCGGAAGCATACAGCCTATCATCTTTGCCATAACAACCGCAAAGAACATAGCGGCGGAAACCACCATATATGTTCCGAAAGAGCCCAGTCCTCCGAGTATCATCATACGTATAAAGTTTACGGAGCCCAGAATTGCACCGCAGATAACGGCAACCCGTATCTCCTTAAAAAGAACCCTGAGCCAGTCTTTAAGTTCAATCTCTCCGAGAGCGAGAGAACGTATGGCTATGGTCGAGCTTTGGTTTCCGGCATTTCCTCCGGTTCCCGTTATGAGCGGTATTGCCGCCGTAAGTCCCGAAACCGCGGCAAGCATCTTCTCAAAAGAGGAAATAATGGTGCTTGTAAGGGTTGCGGAAATCATAAGTATAAGCAGCCATCCTATACGGTTTTTTACAAGTGTGATAACCGGTGTTTTGAGATACTCGTCTTCAGAAGGCAAAAGAGCTGCCATCTTCTCGAAGTCCTCGGTGGTCTCTTCCTCGATGATATCCATGATATCATCGATAGTTACCATGCCTACAAGGCGGTTCTCATTGTCAACCACGGGAACTGCAAGCAGGTCGTAGTGCTTCGCTACCTCGGCAACCTTTTCCTGGTCATCAAGGGTGTTCACGTAAATAAGCTGCTTATCATCATCCATGATGTCGCGTATAAGCGCATCGGAATCATTAAAAACAAGGTCAGCAAGGTCAATCGTACCCTTTAAGTGACGGCTGTTATCAATGCAGTAACAGGTATAAATGGTCTCTTTATCAATACCGGTACGACGTATATGATCAATGGCTTCGGAAACGGTGAGTCTGTCATGAAGCTCGACCATCTCATTGGTCATTATACTTCCGGCAGAGTCATCGGGATAACTCAGGTATGTGTTTATGAGCTTTCGTGTTTCGGGGGTTGCGTTTTTGAGTATCCTCGTTACAAGGTTTGCGGGAACCTCCTCTACAAGGTCAACGACGTCGTCAAGAAAGAGCTCATCCACAAGCTTTTTTATCTCGGTATCCGTGATAGAGGAAATGATATCTCCCTGATCTTCCGACTCAAGGTATGCAAAAACGTCTGCCGAGATATCCTTCGGCAAAATACGGAAAACCTTTATCATGGTTTCCCTGTCAAGCTCACCTAAGAATTCGGCTATGTCAACCTCATTCATCTCAGAAAGCTCATGACGAAGAAAGGAAAAATTCCCCTCATCAATAAGCTTTTTAAGATTTTCA
>UQZY01000025.1 GCA_900545655.1 uncultured Oscillospiraceae bacterium
GACAAAAGAAGACAAAAAAAGAATGAACGGCAGAAAAAGCTGTTCATTCGGTCATTATGTTGAGAAATTTTGTGACGAAATTATGAAGTTGACAAGTCAGCCGCAATGCTCATAGTAATAGTCTTCGGCTTCATAATAGTCCATGAAATCATCGTAATAATAATCGTAAAAGTCCTCAGGATTATAAAAATCTTTTGCATTGAACGGATCGGTTGTGGTTTCTTTTTTATTATCCTTGTCATAATCTTTATCCTTCGGAACATACAACCAGGGAACAGTATATGTCCTTTTCTCTGTGGTCGTCGTGTATTTATCCACGGCTGACGAAAAATCATAACGCTTGATTTTGGCTGTCATCGGTATAGTCGTTTCCAATCTTTCCTTATACTCCACTTCAATCTTGTCCATGAAAGCCTGAATATCTCTTGAAAGAGGATCGGAAAGATATTTAAAGGTTAAACCCTGCAACATCTCTCTTGCTCTATCAAAATTTCCTTCATCATACTCTTCATGTGCTTTACAGTATTTTATAAGAGCTTCTCTGTCCTCATAACAAAGCGGCACATCTTCAAAAACCTCAAGAGCCTCTGTATACGAACCTTTTGAAATAAAATCCAGAGCCTTATCATAAGTTTTAGCGTCATTTCCTATTGTTATTTTCAGTAAAATAACAACAAGCACCAGTCCACACGCCAAAAAGCCGAAGCCGAGCACTTCTTTCTTTTTCTCCGTCATTTTCAACCCTCAGTTCTCTTCAAGGAAGCCGAATCCCGCAACCTCGGTAACAGGTAATGAGAAAACATGGGTGTCAGCCTCCGTATCCGGTCCTGCTTCTTTTAGAATAGAGCGCATTATGTCTGACTTTTCCTCTGAGGGTGCTATGATGAGTATTACCTCCCTCTCGCTGGCGATGGATATATTGTAAAACTTTTCAACGTCCTTAACGCCCGTGCCCTTTCCGTGAAGCACTGTTCCTCCGCGAGCACCCGCCGCACGTGCGGCATTCATAACCATATCCGTATATCCCTCTTCTGCAATAGCTATTATAAGCTCATATGCGTAATTAATCGAGGGTGTATATTTTGTTGAAGGGTTATTCTCCCCGCTCAGTAATGCCATTGTTTTTCCTCCTCCTATGCTCTTTATAGGTAAAGCTATAACTACTCCGTGTCCGGGAACTCCGATATGGAGTTTTTCTTTTTCCATAGCTATAAGTTTTTTTGTGTTTTCTTCATTCGCAACCGAGAGTATGACGCGCCACTCGTTTGATTCTATTCCGAGAAGGTCAAGCATGCTTTTCACAGCAGTGCCTCTTGCGCGAAAAAGCATATTGAGCGGCAGATGCAGCTCTTCACAAATCTTATCAAACTGTGTAAGAGCCTCCGGTGCTATTATTGAGATGATATAATTCATGCGGCATCCTCCCAAAGCTCAACGATATCATAATCGCCGTATTCAACATATTTTTCGGTAATACGTCTTTCCTTATGCTTGCTGATAAGTCCGACAAACTGTATGGTTAAAAGCGGCATCATTGCAACAAGCGCAACTACACCGAAAGCGTCCTTGAGCGGATTTCCTCCGAGGGCAAGACTTGCACCTATCATAAACTGGAGTATAAAGGTTGCTGTCATGGGACCCGATGCAACACCGCCGGAGTCAAAAGCTATAGCCGTATATATGTCCGGCACAAAAAAGGACAGCGAAAGCGCAACAATATATCCAGGCACAAGGAACCAAA
Organism: uncultured Oscillospiraceae bacterium; assembly: GCA_900545655.1. Classification (GTDB taxonomy): domain Bacteria; phylum Bacillota; class Clostridia; order Oscillospirales; family Acutalibacteraceae; genus UBA1227. Next base: position 1,742 of record UQZY01000025.1, read on the forward strand.
GAACAGAAATTCCGGTTATAACACGAACAGTCGCAAGCATCAGAGCCACGGCTATGGCAACAGAAAGGCTGTACTTTATCACCTTGCCGGGTATTGCTCCGGCACTTACACTCTCTATCTGTTCTTCAAGCACTCCGACAGCCGGCTCAGCGGAAATGATAAACCAGCCTATGATACCGGAAAGAGGAATCAAAAGAGCTGTTTTTCCCTCTGATACCATCAGTGAACCGAGTTCTGTACCGAGGGCGGAAAAGCCTACATTGACACCGGTTAAGAAAAGAACAAGGCCAATGTATGTATAGAAAATACCTATAGAAATCTTTAAGAGGTTTCGACGCGGAAGCTTAAGCAAAAATACTTGAAAAAGGAAAAAAATCACAACAATCGGGAGTAGTGAAAGAGCCATTTCCTTCATGTACAAAGCTCCGGATTTAAGGTATGAATAACCGATTTCGGATGTGTTTTCAAAGGTGGTGTATGTCTGTACAAAATCCGTACCCTGTCCTTTATAAAAGAAGCTTAAAATGAGCACTGCAAGGATTGGACCGATTGAGCACAATGCCACAAGACCGAAGCTGTCTGATTCAGCACGCTTATCGCGACGTATGTTGGATACACCGACACCGAGTGCTAAAATAAAAGGCACCGTCATGGGGCCGGTGGTAACGCCGCCGGAGTCGAAGGCGATGCTTAAATAATTTCTGTCCGTAAAAGCGGCAAGAATAAATATCAATGTATAGCAAACAAGGAGAATAAGGCGCAGGCTACCGCCTGTCAGAATGCGAAGCATACATACTGACATAAACAGTCCGACGCCGATGCCGACTGTGATGAGAAGTGCTGTCTTGCTTATGTGCGGCACTGTTTCCGCCAAAACCTGTAAATCCGGCTCGGATACCGTTATGGCGAATCCTAAAAGGAATGCAACTATGAGAATGAGCGGAAGATTTTTAGTTCGGGTAAGCGCCGTTCCGATCTTACTTCCGATGGGAGTCATAGACTTTTCCGCACCGAGGGAGAAAAGGCTCATCCCGACTATAATCATAACCGACCCTATAAAAAACGTCAGCAGGCAGTCCGGTCTCAATGGCAAAAAGCCAAGGCTTAAAACGGCAACTATTATGATTATGGGAAGTACCGAAAGTGTCGACTCGCGAATCTTTTCAACAAGAGCACTTCGGGCTCCTTCAATGTAGTTTCTGTTTCTTAACATGCTCTGTCCTTTCAAAATATTGTACTAATAATATGCCATATTTTTGGGAAAAATGCAAATCATCATAAATCGATTTTTAATTTGTTTTTCCTTACAATATGATGAAAAACGAAAAGAGGCCGTAATGAAGAATGCTCTCCCCACAGCCTCTTTTGATCTTTTCCGATAATTTTTTATTTTTGCAAGCGCAAGTGTAACCAAAACCCATTCAATAAAGTTTGAGCTTGCTTATCGTAGTTTGTAACGCCCGATGCGGCTTATACCTCAAAGTCCATGCATGAGCGAATCTTTGTAAACGGTCTTACTTTTGTATCGGCAACCGCAACATGAAGAGGATTTATGCCGTAAGCCTTAAGAGCTTCGACAGTTTCAAAGGTTGTGTCAAGCATTACCTCTGCGTTTGAAGAAGGCAGGCAGTCTATACGGACTGATATTTCCGTCATACCCGGTATCTTGCCCTTAAGGCCTTCAAGTCCCGTCTTTATACCGCTTTTTACATCTTCCTTTTTTTTGTCGGACAGCTCGTCCTTAAGAGTCCATAAAATAATATGTTTAACCACAGCGGTTTCCCCCTTAACAGTTTTTAAAATAGTAAAGTCAATTAAAATTCAATTTATCCGTTCAAATCATTTAAATACATCCATTATGTCCTGCTTGTCCTTGTCATTATAGCAGCGAACGAGCTGGAGATTTTCAAGCTTTCCCTCGCTGTCAAGACGAAGGTATACAAAGGAATCATCAAGTACGCCTATTGTGTCTGAGATATCATAGTTCAGGTCGAAGTACTGATCATACTCGGAGTTGTAGCCTGCGGCGATAGCCGTCGGTATGTATATGTCTTTGCTGAGCTTACCGAGCGATTTATACTTTTGTGATTTCGTATTGTACGCCCACGAAAGTCCGACAAGACGCTCGCCGAAATAAATGTGCTTTCCGTCGTTCGTAGCCATAGCCTCAAGAACACCGACATCCTTACATATACCGTTCATCTCGTCATAGGTACATCTGTCCACGACCTTTTTCTGTGCCATGTCGTAAATGACAAAGCCGAATTGTGAATCGGCGATGTATACCTTTTCTTTATCGGCATAAATAATCATCGGCATATCCGTATCACGGGTCATGGAGCTTATGTCGGACAAGTTCAGATTTTTATCATGCTTTGCAGTCTTGCCTGTAAGTGTTACAATAAGAATCACAGCACAGATAACAATCAAAATAACCGCTGCAATGATTAAAATCTTCTTTTTCTTACTCATGAAAATTACCTCCAAAAAAAATAAGCAATTTATAAACAATTACCGTAATGGTAATTATAAAGCTTTAATCCCCCTACAGTCAAAAGGAGAACACCATGAAAATTTTAGTATTGTCAGACTCGCACGGCAAAGAAGAATATGTATACAGTATTCTGAATGATAACAGAGATGCGGATATTATCATTCATCTCGGAGACGGAGAAAATGACATAGACTTAAGTCTCCGAGAAATTCCGGGAATAACCCGCAAAAGGTTCTTTGCCGTGAAAGGCAACTGCGACCTTATGTCGTCGTTGCCGACTACAACGTATGAAAATATATGCGGCTATAAGTTTTACATCACACATGGCTTTAAGCAGCATGTAAAGAGCGGTGTGTCGGAAATATTCCTGGACGCAAAAAACAATGAGCGTCAGATAGTTCTTTTCGGACACACTCACCGCCCGTTTTACGAGGAGCGTGACGGTATTTACCTCTTCAATCCGGGTGCCGTCATGAGAGGAAGCTACGGAATTATAACTATAGATGACTTACCGAAAAACAAATCTTCCAAGAGCGGAGAAAAAAGCATATACTTTGAGCACCGCGAGCTTTGATTATCACTTATAAAGGTAGACAAGAGCCTCATACGGGCGGAGAGTTATTTCTTTTGCGTCCGTGTGAGTTTCTTTTGCGTCGTTATAAGTGTAAAGTAAAAGAGCTTTACTATCAAGCTTAAAGCCGTGAGGAGCCTTAAACCTTAACGGCTTTTTGCTGAAGGAGCATACAACAAGAGCGCGCTGACCCTTGTAATTTCTCTCGTAACAATAAACTTTTTTGCTTCTCTTACAGTGTTCTCTGTAGTTTCCGTATATAAGGATTTTGTTTTCTTTACGTACCTTGAGAAGCCACCTGTAATAATTCAAAATCGAATTCGGGTCAGCTTCCTCTGCCGCTACGTTTATCTCATTGTAATTCGGGTTTACACCGAACCAGGGTGTGCCGGTTGTAAAACCGGCATTTTTTGTGTCATCCCATTGAACCGGAGTGCGTGAATTCTCGCGGCTCGTCTTGTTTGCAATCTTAAGGTAGAGGAAACGCGGCACGCCGAATTTTCTGAAAATCTTTTCATTGTTAAAGGTCATAACATCCTTAAAGTCGTCAAGACTTTTAAGATGATTATTTACCATTCCTATCTCCTGACCCTGGTAAATAAACGGCGTTCCGCTCTGCATATATGCCATAGTCGCGAGCATCTTCCCGCTCTCCGTTCGGAATTTCTCGTCACCGTAGCGGCTGATTATCCTCGGATGATCATGATTTTCGATATAAAGGGCATTCCATGACTTCCCGTAAAGATTCTTTTGCCATGATGACATCGCCTTTTTGAGTTTTCGAAGAGAAAACGGAGTATGAATAGCGTCCGTCATAAAACAGTCTGCATTCATATGGTCAAAGCTTATCATCATATCAAAGGGACGGTTTTTCCCCGAGGTATAGGAGATTGCGTCCTTTGAATTTGTCATAGGTGATTCGGCAACGACAAAGCAGTCATATTTATTTATAACATCTTTTCGGAACTCATCGACATACTCACGGCAATGCGGGCCCTTGTTGTAATGCTCGATTCCGCAGGCAACAGGTATGGGGAAGCCGTCGGGAAGTCCCTCTTTTTTTGAGATAAACGTGATAACGTCCTCTCGAAATCCATCAACGCCCAGATCAAGCCAGAAGCGCATGATATCCTTTACCTCTTCACGAACCTTCGGATTGTCCATGTTCAAGTCGGGTTGTTTTTTTGCAAAAACATGGAGATAAAATTCATCGATATCCTTGTTGTACTCCCAAGCTCCGCCCTCAAAGATAGAGAGCCAGTTATTGGGCGGATTCGTTCCGTTTTTGCAGTCGCCGCCTCTTCCCTTTCGCCAGATATAATAATCATGATACGGGTTATCCGGACCCTTCATGCTCTCCTTGAACCAATAATGCTCGTCGGACGTATGGTTCACAACAAGGTCCATTATAACCTTAAGACCCCTTGAATGTGCCTCATCAAGCACCTTTTTGAAAAGGTCAAGGTTTCCGAAATCCGGATGAATATCCTTATAATCCGAGATATCATAGCCGTAATCCGCGTTCGGAGAGGGGTATATCGGCGAAAACCAGATGGCGTCCACACCGAGACTTTTTATATAGTCCAGCTTTTCGAGAACCCCGAGAAGGTCTCCGTTACCGTCGCCGTCGCCGTCCTTAAACGAACGGCACCATATCTGATAAACGGAAAGCTCCTTGAACCATGAATTGTCGATTTTTTTCTTTTTCATATACTTCACCTGCCAAAATAAAGTTTATTTATACGTTTTTAAAATAATCTTCATCAAGTGCGTTTAAAAAAGCGAGCTCAAGTCCGTAGTCATGCGGCGAGACAACAGCCGGAAGATTCAGCGTAAGCACGGAAAATTCATAGGGATAATCATCTGCAACCTTGGAAAAAAAGCCAAAAACCGTGTTTATGTCCTCTCGTATCTCCTCAACGGTTTTTTCCGTTACACCGCTGTCCTTAAGGGCGATGTAAAAGTTCTCTCTCATGACGTTAAGCCTTGCATCGTTATTGTTGTCAAAAATGCCGGAAAGAAACGAATCCGTATTTTTTGCAATGCGTTTTGTATACTCCTTGAAAATTACGGATGCCATCTCAGAGTCAACCTTAAAAAAGATGGATAGCATATGCTGTATTGCCGAAAACACGGGAAGGCTTTCCTCTCTGCCGTTTGCCTCATCACAGACAATTTGCATATAATCGGACAAAAAATCTCCGACGGATCTTGTTTCCTTCCTTATGAATTTCGGAGGAGTGATAAATACATCGCCGAGGATATTTTGTGTGAGCGCCATTATGTTCATGCTGTAGATGATATTTATCTCGTCTTTTACTTTTTTCAGTATTTTTTCATAATCGCGCTTTTCACAGTTTGCGCGAGACGGCAAAAATACATCTTTTCCGAAACGCCCGAACCCCATTGCGGAGGGTGCGGCGTATGTCACGAGGTCGTTTTCATTTATGATATTGAAGATGTTTGTGCAGACGGCAGCTGACCTGCTTTCCGAACACGCACCGCGGGGAGCTTCAAATGTATAAAAATACGCGTGTCGTTTTTCAAGTGTGACGCCGTCAAACGGCTGCTGACCGGAGGATAGCAGGGTGTCGATTTTACCGCCGAGCATATTGCAGGTCGCCCCGCCGCGTGAAAAACCTGCGCTCCACAAAATAACGGGTCCTGAAACATGATAGTAATAAATGTATTTATTTATAAAATCAAAAGCAATTTGTGACGTAGCTTTAAAGCCTGCGAAGTCTCCGTCCGAGCCGATATCAAAGTTTCCGCACCATTCAAGCTCATATCCGCCTCCGCGACAGCCGACCGCGAGAAGCGTGTAAGTCTTTCCCCCTACACGGATTTTCTTCTTCGCTATCCCGACTCCAAAGGAGTCTGTTCTCGGCTTGCTTTTGTAGTCCTCATTGGTATAAAAATCCGAAAAGCCGAGATTTTCAAGAAATCTTTTAAGATTTTCGGGAGCATTTTCATAGTCACCCTTGAGGCTGTCCGGATTCATCGCCGCCACCGCAAGGCAAAGACTTATCCTTGCAAGGTCGTATGAAAATTCAAACGACTGTCCGTAGAAAAATCTGTCTGAATACTTATAAACCGCCTTGAAAGAATCTTTTTGTAAAAGACCCACCTTCTCCTTCGGCAGGTATACACTCCGTAAAAAATTTTCAAACATTTTTCTTGCCTCTTTTGCTGCTTTTTCTTTTGCTGCTTTTACTTTTGCCGCTTTTACTTTTGACGTTTTTTGCTTTTGCCACTTTTGCTTTTTTCCGTTTTTTCTTTTATCAGTTATCACTGCTTCGTCTGTTTTATTTTTCATCATGTTTTGCTGATTTTCACCGGTCGTTGCTGTTCTGCTTTTTTCTTTTTCAAGCAAATTAACGCCGCATTCTATCATGCATAGCATAAATTATTCTTAAACTTAAAACGGCTTTAAATCTTTTGTACGGATTTTTTCGGTGCGTTTTTGTAAGGAGCTTCACCCTCATCGGTATCTCCGCCGAATTTCCCCGTTATGATAAGACCGCTCAAGATGAGCAATGCGCCCATGACGGACTGAAGTGAAAACGGTTCTTTCAAGAATGTCGCACCCAGTATGCTTGCGACTGTGGGATTGAGAGCGCAGATTGTACCGGACTCCTCTGAAGAAAGTCCGCTTTGCGCAACCGGCTGAAAGGCAAATCCGAATGCGGTACAAACAAGGGCAAGAATCAAAACAACACCCCATTCAAAGACCGTTCCGGGAAGCTTCGGTGCTTCAAGAAAAAAGGATATGATAAAGCCGAATACGCCCATGAAGCCCAGCTGCCAGAAACCTATTATGAGTCCGTCCTCTGTATGCGACATACGGTCTGTAAGAATAATGGCAACCGCAAACGTCACGGCACAGATAACCGCGTACACCTCTCCCTTTGTAAAGACGAACGATCCGTTACCCGAGAGAGTAAGAAGTGCAACTCCGGCAATCGCAAGTAAGGCACTGACGGCAGAAGCCGGCTTCGGAAGTTTTTTCCTTATAACCGATTCCGCTATGGGAACGAAAATAATTGCAAGATGCTCGAGAAAGGCGGTCGTGGATGTCGGTGTAGTTTTTATGGACGTAAGCTCGAGAGCCATAACAGCGGTATATATAACACCGAGCACTGCTCCGAAGCAGAGCGTTTTCCACTTGAAATTTTGTACTATTCTCTTTCCGAAAATAAGAAAAAGTATGATAAAACCCAGCAGAAATCTTATACCCATAAGATTAAACGTATCCATTGTGCGAAGCGCAAGCTTTGAAAAAAGAAATGCCGCTCCCCTTGTAGCCGTAACTGCCGAAAGTAATAGTATCGCCTGCTTGTGTGTCATCTGCCCGTTTTCCTCTTCCCGATTTTCCATGTAATCATCAATTTATACAACAAAATATAATATGATTTATTATAATCTACCGCAAAAAAAACGACAAGAGCTCCGCACAAAAAAATGTGCGAAACTCTTTTATTTTTTCTATTGGTTTGTTGTTTACCGAAGTTGCCGAAATAAGCTTTCGCACTCGGCTTTAAGCTCAGATATTTGCGTCAAAAAGCTCTGAAATGGCGCAAAGCTTCTCCGCCTGCTTCTTCACAAGCTCATGAAAATCATAAAGAGTTACTTTCGTTGCCTGAACATTTTGTACCCACACAAGTTCATTCTGTCCGGCAAAATCCTCCTTGAGCCAATCACAGGTATCCTCAATACACTTTATCGCATCCGCGAGATCCCTTTCGGCCTTTGTCATTGCCTCTGCGTGCTGAGTTATGCTTTCCTTTGTGAGATTTTCAATTCCCATGCCTTTTCTCTCCTTTGTCGTACTCGGCAATGTATCTCTTTACGTTTTCGGGATCCGACACACACGGGACCTGCTTAAGTCCGCGTTTCATAACATCTTCCTCTCCCTTACCCATTACAAGGAGAACGCGCGGTCCGTCATGAGAAAGAATTGCCCTTTTTATACACTCTCCCCTATCCTCAAGAATTTCATGAGGACACTTTACGTACTGTTCCACGGTCTTTGCGATATCCATAAACCGCTCTTCGGCGGGATCATCTTCGGTGATAAAAACGTAATCGGAGTTTGCACTGCTCACCTCTCCGAGCTCACGCCTGCGTCCCGGCGCCTTGTTTCCGGGTGCACCGAAAATCGAGATTATCTTTTTGCCGGGATATTCTTTTTTTGTAGAATTGTAAAGAGCTTCGAAGCTCATTTTGTTGTGAGCATAGTCAACTATAGCCGTAACTTGCTTGTCCTTTGTTTCGAAAACAAGCATACGTCCCTTTGCACGCGCGGTGCGTAAACCCTCCGCTACAAACTCCTGCGGTATACGAAGCACGTATGCTATGGCTATGGCACAGAGTGCGTTGGATACATTGAAAAGTCCCGGCATGGTTATAGAAAACTCCCCGTTATAGAGGTCGGACTTCACCGTGAAATAAAGACCGTCGTCACGCTTTTCAATTTTTTCACAGTATACGGTGTCCTCCGGATGTGAGCCGTAGGTTATGAGCTTGCAGAAATCTCCGTGCGACTTCACACGCTCAATGACTCTGTCGGAGCGCTCATCGTCCGTGTTCACGCAAGCAACGTCACACATGTCAAAAAGCTTCAGCTTTGATGAAAAATAATCCTCAAAATCAATATGCTCGGCAGGACCGATATGGTCTGTTCCGATATTCGTAAAGCAGCCGACGGCAAAATGCATACCACGAACTCTTCCGTACTTTAAAGCCTGACTGGAAACCTCCATAACAAGCTCCGTTATACCGCTGTCATATGCGTTTTGAAAGTGCTGATAAAGCTCCAAGACCTCCGGCGTTGTGAGGTGTGACTCCTCGGTGCTTACACCGTCGTAATTTTCAACCGACGAGAGCATAGCACAGGGCTTTTCTCCCTTTGAGGCAAGCCATTTGTCCATGATATTTTTTACGTAATAAGCGGTTGTGGTCTTTCCCTTTGTTCCGGTAATCCCGATTGTTTCTATCTTATCCGTCACGGAGTCAAAGTGCAGCCTTCCGAGTATCACCATGGCATAGCGTATATCGCTTACGATGATATACGGTGCGTCGGTTTTATGAACACTTTCCGCAACGTATGCAGCTGCGCCTCCCTGCACGGCAGTTTCAAGAAATTCCTCCCTGAAATGTGCGCCCTTACAGATAAAGAGTGAGGTTCCGAAAAGAGTTCTGGTGTCATAGCTCACACAGTCTATGAATGTATCCATAAGCTCCGCACGGACATCCGCATAGTTCAGAATACCTGCTTCTCTCAGCGCGTTGACATACTCTTCCAGTTTATGTTTTATTCTCATGGGATTACCCCTTTTTAAGTGTTTATGCAAAGTTTAAAATATTGAATTCAGTATATCACGGCACCAATTATAACACAAGTTTTCCTTTAGGTCGTGCACGCTCACCGTCGAAAACTTCTCACCGAAGCACATATACTCGGTATTTTTCTCCGCAATGATGATACCGGACACAAGACAGGTAACGCACGTTATCGCGGTCAGCGTAAGGAGATATCTTCTTCTTATTTTTTCCATTCCTTCTACCTCTTTTTCTTAAAATCAGGATTTCAACCCTTATAGTCATTCAGAAGCGAGGCGAGTGCGTCCCCCATAAGAGCGCCTGCATAAACGGCCTCGTCAAGGGTGTTTGCATCGCTGCCGAATTCAAGTAATACGCCGCACGGCGATGTATCCATATTGTATTTTCGGGGACTGAAAAATATAGGCCTCATAAGAGTCGGATAAAGATCCTCTGCGTGCTTTTGAAGCTGTACCGCAAAATTCAAATTGTCCTGCCACCCCGGGAATTCCGTCACGGGACCGTCCTGACAACCGGCAATAATCATTATTTGAGCGGATTTTTTGCCGTTTATCGTGGTTACGGGTTTTGTTTTCGTTCCGTCGGAATTTTTTATCCCGTCCCTGTGTACATCGATTATAACCTGCAGTCCGGGATACTGTTTTTTATAGTTCTCTATCGCCTCCCTGGAGCGGCCGTAAGAGCCCGTGTATGAGGTATCATGTATCTCCCTGTCGTGTATGACGGTATACCCTGCCGCCGAAAGGCGCTCGCACAGCGCGTCACCTACCCGAACCATATTTGTTGCGGGATCGGAGCTTCTTGTACCGAAGGTATTGCTGTAGTACCCGCGGTCAAGCGTTTCATATGCCTCCGTCGTATGCGTGTGGTAGATAAGTACAATCGGCTCCGCGGTATTCGTGCTGAGCTTTGCCTTTGCGGAAAGACACGCTTTTATATCTATACCGTGTTTTGGGTTTACATTTTTTACATATACGTTTTCATAGACGTCGGATGCATTTGCCCTTCCGTATGTCATCTCTCTTATCTCTCCGTCCTTTTTCGCATTTGCCTGCTCCGTTTTTGCCTTTTCAATAAGCTTTTTGATGTCTGACGGAGTTTCGTTTGAGGCATAGCTTGTAAGTCCCGAAGAGCTTTTTCCGGATGAAATCACCGTGCTTTGATTGTCCTTTTCGGTCGTCTTCGGGATATCAAGCGCATCAATATCCCTTTGTATCTCCTCATCGGATTTTCCTTCAAGCTCATCAAACAAAGTGCTCATACCCCCGGCAGGCACCTGAGAGCCGGCAAGCACAAGGGTTGCATTTCCTAGACCGTTAAGAAGCTTACTTCCGAAGCTTATCGCAACGCCGATGATAAGAGCCGGCATCAAAAGAATCATTGTATTTCGCATTTTTCTTTTAGCCTTCATTTAATCACATCCACTTAAAACAAAACTATTTTAAGTATATGAAAAAGCAGCTTCGATAATTCTGCCGAATATATAAAGCTTTGCTGTAAATACTAAAGTCAAAAAGAAGGTGACAGCGTGAAGATGTCAAATGATGATTATGACAGGCTCATAAAGGAAACCAATCCGAAATCTCCGGTTCTTAAGGACTGTGCCGGCGCTTTTTTCGTAGGCGGGCTCATATGCCTTATCGGAGAAATAATCCGTGAGGCGTTTTTGAAATACGGCTTCAGCGACGAGAGGGCGAAAGCATTTGTTTCTCTTATCCTTATAGCCATAACCGCAATCTTAACCGGCACGGGTGTTTTTGATAAAATTGCAAAATTTGCGGGAGCCGGAACCATCGTACCGATAACGGGCTTTGCGAATTCGGTTGTATCCCCGGCTATGGAATTCAAAACCGAGGGAAGGATAATGGGAACAGGCGCAAATATGTTCAAAATAGCAGGACCGGTCATAGTATACGGCTGCAGCTCGGCAGTGCTTTACGGACTGCTGCTTTATATATTTAAATAAATAAACGAAACGGATGATTTCAGATGGCTGAAAGAAAAGGTGAAACATTTATTTTTAAAAAGCCGCCCGTGGCTACGGCAGGTGCGGGTGTTGCGGGAAAGACGGAAGGAGAAGGACCGCTTCGGTCCGAATTTGATTATGTTCTTAAAGAAGATATGGAAAAAGACAACTGGGAAAGTGCAGAAAGCGCTTTCCACAAAAAAGCCGTTGAAACGGTTCTTAAAAAAAGCGGCAAAGCCGAAAGTGATATTGATGTTATTCTTTCCGGTGATCTTTTGAATCAATGTATGAGCTCAAGCTTCAGCATAAAGGACATGAAGATACCTTTTTGCGGACTGTACGGCGCATGCTCTACATTTGCCCTGGCTCTCGGGCTGTCTGCCGTACTGGTGGACAGCGGATGTGCGGAAAATACGGTTTGCGCGACCTCATCGCATTTCTGCTCGGCAGAAAAGCAATTTCGCCAACCGCTTGAATACGGAGGTCAAAGACCTCCGACAGCTCAGAGGACAGTGACCGGAGCCGGTGCGCTCGTGGTTTCAGATCACGGACAGGGACCGCGTATAACTGCTTTCAGACTCGGTAAAATAATCGACTACGGTGTAACGGACGAAAATAACATGGGAGCCGCAATGGCTCCGGCAGCGGCAGACAGCATATATAACTTTTTAAAAGATACCGGCACATCACCGAAGGACTACGACATGATACTGACAGGAGATCTCGGACACACGGGAAGTGAGCTGCTCATAAAACTGTTACAGGAAGAAAAGGGCTGTGATATCTCGGATATACACGAGGACTGCGGCGTCCTTATCTTTGATAACAAGGAGCAGGATGTTCACGCCGGAGGCTCCGGCTGCGGGTGCAGTGCCGTTGTCGTTTCGACGTATATCCTGCGCCTTTTGAACGAGGGCTCCCTGAAAAAAGTTCTGTTTGTCGGTACAGGCGCACTCATTTCAACAGTTTCGCCTCTTCAGGGAAATACGGTCCCGGGGATTGCTCACACGGTTTTGCTGGAGGGATGATTTTTCAGAATTTATTTTCGATAGGGAAAACAGGAGGAAACAAAAGAAAAGGGAAAGAGGAAAGAGATATGATTTTTATAAAAGCTTTTATCTTCGGAGGTCTGATTTGTGTTATAGGCCAGCTTCTCATAGACCTTACGGGACTCACCCCTGCAAAGATACTTGTATTGTTTGTGGTACTTGGAGTGGTGCTCGGGGCAGTCGGACTTTATGAGCCGTTTGCCGAATTTGCGGGAAGCGGTGCAAACGTGCCTCTTACAGGCTTCGGGAATCTTCTCGCACAGGGTACAAAAAATGCAGTAAAAGAAAAAGGCTTTCTCGGAATATTTTACGGCCCTCTGTCCTCCGGCTCAGTCGGCATAACGGCGGCATTTGTTTTCGGACTCATTATTTCGCTTTTTGCAAAGTCCAAATCAAAATAGTTTTTTAAAAAACGACCCATACAAAGCAGCAAGAAGTAATATAAAAAAAAACGACGTCCAAAAAGACGTCGTTTTACACTCTGCATATGAAATTACTTTGCAGCCTTTATTACAAGAGCTGACTTTTTACGAGCAGCGTTGTTCTTGTGAAGAATACCCTTTGCCTGAGCCTGGTCAATCTTCTTGATAGCTGCCTTTACAAGCTCGTCCTTATTTTCTGCATTTGCTTCAATAGCGGCATTTGCTTTTTTGATAGCAGTCTTAAGTGCTGTACTTGCTGACTTATTTCTCTGAGCTTTAGATGCATTTACGATTACACGCTTTTTTGCTGATTTGATGTTAGGCATAATTACACCTCCCCTTAGTCGTTACAGTCTAATATATTAACACTAAATTCTTTAAAATGCAATAACTTTTTTATCTGAAGGAGGGCACGGAAAAATGTATGAAAAAGCCGCCGAAAACCGCGTAACGAGAACAGACCTGGCAATTGAAAATTTACAGGATATCACCGCGTCAAAAACCGGAAATGACGGTTATAAAACAGAGATTAAGGAAAATGAAGCTTCCGTTGTCACCGTCATAGATATATTGAATGAAAAAGGCGAAAAGCTTTTCGATAAACCGAAAGGGAGATATGTCACCGTAGAGGTTCCCCCGTTCGGAAAGGACGGCGAAGTAACCGACGACCGTCTTTTTTCTCTCTGCGACGAGTTAAAAAAGCTTTTACCCGATGACGGAGATATACTTGTTGCCGGTCTTGGCAACAGAGATATAACCGCAGACGCTTTGGGACCGCTCGTCACCTCACAAATTCTTGCAACGAGACATCTTAACTCACGTATCACTGAGGATATCGGTCTTTCCGGACTTCGAAGTGTAAGTTCCATCGCGCCGGGCGTCCTCGGTCAAACCGGAATTGAAATCAGCGACGTCATAAAGTCCGTATCAGAGCTTGTATCTCCCTCTGCAATCATATCCGTGGATGCTCTTGCGGCTCGGGAGCTGTCACGCCTCGGCTGTACCGTACAAATAACCGACGCCGGGGTTGCACCCGGCTCCGGTATCGGCAACCAAAGGCCGCAAATAAGCAGGGATACCATGGGTATCCCCGTCATATCCATAGGCGTGCCAACTGTGATTTCAGTTGAAAGCCTTCTTGAAAGCACCTTTTCACAGGCAAAGCCTTATGAACAACAATCCGACCGACAAACTGAACAGCAATCTAAGTCATACACTGAACAACAATCCGAATTGCATACTGAACAGCAGTCTAAGTTGCAAACTGAACAACAATCCGAATTGCATACTGATCAGCAGACTAAGCTGCACACTGAACAATATACCGACCGACAAGCTGAAATCACACGAGAAGAAGGCTTTTCCGGTCTTATAGTAACGCCAAAGGATATCGATCTTCTCGTGTCCCGCGCCGCAAAGCTCATCTCACTTGCAATAAACACATGCCTGTTTCCGGAATTTTCAATCGGAGACATACTGAATCTCACGGGATAAGATGAATTTTATTTTATTATCTTTGCACATGGTATTCCTAAAAGCAGGACAAGTACCGCTGTTTAAAAACACGCTTATGAAAATTCCGTGAAGCGGGAAAAACCCGCGTCACTTTTTTCTGCTTCATCCATAAAGAGAAGATAGCCGCATCCCTGTTTCGGCTGCCATTCGTAAAGATTTCTGTCTTCATTTACAAAAAGATATTCCATTATCGCAGCAATAACACCGCCGTGACACACAAGAACATAAACCGTATTCTCCGGCTCGTCCCCGAGCTTCGCCGTAAGCTTATCAAAAGCTCTCAGAACCCTCTTCTTCATTTGATTTCCGCTTTCACCGCCGACGGGAATATTGGAATAAAAGTCACCGCTTATCCATTCCCTGTAGTCGGGTCGGTCTTTAAGCTCATCATAAGATTTCATTTCATAAATACCGAAATTCATCTCCTTAAAATCCGTCAAACGCTCGTAGCTGCGTGTATCAAACAGTATTTTAAGGGTTTCGTCGGTACGTTTCATGCCGCTTGTAAAGTATTTTACATTTACAGAGTTCTCCTTTTCATCCGAATTGAGCTTTTTTTGATAGCTTAACGCCCTGCTTTGAAGATATTTTTTTCCTTTATCTGTGAGGCTTATGTCACTTCGTCCGCAGTAGAGAAACCTTTCGTTGGCCTCTGTAGAGCCGTGTCTCAGTAAAAGAATTCGCTTCATTTCAGTTTTTGCTCCAATCCGCAGAAAACACGTGTAACCGTATCCGCTTCCTTTGTGAGATATGTACAAAGTCTTCCGCACATCTCACGCCACGCTCGCATATCCGCATCTATCGGAACAACGCCGCAGAAAATGTCATCGCAAATAATCACGGAATCCGCCCATTCAAACTTATGCTCGTCAAAATATTCCCTTGCTTCAATACCGTTTTTTACGCAGGAGAGAGCAAAACGTTCTACATGGCATATACATCGCCGTGAAAAGTCTATCCCCTCCGCCGTGCTGTTTTTTTCGGCGCCGTCACGGTTTTTCGGGTCATTTTCCGGGTTATATGTACAAATAAAAACCTCATCATCCGTTATACCGAATTTTTTTTGCGCAAGCTCATGCTTCCCCTGATATGCGCCGCCTATGATAAAATTCATATGATCACCCCAAAAAATTCATGACAGGAGTTACGAGCGCGTATGCACAAACTCCGCAAAGCTCGGAAATCGTGAGCGAATATCCGGCGATATCTCCGTTCATTCCCCCAAGATTTTTATATGCTCTTCCAAGTGCCGCCGCGTAACCCAAAAGCACAACTGCAAGAACTGTGGCATATACCTTACAAATTACAGCCGCAAGCACACACACGACAACGGCTGTCACACACAGGCTCACCACGTGGCTCTTCTTTATCCCCTCCCTGTACCTGCCGGAGAACTGACTCGTTTCCATGGTGGGGAGAACCGTGACCGCAAGAGCCGAGCAACACCTTGAAAGTATGGGAATAAAGATAAGAACGGGGATATTTTCTTTAAACGAAAGACTCATCGAAGCGGCAAAGTTCATAACAAGAACTATCGCAACTGCTATGACCGCAAATGCGCCGACACTTGAGTCCTTGAGGATTTCTCGCCTTCTTTCAAGGTCACGGCAGGATTTCACGGCATCCGTAACGTCCATAAATCCGTCGAGATGCATGAATCCCGTAACAAGGAAAGGATAAACGGCAAAGCTTCCCGCCGCCAAAGCGTGCGGAAGGATACTCAGCGCCGTCAGCCTTTGAAGTATATAACAGAGAAGTGCCCAGACTGCGCCGATTTCAAGGCCCGCAACAGGCAGACAGGCAGTCATCAGAGGCCGTGACTCATCATCCCACGAATGAAACGGCATCGGAATAGCGCAGAACATGGTCATGGACATACCGCACGCCCTGAGAATTTTTTTCAGTTTATTCATTCCCACTCACGCCCCTTATAGTAAATCTTATTTCCGGCACACACCTCTACAACCGATTCGCAGCGCTCTGCAAGAGCTCTGTCAACTGCGGCGAGTGCCCTCCTGTAGTTCTCGGTGTATCCGTCATAGAGGGCTGCATCCGAGTACATAAAGTCGCTGACAAAGACGATATTTTCCACCCTGTCCGCAAGCTCGCAAAGCTCTTTTGCACAGCGTTCTCCGGCAGAGATATCACCCTCTTTTGCAACACCCTCAGAAAACATCTCGTTTAAAAGAAGCGCCGTCACGCTGTCAAGAAGAAACGAGCCCTCTGTCCTGCCGTTTTTATTCCTCGGCAAGCCGTCAAGTGCGCTCAGAATATTCTTTCCGCACTCGATGGTTTCAAAGCCCCAGCCCTCACGCTCCTTCAGGTGCCTGCGTATCCTCGCACGGTCCTCGTCGTCATAAGGAATCATGGTGGCGATGTAATAAAGAGGGGCGCCCTGCTTTACCGCAATACGCTGTGCGAGCATGGATTTGCCGTTTTTACAGCCCCCGGAAATAAAAACTCTCATCAGCTTTTTCCCTCAACAGTATATTTGTCTCCCTCACGTATCTCGACAAGGAACTCATCGTCAATTCCGGCATGGTCAAAATCCGCCATGTCGTTTATTATTGCGCACGCAGCACCCAGTACCTCCATAGCAAGGGGACAGCCGCTGCCCTCTCCGAGTCTCATATTAAGAAGGAGCATGGGAGAAAGACCAAGCTCTTCAATAGCAATCCTGTAGCCTATCTCAAACGATGCATGTGAGGGTACAAGGTAATCCTTTACCGTCGGACACATACGCACGGCGCAGAGTGCCGCAACAACCGAGATAAATCCGTCTATGACAACGGGAACTCTGTTCGCGGCGGCGGCAATAAACGCACCTGTCATTGCGGCGATATCCAATCCGCCTATCTTAGAGATAACGTCAATGATATCTCCCTTGTCGGGCTTGTTTATTTCAATGGCAGTCTTTATGACTTCCTTTTTCCGTCTGAAGCTTTCGTCCGTCACGCCGCCGCCCTTTCCGGTGACGTCCTCAACGTCCGAATCCGTAAGAAATGCAAGAATTGCCGAAGATGTAGTGGTGTTCCCTATACCCATCTCACCTATACCTATAGCGTCTGCATCCTTTGCGTAAGTCTCGACCATCTCAACACCTGTCATAAGAGCTTCAACCGCCTGCTCCCGCGTCATGGCAGGACCCTTTACCATATTGTTTGTTCCGTACGCTATCTTCCTGTTTATAACCGCAGGCTCTTTTATGTCGGTGTATACGCCGACGTCGCAGACGTGTATCTCCACACCGAAGTGCTTGCAAAGCGTAGCCGCACCGGTTTTTGCTCTTGTGAGATTTATCGTCTGCTGCAGGGTTATAAGCTGAGGACAGCAGGAGACACCCTCTTCAACCACTCCGTTGTCGGCGGCAAAAACCAGCAGCACACGCTTGTCCATACTGTTATGAACCTTACCGGTAATTCCGGCAAGCTGAACGGACAAGTCCTCCAGTCGTCCGAGTGCGCCCGGCGGCTTCGCAAGTCTTGCCTGACGCTTTTCAGCCGCATCCATTGCTTCCCTGTCAAGGCCTCCCACAGAGGCTATTACCCTTTTCAGTTCACTTTCATTCTTAGTCATTTTCTCATTACCTCTTATTTCAAAGCTTACCTGCCTAAAATACATAATTGCTTAAAAATTTCACCGCTAAGAATTTCAACTGCCTTGAATAAAGCCTTCCGTCATAAGCAGCTTCACGGATTCCCCGGCGTCTGACAGCTCAAGAGTACAGGTGACGTCCGGAGTAAGAGTGTCTATAAGCGAAAACAAACTCTTCATGTCTATAGTTCCGTCCGCGAGTACATTGTGCGTATCCCTTTCTCCGTAATTGTTATGTATATGATAATGTGAGATATACGGCGCGCTTCTCTCAATCCATTCGTACACATCCCTGCACCCGGAGGAGATATCCTCTCCTATTCTGTTCGTTTTTATCCTGTGGGCAAAGCCTAGGGAGGCGTTCACGTGTCCGACGTCCACACAAAGCTTTAACCTCTCGCTGTCTACCTCTTTTATGACATTCATAAGGAGATTCGGCTCGTCCTCAAATACATTTTCAAGCACAACTGTAAAATCCCCCGGCAGCGTAGGCATAACCCTCTTAAAAAACTTAACCGCCTGTGGCTCGTACCATATCTTATAGTACATATGACTTGTGTATCCGGAATGAAAGACCATTTTCTTCGCACCGTAACGTACACAAAGCTCTGCCGCCTGCCTTATTCTTTTTTCCGTCACTTCAAGAACCAGGGGGTCGATAGCCACAGGGCTCAACTCGTTGAAGGGCGCATGAAGAATTATGCGATCAACGTTTTTCACGGTTTCTTTTACAAGCGGGTCGATGTATTTAAACTTAAGGTCCATATTCCACGCAGTACAAAACTGGGCAAGCTCTATTCCTAGTCCGTATCTTTCCGCAGTTTCCTTTGCGTCCGACGCCATTGTCGAGATATACAGGTTTTCCTTTTTCATCCGCAACCGTTCCTCTTTATTTTACTGTTTTTCAGCTTGTTAATTACTGAATTTATTGCCGTGTTTATTATCGGGTTTATAGCCGATTTTATTACTGAGTTTATTGCTTGGTTTATTACTGAGTTTATAGCCGAATTTACTGCCGGGTTTATTACCGAATTAAAAATAACTAAAAATACTATATCATAAAAATTGACAACGTAAAACTTATCCTGTAAAATTTTATAGATGAATTTTTCATGAAAGCGGAGAACGCATATGGCTGAAAATAAAAGCAAAGTCAGAAAAATAATAATCGGCACGGTCATCGCAATTATGGTTATTGCCGTTGCCGTTACCGGTGCGGTGCTCATAAAGAAAAGCACACAGAAAAAACCCGAGCCGGAGCCTGCGACAAAGACTTCAACTCTTCCTGTGTCAACGACCTCCCCCTACGTTGTTCTTTCGGATATCGACACGAACTTCCGCATAAAACAGATAATTGGCCGAGTTGTTTCGGATGACATGGGTATAAATTGCAGCCTTGTTTTCGGAACGACGGAGGAATGCCTGAACATTGGCGCGGGACTTCACAGAACGAGCAGCATACCCGGTTACTCAACCCCTCCTATAATAGCAGGCCACTGTCTGACGGTCTTTAAAGGCTTTGAAAAGGCCGAGATAGGTATGACGATAACCCTTCAGATGCCTTACGGCGACTACACATACCGTATTTCGGAAATCAAGGTTATCAACAAGGATGATTTCGACTTTGCGGTTATACGTGAGCCTATAAAACAGGCTATCTTCTACACCTGCTATCCCTTTGACCACATAAACAGTCCTAAAGAGGACAGACTTTTCCTATACTGTGATTATATCTCCGGAGACAGAATCATAGACGACATAAACTTTACCGTACCTGCGGACGTTACCAATAAGGCAGGCAAGTTTGTAAACGAGGGAAAAACCGAGCAGAGTTCCGAAAAAACATCTCAGATTGTTGAAAATATAAAAGAATCAATAAATAAAGGCCTTACAAAACCAAATTGACGACAGCAAAAAACAGGTGCCGAGGGCACCTGTTTTTTTCGACCTTTGAAGCTTATTAAAATATTCTTCTGATTATAGTTCAAGATACCTTTTATACCTGAAAAGACATCGGTCAAATCAGAAAAATCAAATTAAGCACCGACAAAAATACAATCTTAAAACCTGATACTGGTATGCTTCTTCTTTTTCTGTGTAGCCGATTGAAATTCCTTTTCCGTTATTTGCTGCTTTTCCGGAAAGTCAATAAGCCCTAATAAATGGTATACGCAAGATTCATGTCTACATTGCCGGAAATACCGGGCACGGAACCCTTTGATGAATACTGCCAGATATCGTATTTGCCGTTATAGTTTGTCTTTTCAACGTAGTGCGCAAGCCAGATATAATATCCCGAAAGCTGGCTCGCATCAAACTTTGTCGTAAGGTAGTTCTTGTTTGCGTATACGCCGGCCCTGTAGCCCGAATTCTTTACGGTTTGACAGAAAGCCTTTGCAACAGCGGTTCTCTGCGCATAGCTTATTTTGTCGGCACGCCCGTCTCCCTTTCCGCCGGAGGTTTCGATATCTATGAAAAGAGGAAGCTTCACGTTGTGACCCTTGGCGCATTCGACGATAAAGCTCGCCTCCTCAACCGCCTCTTTCTCATTTATCGCCTGAGAGAAAAAGTATATACCGACGTCTAATCCGACTGCCTCAGCACCTTTGATATAACTGTCAAAGTTCGGGTCTCTTACAAGAACGCCCGAGCCCCAGCCGCGATAGCCGCACCTTATAATAACAAATTTTATTCCGGAATTTTTAACCCTTGTCCAGTCGATAGTTCCCTGATACTTTGAAACGTCAATACCGAGAACTCCCGCTCCCTTCGGCAACTTACCCTCTGAGGTGAAGGTATACGCCGCGCCGTTTATAACCTGTTTTCCGGTCACGGGTTTTCCGTTTTTGTCAAAATAATACGTGTCTCCGTCTATCGTCTGCCAGCCCGTATACTTCACTACATCAGTATACCTGAAAAACTCTTTTTCTTCGTCATAATCATCCGAAAAAGCCTCGATATATTCGTCTCCGCTCTTTACAAAAAGCTCATTGCCTGACTTATCCACAAGCCTTTCCTTTTGCACCTTTTTATCCGACTGCTTCACTTCCGAAGACGCCGACACGGCTGATGACTGCTCCGGAGACAGCACTGATGACGGCTCCGATGACGGTTCGGTGGACGGTTCGGTGGACGGTTCGGTGGACGGCTCGACAGACGGGTCGGTTACGAGCTCCTCCGGCTTGATAATATCCGAAAACAAAACTCTGACGTATTCCTTCACCGTAAAAGAGCCTGAGGTCACATACTCAACGGTATCCTTAAGCACCTGCTCCTGCGGCCTTTCAGCCTTAGGTGCTTCCTTTGCAACGTTTATCTCCGACTCTTTCTTTGCGTCGTCCTTAACGTGCTTTATGACCTTATACTCAAGCTTTGCCTTTACGGTAACCTCGTACTCCTCTTTTTCGCAGGTATAGTCCGAAGGCTCCGTAAGCTTCAGCTTATACTTTCCGGCGGGAAGTTTTGCGATATTTATTTTTCCGTCCTTTTCCGTAGCCGCATATATGACTGTCTTGCCCCCGGAAACCGGAGTAAGAGACACTCTGAACTCAACGCCCGTAAAAAGCTTTCCGTCATGATTGTAAAACTTTATACGCAGATCATTTTGTATGCTCTCTGCGGAAATACTCACATACTTTTCATAAGGGTCGGTTGTAGTTTCCGGCTCGGTTGCGGTCGTGGCATTCGTAGTCGCCTTTGCGGTAGACTCTGTGCTCGGCTCAAACACCGCCTTTTTCTCATGACCCCTTACAACAATCACAACGGAAACAACGACTACAATGATGAACAATGTAATCGCTATTCCTATCTGAACCTTCCTTGAGGTTCTGATTGCTTCAAACAGCTTTTTTACTTTTTCTTTTAAAACATTAAAAAAATGCGCCAAAGTTCCCACCTGAAATACCTGAAATAACCTATAATAAAAAGCCTGTACTGCCTGTATCTTTTATTTAATGTTTTCCGGATAAACTCCGTTCTTTATAAGCTCCCTGAAAGCTTCTATAACAGTCTCCTTGTCCTCGGCATATGTAACGCCGAACCACTTGTCGTCAGTCGGAAGAACACGTACGTCCGCCTTATCCGACGAAACAAGCTCACCTATAATTATCGGAAGTAAATACTCTGATTTTATGTCATCCGACGGAAGTCTTGTAAGGAATTCCTTAAAGCCGTCCTCAAGCATACCGAGAAATTCCGAGCCTATACCCCACATATTCATGGAAACGAGTACATCGTCAGCGTAGTATTTTATCTCGTCCCCGTGACGTACGGCAGCCTTTCCGTCAATTTTTTCGATATTGGAGGTTTCAACTATCTCTGTCATGAAGCCGTCCTCTTCCTTGCACACACCTCTTGTAACGCCGCCGTTGTCGGAGAGAGTGTTTGCAAGACGGAAGCCTGCCATACAGAAATGATATTTATCCGTCTTTTCTGACGCTCCGCTTACAAGCCATTCATGTATGAGCCTGAAGCCCTCCTTACCGTAGTAATCGTCTGCATTGATAACGGCAAACGGCTCATGGACGATATCCTTTACCGCAAGAATAGCCTGTCCCGTACCCCACGGCTTTGTGCGCTCTCCCCTCGTGAAGCCTGCCGGCAGGTCGTCAAGCTCCTGAAAAGCGTATTCAACGTTTACCTTCTTTGAAATCCTGTCTCCGATTGCCTCTTTGAAGTCCTTTTCGATATCATGTCTTATAACAAAAACCACTTTGTCAAAGCCAGCTTCGACAGCGTCATGTATGGAATAATCAATGATTATCTCTCCGCTGGGTCCCACGGGAGCAATCTGCTTTATTCCTCCCCCGAATCTGCTTCCTATTCCGGCTGCCATAATAACGAGTGTTGTGTTCATTATTTTAATCTTCCTTTC
>UQZY01000026.1 GCA_900545655.1 uncultured Oscillospiraceae bacterium
AAGCAGAAGGCCTTGCACAAGGCAGATTTGAGCTTATAAAAAAGTTCATTCAGAAGGGTCATTCATTTGAAAGTGCTTTGGATATGTTTGATATCACGGATAAAAAAGAAGTTGAAGCTTTGAAGAATGCGATAAAGGCTTGATAAAAACGAAATAAAGTTTTTGAGAGAAAAACTCTTAAAGATTTGACATAACGAGAAAAGGAAACGTGCTTTTTGAAGAAAAACCTCAAAAAGCACGTTTGTTGTTTGTGTTTGATCAAATTGACAAGCAGATTACTTAGCAATCTTGCCAATCTTCTTACCGCACTCTGCGCAAACCTTTACGCCTTCGTATTCGAAAACGTCGTCAAGTGAGCCACAGAAGACACACGCAGGAGCATACCTACGGAGAACTATTGTGTCTTTGTCGGTAAAGATCTCAACGGCAGGATTTTCGCCAACTAAAGAGAACTCACGGCGGAGTTCCTTAGGGAGAACAAGTCTTCCTGCTTCGTCAATATGACGTACAACCCCAGTTGATTTCATACTTAACACAACCCTTTGTAATTTGCTGATGCGAAAAGATTTTCTTTGCATCTATGTTCAGTATACTTAATTTGTCAAAAATAGTCAACTAAACTAATACATAATATTTTTGAAAAAACCATATATTCAATGAAAGAGGGGTGAAACCGGCGATGATGAACTATATATGGACAACGATGCTTGTCTTTTCATTTTTTTCCGCATTGGTTATGGGAAATATGCAAACATTGTCAGACGGTATAACGGACGCCGCGGCAAACGCGGTTGCGATTGCAACAGAACTGTTATCGGTTCTGATGCTCTGGTGCGGCGTCATGCGTATTGCCGAGAGGGCGGGGCTGACTGAAAAGCTTGCCCGACTGTTATCTCCGGTTTTGAGACTTTTGTTTCCGAATACCGACCCCGGGTCGGACACAGGGCAAGCAATCTCAATGAATATCACGGCAAATTTATTGGGGCTGGGCAGTGCAGCCACCCCGCTCGGCATAGAGGCAATGAAAAGGCTGTATGAGGACGGCGGCAAAAATAATTATGCGACAGATGATATGATACGCTTTGTAGTTATAAATACGGCGTCCCTGCACCTTATTCCCACTACGATTGCGATGTTTCGTCAGGAGGCGGGTGCAAGGGTGCCTATGGATATTCTGCCGGCGTCCATAGCCGCAAGTGCCGTTGCTCTTTCGGCCGGCCTTTTCATGACTGCCGTTTTGAAGAGGGTGTGTAAGTGAGTATAATAGGTGCTCTTGTGATACCGATTATGATATGCGGTATAGTTCTTTACGGCCTTTTTATGCATGTCAATGTATTTGACAGCTTTGTCGAGGGAGCGAGGGACGGCATGAAAACAGCGGTGGATATATTGCCACCTCTTCTTGCCCTTGTAGTTGCCGTTTCCATGCTGAGAACGTCGGGGGCGCTCGGAATACTTGTGAATATTTTGCGGCCGGTTTCGGATTTTTTCGGAATCCCACCGGAGGTTTCTCCGCTTGCGTTGCTGTGTCCCGTGTCAGGCAGCGGTTCGTTTTCAATGTATCAGAGCCTTTTGACGGAATACGGCGTTGACAATCCGATAGAACGGGCGGCTTCAATAATGATGTGCTCAACGGAGACTACGTTTTATGCAATTGCAATATATTACGGAGCGGTTAATATCAAAAAAATACGTTATACCGTGCCGGCAGCGCTGACGGCGGATATTACATCGTTTATAATGTCGTCGTTGCTCGCCAGAATTATGTATACATAAACTTGACTACCTTGTTTTTTTTCTTATACTAAATATAGTCGATTCGGATTTGCCGAAAATTATTTTTTAAGATAAAAGCCTTTGACGGCGGAATGAAAATATAACCGAATAATTGAAGAATTGATGAAAACAGAATAATAAGACGGAATAAATAAGAAAAAAATAATTAAGCCGGTAAGAGGGATACAGTATGTTTGAGATTGAACAGGTAGGAGAAAAAACATTTTTCATAAAGAATGCGACGAATATCGGTCTTTTTCTTGAAAATGAAAGCGATGTATGGGTTATCGATTCGGGAATCGATTCGGATACCGGAAAGAAGATTCTTAAGGCTGTGAATGAAAGGGGATGGACCGTAAAGGGCGTAATCTGCACACATTATCATGCTGATCATGTGGGCGGAAACAAGTTGCTTAAAGACCGTACCGGGTGCAAAATACTTGCCTATGGAGTGTCTAAAACGGTATGTGAAAATCCTTTGTTAAACGCGACATTTGTTTACGGAGCATATCCCATAAGCGAGATTTGCTCAAAGTTTTTTCTTGCAAAGCCCACGGAGGAAGTGCTTGAGGCTGCGGAAAATCTGCCTGCCGGGCTTGAACTTTTTGAACTGCCGGGACATGCCTTTGACATGATAGGTATAAAGACGTCCGACGATGTATATTTTCTTGCGGATTCACTTGTCAGTGAAATCACCACATCTAAGTACCATATATTTTTTCTCTATGATATCGGTGCGCAACTTGAAACACTTGATAAGCTTACGCTTCTGAACGACGGAAAAAACAATAAAACCGTGTTTATACCGGCACATTGCGAAATGACGGATGATATATCCGGCCTTATAGAAGGTAACCGCAGCAAGATTTATGAAATTGCCGATGTAATTCTTTCTGCAATCGAAGACGGACAGACTGTCGAAAAAATTGTCCGCAGTGTATTTATTCATTATGACCTCAAAATAAACGCAACGCAGCATGCTCTGTTGACATCAACCGTAAAATCATATCTTTCATGGCTTCAGAAGCTCGGAAAGGTCACGGTAAGCTTTGAGGACAACTATATGCTTTTCAGGAGGATATATGAACAATCCTAAAATTGAAAAAATACTGCCGAGAGTGCAGAAGCCCGGACGGTATACCGGCGGAGAACTCGGCAGTGTCTTGAAAAATCCGGAAGAGGTGGCTGTAAGATTTGCCTTTTGTTTTCCGGACACATATGAAATAGGAATGTCGCATCTCGGAATGAAAATTCTTTACGGCCTTATAAATGAGCGGGAGGACGCTTATTGTGAACGCTTTTTTGCGCCGTGGACGGATATGGAGGATGAGATGCGGAAAAACGGCGTTGATCTTTTTTCCTTAGAGACGAAAACACCGCTTTCGGACTTTGATGTCATAGGATTTACGCTTCAGTATGAGCTTTCATTTTCCACGATACTGAATATGCTGGATCTCGGCGGTGTCCCTCTTCTTTCAAAGGACAGGCATTCCCTTAAAAATATTGTTGTCGGCGGCGGACCGTGTGCATCAAACCCGGAGCCCATAGCGGACTTTTTCGACGTATTTCAGCTTGGCGACGGAGAGGAACTCATGAACGAATTTCTCGACCTTTATGCCGAGTATAAGGAAAAAAATGCCTCGAAAGAGGAATTCCTTCTTGCAGCCGCGAAGCTTCCGGGCATATATGTTCCGTCACTCTATGACGTGACGTACAATGAGGACGGAACGATAAAAGCGGTGACGCCGAGAGACGGCGCACCGGCGGTTGTACATAAGCGTGTCGTGCACGACCTTGATAAGGCTTATTATCCCGACCGGTTTATCGTACCCTTTATAGAAATTGTGCACGACAGGGTCGTGACGGAGGTCTTTCGCGGTTGTATTCGCGGCTGCCGTTTTTGCCAGGCGGGATTTATCTACAGACCGATACGCGAAAAGCACTATGAGACCATTAACCGCCAGGCAAAGACACTTTGTGATTATACGGGATATAATGAGATATCCCTCACAAGTCTTTCCACCAGTGATTACACGGAAATCCAGCCTCTTTTGTCCGAAATGATTGATTGGACAAGGGACAGAAAAATAAACATAAGTCTCCCGTCCTTACGTGTTGACAATTTTTCCGATGAGCTTGTTGAAAAGCTTAAGCTTATTCGTAAGAGCGGACTTACCTTCGCGCCGGAGGCAGGGTCTCAGAGGCTTCGTGACGCGATAAACAAGAACATAACCGAAGAAGAAATACTGGGCACCGCAAGGCTTGCCTTTAAGAGCGGATGGACAACGGTCAAGCTTTATTTCATGCTCGGACTTCCGACGGAAACGCAGGAGGATATCGAGGCGATAATAACGCTTTCAAGACGTATAGTAAGCGAGTATTACAGAAATCCCGACAGACCTAAAGGACGGGCACTTACCGTAAATGTCAGTGCTTCAAGCTTTGTCCCGAAGCCGCATACTCCGTTTCAGTGGGAGCCGCAGGACACGCGTGAGGAGCTTACGAAAAAACGTGAATACCTGCGTGAGCAGTCCATGGTTCCGAAGTCACACATTCATTTGTCCGCACACAAGATAGACACGGTGTTCCTTGAAGCGGTTTTCGCAAGGGGAGATCGCAGACTCGGAGAGGTTATGCTTAAAGCCTTTTCCAAGGGAGTAAGGCTCGACTCATGGGATGAGTGCTTTGACTTCGACGCCTGGATGGAGGCCTTTGACGAATGCGGTATTTCACCTGAGTTTTATGCAAACAGACGTCGTTCGTTTGACGAGGTTCTTCCGTGGGATCACCTTGATTACGGAATTACGAAGGATTTTCTTATGCGTGAAAATAAAAAGGCGCATGAGAGTATCACCACGCCTCATTGCCGCATAAAGTGCGCGGCATGCGGAGCGGCAAAGCTTAACGGAGGTGAATGCGGTGCGAAGCGTTAGAATATATTTTTCGAAAACGGGAGATGCAAAGTATATATCTCACCTTGATCTTGTACGCTGTTTTAACAGAGCAGCTGCAAGAGCGGGTATACCGATATTTTTTACAGAGGGGTTTAACCCGAGACCGTATATGAACTTTGCCATGCCGCTTTCTCTCGGTATTTCGGGACTTCGGGAAATCGTTGACATGAAGATAGACGGTGAAGTGACAAATGATGAGATATATGACGCTCTCTCGTCAGTTATGCCGCCGGACATAAAAATTCTCGAGGTCTGTGAGCCTGTGCAGAAGGCTTCTGCAGTTGCCTTTTCAAAGTACAAGATTGAAATCTGCCAGGAGAGTATGCCCTCGGAAGCCTTTAACAGTGCGGTTTCTGAAATGATATCCCGACCTGAGCTTCTTGTTTCCAAGACGGGAAAGCAGGGAAAACGCAAGGTTGTAAAGTATATCAACTTAACAGAACATATAAAAGACTTCAAAATATGGAGTTTAGATGAAAAAAACAGCGTAATTACGTTGGTTCTACCTTCAAATACACAGTTCGGAATAAGCCCCGTGCTTTTTACGGATAAGGTTTTTGAAGAGCTTTCCGTGGATCCGGTCTTTTGCCTGATAACGAGGAAAGCCATCCTGGATGAAAATTTTGATGAGCTCAAATAGTTCGGCAACTTTATGCTTTTTCGCAGAGAATGTAAAATTTTAAACGTAAATACGTGAATAGATTTGGAAAGGCCGAAATTCGGAGAAGTAAAGAGAAAGAGCAAGTCGGCAAATCAGGCCGGTAAATAAAAATCGAGTAACCAAAAAGCACCTTCGCCACATAGTATGTAGCGGAGGTTTTGCTATGCATGATTCAAAGTGTACGGCGCTTGGTATCTCCGTTATCAGTATTATTTTCAACTCGTCATTGACTCTTCTGAAAATAATTGTCGGGATTTTCGGAAATTCATATGCTCTTGTCTATGACGGTATACATTCCTTTGCGGATGTTCTGGCTTCTATGATTGTTGCTGTGGGTATAAGAATGGCAGCAAAGCCCGCCGACGAAAAGCACCCGCTCGGTCACGAAAAGATGGAGTGCGTCACGGCAATAGCCGTTTCGATAATACTCGGCTTTACGGGAGTGCTTCTCGGTTATAAATCAATCGTGGCTATTGCCGCTCAGAACTACGGGGACGTGGAGGCTCCGACAACCCTTGCGGTGATAATGGCTGTCGTCCCCATAGTTCTGAAGGAGCTCATGTGCCGCTTCGAAATGAAATACGGCACAAGGCTGAGCTCCGACGCACTCCGCGCGGATGCCTCGCACCACCGCGCAGACGCACTCGTCTCCCTCGGGGTGCTGTTCGGTGTCGCCGGCGGGCATTTCGGATATCCGGTCATAGACAAGATTGCCGGATTCATAGTGGCGCTTCTTATCTTGAAAACGGCGGCAGAGATTTTTTATGAGGCGGTGTGCAAGCTTATCGACAAGGCTGCGCCAAAGGAACTTTACGGATTGTTCAACGGCTTTGTTTCCGATAAGTTTGAACAGAATAATCCCTGTATGAGCTTTGAAAGTACGCTTCGTATGTTCGGCGGAAAATACATCGCAGAGATAACCATGCATGTCGACGGGTCGCTGCCCGTAAAAACATATCTGGATTTTTCGAATTATCTGGAAAAAGAAATACTTGATAATTTTCCTGAAATCAAGTGCTGTAATATTTTTTTCAAGCCACTCTGACAAAGTGGCTTGTTGACTTTACGGAGTTATATATTTATAATCTTTTGCGTAAAGATAGATTGATTTCAAAAAAGAATGGGTTTGATAAAAGAAAGGCATGACTTTTACAAAAGGTCGGCTTTATACGGCTTTAGTATTCGTTTAAGTTGGTGTGTTATATGTTTGGAAAAAAGAAATATACCCCGGATGTGCTTGCGGTCGGCGCTGCATCATTTGCGGTTGCATTTGCGACAGAAAAAATAATGCTTACCCCGAGGACGGAGATAAAGGTTACCGATAACGTGAAAATCCCTGTCATGGGGCTTATTCCGTTTTCTCAGAAATATGTAGCCGGAATAACAAGGGAAGCGCTCAACAAGATGCTGCCTCTCTCTGCTCAGGGGCTCTCCGGTACGCTTAAGTTTCTCAAAGCAAGGGACCGCGTGAAGGAAGCAGCCATATGGTTTGTGTACGAGTTTCTCGCAAGATATTCGCTCAACACCCTTTTATCGGGTGTTCTCAAAAGGTTCAATATTTTTGACAAGGATTCGTACAAGAATGTTCTTAAGGATTTTGTACAGAGAATCATTTCACAAAAATCCGACAGGGATGAAATCATTCGCGGAATAACGGTCGAGATAGTCAGTCTTTTGCGACTCTTGTCAGACGGTACGGTGCTTTCCATGTTTTTCAATGACAAGTTCGTCGAGGTGGCGTCTGTTACCATTGAAAACGCGATTGACAGATTTCTTTCAAATGACGCCGCGGAGAAGATTGCGGATTTCTTTATGAATTTTGTCGGACAGCTTGAGGACATAACGGTACCGAATATCTTCATAAACATCCTCGGAATCGACCGTGCAAAGATGGCTCAGATGATTGATTCCGTATATGACACATTTTTCGGTGACTCAATGGTACGTATGTTCCGTGACTTAAAGCTCGGAGATGTTGTATACGACCTTTTGGCAAACGTCGATTATGACGAAGTTTACGGGTATATCTCCACTTATATGCAGGCGGACCTGGTTCGGGTATGCGTAACCTCCGCCGTCTCGTCGATGTACTTCTTTTCCGGTGCAAAGAGCGTTGTTTTCAGAGCAAAGAAACGTGCCGAAAGGAAGCAGGAGAGAAAGGACAGAAAGAAAATACGCCAGGAGATGAGGGATTTGCTGAAAAATGAGAATGCGTAAAAAGAAAAACCTTGAGAGCAGAACAGAGGCCTGCGGCGCATATCTCATGTACATGGAGTCGGAGGATCTCAACTTTGAGACCGCGAAAAATAACACATCTTACCTTGACTTTTCCGAGATGTTCGGAAACGACAACCCCGTTTATCTTGAGATAGGCTGCGGCAAGGGTCAGTTTGTATGTGAGCTTGCAAAGCGCAATCCCGACTGCAATTACATCGCCGTTGAAAAGGTTGCCAATGTAATCGTTTCGGCAGCCGAGCGTGCAAAGGATGAAAGCCTGCCAAACGTACGATTCTTAAAATGCGGTGCAGAGTATCTTGAATGCTTTATTCCGGATCATTCGATTTCAGGCATTTTTTTGAATTTTTCATGTCCGTTTCCCAAAAAAGCATATACCTCGCACAGGCTCACAAATGAGAGATTTCTCATGATATACAAAAAACTTATGAAGGCCGGGGCGGAGCTTCATCAAAAGACAGATAACATGCACTTTTTTGAATACTCGATTGAGGAGCTTACAAAGTGCGGGTTTGCTCTGAAAAACGTGTCGCTGGACCTTCACGGCAGCGATTTTGAAGGTAATATCGTTACCGAATATGAAAATAAATTTGTATCACAGGGGCTTCCCATCTACAGATTGGAAGCATACCTTCCGGAGGGATAAAAATGTCATTAACCGACACGATGATCGGTGCTCAGAGCCCGATTCAGTTTCTTGAGGAAATGACGAGCTTCGCGGTTCCGAGCATATGCTTTGCCATAGCGCTCATCGCGATAGTAGTCATGCAGATTCTCTATTTTAAGACGGACAGGCTGCTCTTTATAATCATCGACTTTGTACTTGGCTTCGCGGCTGCAGTCTCCGCTCTCGTAACAATGGATTATTACACGACCTTCAAGCAGATTTTTGACGCAAACAAGGCGTATATGACAGCGGCACAGCTTGCGGAGTGCCCGGACATAAATTTTTATGTTATTTTCTGCCTCGTTGCAACGATTTTCTTTTTCGGAACCCTGTTCATTTCTCTCATGGTTCTCGTGATAAAGAAAATTCTTGAAAGCAGATAAAATAATGCTTGCAAAACATAAATAAATCTGTTATCATATCTAGGCGTTTGAGATTGCTCAAACAACTTCCCGGACGGTCCTCTGGCGTTTTGCGTATGAACGTTCTGATTATTTTTTAGGAGGAAAAAACAATGGACGCACTTAAAATCATCACAGAAGGACAGATTAGGGAAAATCCCGTAAACTTCAAAGTAGGTGACACCGTAAAGGTTCACGTCAACATCAAAGAGGGTAACAGAGAAAGAATTCAGACATTTGAAGGAACTGTTATCGCACGCAGAGGCAGCGGTGTTTCAGAGACTTTCACAGTTCGTCGTGTTTCTTACGGCGTAGGTGTAGAGAGAGTATTCCCTGTAAACTCACCGAATGTTGCAAAGATTGAAGTTCTTCGTCAGGGTAAGGTTCGCAGAAGCAAACTCTACTATCTTCGTGACAGAGTCGGCAAGGCTGCGAAGGTTAAAGAGCAGATTAAGTAAGTTTAAACTATTTACCGAAAAAGAGGGGACGGATTTGTCCCCTCTTTTTATGTGTATTCGCCTTTGTTTTATTGCTTTTAGACGTGACATATAGTAAAATACATGTCTGAGATACAAATACTTTTCTGTTATCCGGGGCTTCATTATGAAAAAAGTGTATTACGCCGCTGCGGCAAGTGATCTGCCGAGCGCAAATTTTCATAAAAACAGGGTATTGAAGACGTTTTATGACGTTGTGTCAACGGTTTTTACATCCATAATAGCTGTTGCGGTTGTGCTTGTTTTTTTCTTTCGAATTGCAACCGTTGACGGTTCATCCATGGTGCCTACTCTCCATGACGGCGACAACATCATAATCACACCGGCGTCACAGAACTTTAAATACGGAGATATCATAGTGATTCACCGAGAAAGCGACGTTCCTCTCATAAAGCGAGTTATAGCCGTTTCAGGTGATACTCTGGATATCGACTTTGAAGAGGGTATCGTATATCTTAACGGCGAGGAGCTTCAAGAGGATTACATCGCAGAGCCGACATATACCGACTTTACGGACGGACCCGTTTATCCCATAACCATTCCGACCGGTTACGTTTTTGTTATGGGTGATAACAGAAACAGGTCGCTTGATTCGAGGAGCGGTGCGGTAGGTCTTGTGAACGAACAGTATATCGTCGGAAAAATGGTAAAAGACTTAAGTGGTATGGAGGAATAAATCATGTTAAAGAAAAAGGCAAAGGCCGAGGATAACGGAGCACCGGTTACCGACGCTTCCGGTGAGAGTGCAAAAAAACAGTCCTCGGGTGAGCGGGCAACGTCATTTCTCTATGAGGTTGTGAGCGTGTTTATAACCGCTTTTTTAATTCTTGCCATAACATTTACGTTTATTATGAGATTTATAGGTGTTATGGGTCAGTCCATGGAGGATACACTTCATTCCGGTGACTGGGTTTTCATACAGCAGGCGGGTTCATACACTCCGCAATACGGAGACGTTGTTGTTATCTCACAGCCGAACAAGTACCATGAAAATATCATCAAGCGTGTCATTGCGACAGAGGGCCAGACCATAGATATCGACTTCTCGACCGGAAAGGTATATCTTGACGGAGCGGAGATTGTTGAGCCGTATATCAAGAATGACACAACTAATTATTACGACGTAAAATTTCCTCTTACAGTACCCGACGGATGCTGCTTTGTTATGGGTGACAACAGACAGGGCTCTGTTGATTCGCGCTCGAGCATTATCGGTGTGATAAACAATTCATACGTTCTCGGAAAAGCGGGATACGCGCTCACCGACAACGGAATCACGGATCTCGACCTTTACAGAAGGAAGTAAAAAGCATGCCTGATTTTCAGAAACAGACAGTACAGTGGTTTCCGGGCCACATGGCGAAAACAAGAAGAAAAATAAAAGAATTCCTGCCGCTCGTGGACGCTGTTGTGGAACTGGTTGACGCAAGAATTCCGGTAAGCAGCAGAAACCCGGAGCTTGATGAGCTTACCGCAGGTAAGCCGAGAATCATACTTCTCAACAAGTGTGACGTTGCGGATTCCGCCGCAACCGCCTTGTGGATAAAACACTTTGAAGAGCTGGGACTGTATGCAATGGCGGTCGACTGTAAATCCGGAAAAGGCCTTCAGAGGTTTGATGAGCTTGTGAAGTCCGCACTTAAGGATAAGATACAGTCAAATATCGACAAGGGTATGCCGGGCAAGGCTCTTCGGTTTATGGTTGTCGGCATTCCGAATACGGGAAAGTCAACGTTTATAAACCGTATGAGCGGGCGCAATCGGCTTAAGACTGCCGACAGACCGGGTGTTACACGCACAAGCCAATGGGTAGCATGCGGAAACGGTATAGAGCTTCTTGACACGCCGGGCGTTCTTTGGCCGAAGTTTGATGACCATGTAGTGGGTGACAGACTTGCCTTCATAGGCTCCGTAAAGGATGAAATAATGGACACGGAGACCATAGCGGTACGTCTTCTTGATGTACTCAAGGGACCTTATGCCGACCGTCTCTGTGACAGGTACAAGCTTACACTCTCCGACATGGAGTCGGATTCATATGATCTTCTTTGCCGCATAGGCGAAAAACGCGGCATGAAGATTCGCGGCGACGAAATTGATACGCTCCGCGCAGCTACTATGATTCTTGACGAATACCGGGGCGGAAAGCTCGGAAGGCTTACCTTTGAAAGACCGTAAAAATTTTTGAGTAAAGACCGTGAGGCGAGAATGAATGCCGGAAAAAACGATACCGACATACGAGTATGAGCATAAGGCATATGACAGCGGCTTTAAGTGTGTATGCGGAATTGACGAGGCAGGACGCGGCCCGTTGGCAGGACCTGTGTTCGCCGCCGCCGTTGTGTTGCCGGTTGACTGTGAAATTCCCGGACTGAATGACTCTAAAAAGCTTACCGAAAAAAAGAGAGAAGCTCTGTTTGAGGTAATCATAGAAAAAGCAGTTGCGTACAGCGTTGCGTCTGCCTCTGAAAAAGAGATAGATGAGATAAACATACTGAATGCCACTTATCTCGCCATGAACCGTGCTTTTGACGGCTTGTCTGTGAAGCCCGACATGGCGCTCATAGACGGAAACAGAGAGCCGGGAGTGGACGCCATGCAGAAGACCGTTGTTAAAGGTGACTCAAAGTCCATGAGTATTGCGGCGGCTTCTATCCTTGCCAAGGTTTCAAGGGACAGATATATGCTTGAAATAGCAAAGCTGTATCCGCAGTATGACTTTCAAAAGCACAAGGGATACGGCACGAAGCTGCATTATGAAAGGATACGTGAGCACGGGATTTCCGATGTTCACAGAAAGACCTTTCTCAAGGTGATTCATTGAACCGGATTCACTTTCCGGAAAGGGAGGTCCCGACATGAAAAAAACAGGACTCGGGGTTGACGGTGAAAGCTACGTTGCCCGTTATCTTGAGGACAGGGGATACGAAATCCTTTCAAGGAATTTTTTCGGAAGATTCGGAGAGATAGATATCATCGCAAGACAATCTCCGTATCTTTGCTTTGTAGAGGTGAAAACACGCAGGTGCGACAGTCTCGTCACGGGCTTTGAAGCCGTGACCGTATCAAAGCAGAAAAAAATACGTAAAACCGCAGAGTGTTACATCGCCGAAAACGAAAGAGCAATGACAGACGCGGCTCTTCAGCCGAGGTTTGACTGTGCCGAGGTTTCGGTTTCGGGAGACGGTGTTCCCTGCGGAGTAAAATACATCGAAAACGCATTCTAAGACCATTTACAGAATCAAAGGAGAGAAATATGTTTTACACAAGTACGAGAGACAAGAGTTTGAAGGTAACCTCCTCACAGGCTATAACCGCGGGTATCTCGGGAGAAGGCGGACTGTTTGTTCCCTGTGAGATACCAGGGCTTTCACATGAAGATCTTGTCGAAATGATGGATATGTCCTATACCGAGCGGGCAAAGAAGGTCCTCTCTATGTATCTCACGGATTTTACCGATGAGGAAATTGACTACTGTGTAAACGGTGCATACGGCGGCGGAAAGTTCAGCTCGGAAAAGGTTGCTCCGCTTGTTCCTCTTTCGGAAACTGCAAATGTCCTCGAGCTTTTCAAGGGTCCGACCTGTGCTTTTAAAGATATGGCGCTTCAGCTTCTTCCGTATCTTCTTACAACTGCATCAAAGAGGGCGGCTCCCGACAAAGAAATAGTTATACTTGTCGCAACCTCCGGTGACACCGGAAAGGCAGCTCTTGAGGGCTTTAAGGATGTTCCGGGAACAAGAATTCTCGTATTTTACCCCGCGCACGGAGTCAGCCCCATGCAGAAGCTGCAGATGGTTACGCAGGAGGGTGAAAATGTCGGCGTATGTGCTATTGAAGGAAACTTTGACGATGCGCAGACAGGCGTAAAAAAGATATTTACGGATAAGAGGATTGCCGAGAAGCTTGCGGATAACGGCATGATGTTCTCCTCAGCAAACTCAATAAACTGGGGACGCCTTGTTCCTCAGATTGTCTACTATTGCAGTGCTTATTGCGACTTGCTTAAAAACGGCTCCGTAAAGATGGGCGAGCCTATGAACGTTGTTGTTCCTACAGGTAACTTCGGAAACATCCTTGCGGCTTATTATGCAAAGAAGATGGGTGTTCCGGTAGGAAAACTCATTTGTGCTTCGAACCTTAACAATGTACTTACGGATTTCTTAAAGACAGGTATTTATGATAAAAACAGAGATTTTTATACGACAACCTCACCGTCTATGGATATCCTTATTTCCTCAAACCTTGAAAGACTTCTTTTCCACCTTTCGGGCGAGGATGACGAGCTTATAAAGAGCTATATGGCTTCACTTTCAAAAACAGGTAAGTACACGGTTTCCGAAAAAATTATGAAACAGATTTCGGAGAATTTCTGCGCCGGATGTGCAGATGATATCCAGACCTCGCAGACCATAAAGACCGAATACGACAAGCGCGGGTATCTTTTTGACACACATACCGCTGTTGCCGCTAAGGTTTACCTTGACTATCTTGAAAAAACGGGGGACAAAACTCCTACGGTTATCGCCGCTACCGCAAGTCCGTACAAATTTGCAAAGAGCGTTCTCTCGGCTCTTATGTCTAAGACGCCTGACCTTGATGACTTCTCTATGACCGAGAAGCTTTCGGGACTCACTCATACCGAGATTCCGAAGCCTCTTTCAAATCTTCGCGGAAGGGAAGTTCGTTTTTCGGAGATTTCAAAAGTATCGGATATGGAGCAGTGTGTTTACAATCTTCTCGGTATCTGATTTCAGAAAAACGGGACTGCCCGAAAGAGCAGTCCCATCTCTTATTTGCAAGCCTTACAGTTTGCATTCGGTTTAAATGTTGAACAGAGCGTTTCACGACTTTTTGTTGCCTTTGAATTACTTATTTCAATGACATCCGCCGTACAGTGACACGGCTCCTCGTGAAATTCGCAGTTACACACACTGCAGCTTACGCATCTCTTATCTGCCTGTGACATTTTCAAGCCCCCTTAAGAACGTAGATAGAGCACATGGCCCGTACAGGTTTCGGGCAAGGCTCACTATTATATTTCCCGTGAAAATGAGGTAATCTCATGTCAATTTTTGCTATAGGAGACACGCATCTCTCACTCGGCGCGGACAAGCCGATGGATGTGTTCGACGGATGGGAAAACTATGTATTCCGTCTTGAAAAAAATTGGAAAAAAATCGTTAACCCGGACGACACCGTCGTTATTCCGGGAGATGTTTCATGGGCTTTAAATCTTTCAGACACGGAAAAGGATTTTGAATTTCTGAATTCTCTGCCCGGTACTAAAATTATTTCCAAGGGCAATCATGATTATTGGTGGGAAACGATGTCAAAGATGAACAGCTTCCTTGCCGAAAAAAATTTTGAAACAATAAAATTTATGCACAACAATGCATTCGCAGTTGATGGAATTGCAATCTGCGGTACGCGCGGATGGTTTTTTGACGACACAACCCCGCACAGTGAAAAAATAATAAACAGGGAGAGACTCAGGCTGCTGACATCAATAACAAGGGCAGAGGAATTCGGTCTTCCGATAGCGGTTTTTCTTCATTATCCGCCCATAACCACGGAGCGTGTCTGCGACCCGTTCATGGATATTCTCATCTCTCACGGAATAAAGAGATGCTATTATGCTCACCTGCACGGACCGTCCGTGTCACATGCGTTTACGGGTGAGTATGAGGGCATAAAGTTTTCGCTTGTTTCGGCGGATTCGTTGGGTTTTGTACCGAAGCTCATTACATTGTAAAAAAAACAGTAGAAATTGGAATAAAGTTCTGCTATAATATATTAGTTTTATAAGAAGTATATTTAGGGGGATTCTAAAAATGAGTCTTAAATCTTCAAAGAAGATAGAAACAAACCTTTATGAGCTTGAACTCAAGGTTGAGAAAGAAATGTGGGAAGATGCCATTGAAAAGGCTTTCCAGAAAACACGTAAGCAGATAAATGTTCCGGGATTCCGTAAGGGCAAGGCACCGCGCGGAATGATTGAGAAGATTTACGGAAAAGAAGTGTTCTATAACGACGCTTTTGAGGTTGTTTATCCTGAGATTATTGAAGCAGGCGTGAAAGAGGCTGAGCTTGAGCTTGTTGACTCACCGTATGATATCGACTTCAAGGATATCGGCGATGACGGTGTCGTATTCACAATAAAGGCAACCGTTAAGCCTGATGTTGAGATAAAGAACTATAAGGGACTTAAGGTTGAGAAGTGCTCTTCTGAGGTTACCGAGGACGACGTAAACGCACAGCTTGATCAGATGCGTGAGCGTTCCGCACGTCTTGTTGAGGTTGACAGAAAAGCAAGGAAGGGCGACCTTGCGACAATAGACTTTGAGGGCTTTGTAGGCGACGAGGCTTTTGACGGCGGAAAGGCTGAAGAGTATGAGCTTGAGCTTGGTTCTGGTTCATTCATTCCGGGCTTTGAGGATCAGATCATCGGTCACAAGGCAGGAGAAGAATTTGACATTCAGGTAAAATTCCCTGAGGAGTATAATGCCGAGAATCTTGCAGGAAAAGACGCAACCTTTAAGATAAAGCTTCATGCCGTTAAGGAAAAGGAACTTCCGGAGCTTGACGACGAGTTTGCAAAGGATGTTTCCGAGTTCGACACACTTGACGAGCTTAAAGAGGACACAAAGAAAAACCTTGCAGAACAAAAGGCTGAGCATGCCGAGCAGGACGTAGAGCAGGGTGTGCTCACACAACTTGCCGACCTTGTTGAGGGTGAAATTCCCGAGTGTATGTTTGAGCACGCAATTGATGACGCCGTAAACGAGTTCGGTTATCAGATACAGCAGTCGGGCATGGATCTTGACATGTATCTCTCTTATACGGGTATGACAGCCGAGACCGTTCGTGAGCAGTTCAAGCCGAGAGCAATAACTCAGGTTAAGTGTAAACTTGCTCTTGACAAGATTGCAAGCCTTGAGAAGATCGAAGTATCCGACGAGGATGTTGATGCTCGTTATAAGGAAATGGCAGATCAGTACGGGGTTGAGGAGAAGATTGTCCGCAATGCTTTCCCGAAAGAGGAAGTTGTAAAGGATATGAGAGGCCAGAAGGCTCTCGACCTTGTAAAGGCAGCAGCTAAGGTAACCGAGAAGAAGGCTGAGGCAAAGAAGCCGGCTGAAAAGAAGCCGGCTGCTAAGAAGTCAACTGCAAAGAAGACTTCATCTGAAAAGGAACCGGCAAAGAAGACAACTGCAAAGACTACTGCCGCAAAGAAGCCGGCTGCTAAGAAAACAACTAAAAAGACAGAAGAATAATTAAAGACGCACGTTTAATATTTTTCTTTTGACCAATAATAAGGCGACGGGGGTTTGCCTCGTCGCTTAAGGTTTATAACATGGAGTGTTACTCCGGGAGGATCATATATGAGTTTAGTGCCGTATGTTATTGAACAGACAAACAGAGGCGAACGTCAGTTTGATATTTTTTCTCGTCTTCTTGACGACAGAATTATAGTCCTTTCAGACGAAGTAAACGACCAGACGGCAAGTCTTGTCGTGGCTCAGCTCCTTTACCTTGAGGGACAGGACGCCGAAAAGGATATCAACCTTTACATCAACAGCCCGGGAGGCTCTGTCACAGCCGGCTTTGCCATCTACGATACCATGCAGTATATAAAGTGTGATGTTTCTACCATCTGTATGGGTCTTGCTGCAAGCATGGGTGCTTTTCTTCTTTCTTCTGGCGCAAAGGGAAAGAGATTTGCACTTCCGAACAGTGAGATAATGATTCACCAGCCGTCGGGCGGTGCAAAGGGTCAGGCAACAGACATAAAGATCGTTGCCGAAAACATTCTTAAAACAAGGGAAAACCTCAACAGAATCCTTTCCGAAAACACCGGAAAGTCCATTGAGGAAATTGCTCGTGATACCGAGCGTGACAACTTTATGAGTGCCGAAGAGGCACAGGCTTACGGCCTTATTGATAAGGTAATTACCAAGAGATAAAATTACACGGAGGTGTAAACTGTGGCAAGAGACAACATGCCGCCTGTTTGCTGTTCTTTTTGCGGAAAGACGCAGGACGAGGTTGATAAGCTTATAGCCGGACCGGGAGTTTTCATCTGTGACGAGTGCATTGAGCTCTGCAGTGATATGCTCGGTGATGAGGGTATGCCAAAGGATAAGCTTTCAAAAAAGTCCCAGGCGCAGCCAAACGGAAAAATACTTCCGAAACCACAGGAAATAAAAGCTACTCTTGATGAATATGTTATAGGACAGGATGAAGCAAAAATAGCTCTTTCTGTAGCTGTATATAATCACTATAAGAGGATTTTCTACGGAGATAAGACGGACGTAGAACTTCAAAAGAGCAATGTACTTCTTCTCGGACCGACGGGTGTCGGAAAGACCATGCTTGCGCAGACTCTCGCAAGGGTCCTGGATGTTCCATTTGCAATTGCGGACGCGACTACCCTGACGGAAGCGGGATATGTCGGAGAGGACGTTGAAAATATTCTTCTTCGTCTTATTCAGGCTGCGGATTATGATATTCCGCGTGCAGAACGTGGAATCATATACGTTGACGAGATAGATAAGATAGGAAGAAAATCAGAAAACGCATCTATCACAAGAGATGTTTCGGGAGAGGGCGTACAGCAGGCACTCCTTAAGATCTTGGAGGGTACCGTTTCAAACGTTCCTCCGGGAGGCGGAAGAAAACATCCGCAGCAGGAGTTTATACAGGTGGATACATCAAATATTCTCTTTATCTGCGGCGGTGCTTTTGACGGCATTGAAAAGATTGTTGAGAAGCGTGTCGGAAAGGGAAGCCTCGGCTTCGGCGCCGAGATAAAAGAGAGCAAGCATATGGATCTTTCGACTGCTATGGCTCAGGTTATACCGCAGGACCTTGTAAAGTTCGGCCTTATACCTGAAATTGTGGGTCGTATTCCTGTTATAACCGCTCTTTCGGACCTTGATGAAGACGCGCTTGTCCGTATTCTTAAAGAGCCTAAAAATGCTCTCACAAAGCAGTATATCGAGTTGTTTAAGATGGACGGAGTCGAGCTTGAATTCGAAGACAAGGCTCTTCGTGCCATAGCAAAGGAGACTCTTGAGAAAAAAACAGGAGCGCGCGGACTCCGCGGCGTTATGGAGGATATCCTGAAGCCTGTTATGTATGAAAGTCCGTCGGACGGAAAAATTGAGAAGGTTATCATAACCGAAGGCGCGGCAAAAAAGAAGTGTAAGCCTGAAATCATAAGAAACGAAAACAAAAAGGCAGTACCACCTCTTTATATTCAGGGCGTTGACACAAAACAGAAACCACGTAAACGCTCAAACGTCGTATAATCACGTTATATATTTATTAAGAGTGGGGAATTGTCAGAACAGTTTTGCTTTGACAGTTCCCTTTTGAGTCTGGAGACTTTATTATTATGGAAAAAAAAGATCTTGAAATAATTGCAATACCCGTTGTGCCGCTTCGCGGACTGGTAGTTTTTCCGGGAATGGTGCTCCATTTTGATGCGGCACGTGAAAAGTCGGTCAAGGCTTTAAAGACTGCCATGAACTTTAATCAGCAGATTTTCCTTACCGCACAGAAGGACGCCGGTATCGAGGACCCCGGAGTAAAAGAGGTCTACAAGATGGGTGTTCTCGCAAAGGTGTGTCAGATAATCACTGTGCCGGAAACCAATAACATACGCGTTATTGTCGAGGGTGTGTGCAGGGCTTCAATAAAGAATGCATACACAGACGGCCCGTTTTTTGTTGCGGATATTGTGAAAAGACCTGAAAAGGGATATGCAAAAAACAAAGAGGAGTATGCCCTTGCGTTGCTCCGTAAAGCCCGTGACATCTTTGACGAGTATTCAAAATATGCTCCGAAGATGGCTCCGGATATTCTGCTTCGTGTCATAGGCGACGATACGCCGGGGGCTGTTGCGGATTACATCGCCTCGGTTATTTCAATCCCCTATGAAGAAAAACAGCGGGTCTTAAATGAAACTCACCCGCTTAACAGGCTCGAAAAACTCTGCGAGGTTATGTCGTCGGAGATAAATATGCTGAGGCTTGAGGATAAAATCGCCGAGAAGGTCGAGCAGGCTGCAAATGACAATCAGAGAGAATTTTACCTGCGTGAACAGATAAAAGCTCTTTCGGAGGAGCTTGACGGCGAGGATGCGGTTGATGAGATAGATACATACCGACAGAAGATAAACACCATTTCACATATGAGCGTGAAGTCAAAGGATAAGCTTCTCAAAGAGGTGTCACGCCTTCAGAAAATGGGTAATGCATCCGCTGCCGAATCCACGGTCATAAGAAATTATCTCGATACGGTTCTCTCTCTTCCGTGGGATACGGTTACAAAGGATAAGCTTGACCTTAAAAAGGCCAGACGTGTACTTGATGCCGACCATTACGGACTTGACGCCGTAAAGGAGAGAATAATAGAGATTCTTGCAGTCAGAAAGCTTGCACCTTCCGTAAACGGACAGATAATATGCCTTGCGGGTCCTCCGGGTGTCGGTAAAACTTCAATTGCGAAGTCCCTCGCAAACGCACTCGGCAGAAATTACGCACGCGTTTCCCTAGGCGGAGTAAAGGATGAGGCTGAAATACGCGGTCACAGGAAAACATATATCGGCTCTATGCCGGGAAGAGTTATTTCCGCCGTGAGTGATGCCGGTTCAAGAAATCCTCTTATCCTTTTTGACGAAATTGACAAAATGGCATCCGACATGAGAGGGGATCCGTCCTCGGCTATGCTTGAGGTGCTTGACGCAGAGCAGAACAAGGCTTTCGTGGATCATTATATCGAGATTCCGTTTGACCTTTCGGAGGTCCTCTTTATAACCACGGCAAATGACAAAAACAACATACCTACGCCGCTTCTTGACAGGATGGAAGTGATTGACCTTTACAGCTATACCGCGGAAGAGAAATTTCATATCGCAAAACGTCATCTTTTGCCCAAGGCACTTGATAAACACGGCCTTACAAAAGAAAATCTCCATGTTACGGATTCTGCAATAAAAGAGATAATCGATTCCTACACAAGGGAGGCTGGAGTCAGAAATCTTGAGCGCAAGATGAATGACCTTTGCAGAAAGGTTGCCGTGAAGGTTGTTGAGAATAAAAAATTCTCGGCAAAAATTACGCCGTCCGACTTAAAGGAATACCTCGGCTCGCCGAAGTTTAAGGAGAAGATTTCTCTTAAGGATGAGGTCGGCGTTGTCAATGGACTTGCTTGGACCTCGGTAGGCGGCGAGATGCTTAAGGTCGAAACCGCGGTTATGCCGGGAAAGGGAAATATTGAGCTTACCGGTTCACTGGGCGACGTGATGAAGGAATCCGCCAAGGCGGCAGTCAGCTTCATACGTATGAATGCCGAGGAGTACGGTATTGATGACGACTTTTATAAAAATAAGGATATACATATTCATGTGCCCGAGGGCGCCGTTCCGAAGGACGGACCTTCTGCCGGCGTTACGATGGCTACCAGTGTTCTTTCCGCTTTAACCGGCAGAAAGGTACGAGGAACGGTCGCCATGACCGGAGAAATTTCTCTGACAGGCAGAGTTATGCCCATAGGCGGCCTGCGTGAAAAGACCATGGCGGCTTACAAGGCGGGTATAAAGAAGGTTGTCATCCCAAAGGAAAACGAACCTGACCTTGACGAGGTTGTCGATGTTGTGAAAAAGAACGTCGAATTTATTTCGGTAAGCCGCCTTTCGGAGGTTTTCAGGGAGGCAATAGTATGAACCTTAATAACGTAACCTATGAGATGTCCGCCGGTACTTTTCAGCAGCTGCCGCCGTGCACTCTGCCGGAAATCGTATTCTCCGGTCGCTCCAATGTCGGCAAGTCATCCCTTATAAATAAAATACTGAACAGGAAAAACCTCGCACGTGTCAGCTCGCAGCCGGGTAAAACCATAACAATAAACTTTTATAAAGCTGACACCGCGCGTCTCGTCGACTTGCCGGGATACGGTTACGCAAAGCACTCGTTTGACGAGCGTAACCGTTGGGGTAGGATGATAGAAAAATATCTTGCGTCCGGACGTGACATAAGGCTTCTTATTCAACTTATAGATATGAGACACGAGCCTACAAAGGATGACATACAAATGCTTGACTATCTTTATCAGACGGATATGCCGTATATGGTTGTTCTGACAAAGGCGGATAAGCTTAATAAGAAGGAATACGCGCAGGCCCTTGCCATGCATGAGGAAATCATATCTCGGTACAATCCTATTTCGATTGTTCCCTTCAGCGCCGTAACCGGAGCGGG
This sequence comes from uncultured Oscillospiraceae bacterium, assembly GCA_900545655.1. Lineage (GTDB taxonomy): Bacteria > Bacillota > Clostridia > Oscillospirales > Acutalibacteraceae > UBA1227. Next base: position 21,457 of record UQZY01000026.1, read on the forward strand.
AACAGAGGAAATAACCTGCCTTATGATTTCATCTGTTGACGGAAATTTTGAATTCCTTGAAGCGGCAGGCTTTACTGCAAACTCAGAGGAAAGCAAAGAGGATGAAAAGGTAAAAGAGCAGATAAAAGAGAAAACGGAAACAAAAAAAGATACAGGAAACGGTGCTGAAAAAGTAAAGGTGAAAGTCAAGGTTAAGAGGAAGTGATATTGTGTTTGTTTCAGACAGTCTCGGTATAAATGAATCCGGTGTCCTTACAATAGGCGGTATGGATACGGTAAAGCTTGCCGAAAAGTACGGTACACCGCTGTATGTATTTGACGAGGACAGCATAAGGGAAAATTGCCGTGCATATGTAAAGTCAATCGAGGACAATTACGGCGGAAACGGCCTTGTTCTCTATGCCAGCAAGGCTTTTTCCTGTCTTGCCATGTACAGAATTGCAAAAGAAGAGGGACTCGGAGTGGATGTTGTTTCGGGCGGAGAGCTTTATACCGCAAACAAGTCGGGCTTTCCCATGAATCGTGTGTATTTTCACGGAAATAACAAGACTCTTGAAGAAATAAAACTCGGAATCGCTCTTGATGTAGGTGTATTTGTTGTCGATAACCTCTGTGAGCTTGAGCATATCGATTATTTTGCGGCGCTTGAGCATAAAAAAATAGATGTAATGCTTCGTATAAAGCCCGGTATTGACGCTCACACGCACAGCTTCATACGCACGGGACAGATTGACTCGAAATTCGGATTTGCTCTTGAAACCGGAGAGGCAATGGAGGCCGCAAAGCGTGCGGCGCGTATGAGGAGTATAAACCTTGTGGGGATACATTGCCATATCGGCTCGCAGATATTCGATATTGAGCCCTTCGTTCTTGCCGCAAGGGTTATGGTTGACTTTATGGCAAAGGTAAAAGAGGAAACCGGCAAGGAACTTTCACAGCTTAACCTCGGCGGCGGCTTCGGCATAAAATATATGTCTGAGGACAAGCCGGTGCCTTACGGGGGATACATGACAAGGGTTGCGGACGCCGTAAAGGAGACCTGCGAAAAAACGGGCGTTACACTTCCCAAAATCATCATAGAGCCGGGACGCTCCATAATAGGCTCAGAGGGTATCACGCTCTACAGGATAGGCAATATAAAAACCATTCCGAACATCCGCACATACGTATCCGTTGACGGCGGCATGGGAGATAACCCGAGGTATATTCTTTATCAGTCAAAATACGAGTTTATCTGCGCAAACAAGGCAAACGAGCCGAAAACCAAGACCGTAACGGTTGCGGGAAAATGCTGTGAGAGCGGAGACCTTCTCGGTGAAAATGTTGAGCTTCAGGATGTTGAGGGCGGAGATTATCTTGCCGTTCTCTCAACGGGTGCATACAACTATTCCATGGCGTCAAATTATAACAGGATACCAAGACCTGCTGCCGTTATGGTAAAAGGCGGCGAGGACAGACTCATAATAAGACGTGAGTCATATGAGGACCTGACTGAAAACGATCTTTGATTATCTGATGCCGCTGTAAATATGCTTTGGAAATAAATTTCTGAAGCTTTCGCTTGCGACCGTGATTATATAATACTTTTACGTACTTTATATATCGTAATTTATGTATGTGCTTCATGCTTTTGTGTGGAGTACATATTTTTTTGAGTAAGATTTTTTCTGTGTTTCACTTTACCGCTTTACTTTGTGATAAATTGGTGATAGAATGAAAGAACCTTAAAAAGGACGTTTGAAAGAGGTGTTTTTATGTCCTCAAACCTTAATGATAAAAATATTGATTTTTTGTTTGACGCTATTCTTGAGATAAAGGACAAGGAGGAGTGCTACAAGTTCTTTGAAGATCTTTGTACCATAAATGAGCTCAAGTCCATCTCGCAGAGAATTGTTGTGGCAAAGATGCTTACGGAAAAGTGCGTTTATAACGACATCGTTGCAGCAACAGGCGCGTCTACCGCCACTATTTCAAGAGTTAACCGCTCATTATCATACGGAGCGGGCGGATACGATGAAATTTTCGCGCGACTTGAAGCAAAGAAAAAGGAAAACAAATAATGGGAAAGCTTGTACGTCTTATTTCGCGTGACGGTGATCTCACCGTTATCGCAACAGATTCAACCGATATCGTCCGTGAGGCCCACAGGATACACGGTACGACCAATGTATGCTCCGCAGCACTCGGCAGACTTCTAACTGCCGCGTCTCTCATGGGTGCGACACTCAAGGGAGAAGATAATTCGCTTACGCTCAGAATGAGCGGAAACGGTCCGACAGGCTCCGTTATAGCAGTATCCGACTATAAGGGCAATGTACGCGGGTATATCTCGAATCCCGCCGTGTCCCTGCCGCTCAACGAAAAAGGAAAACTGGACGTCGCAGGGGCTGTCGGAGCCGACGGCACACTTACTGTTATGAAGGATCTCGGAATGAAAGAGCCTTATATCGGACAGATTCCCATCGTTTCGGGTGAAATAGCCGAGGATATCACGAGCTATTTTGCCGTGTCTGAGCAGATACCGTCCGTATGCGCACTCGGTGTTTTGTGTGCGCCGAAAACAGGCGAGATAATCACTGCGGGTGGCTTCCTTATTCAACTCCTTCCCACGGCGACAGACGAAACTATAGACAAGGTGGAAAAGGGCCTTTCCGGAATACCGTCTGTGACAAGGATGCTCACCGACGGACTTTCGGCAACGGAAATTGCCGAAAAGGTTTTGCCCGGTTTTACGCTTGAGGTTCTTGATGAGTCCGAAACGGAGTACAGATGCAACTGCTCAAAGAAGCGCGTTGAAACCGCTCTCATAAGCATGGGGGTTGACGAGCTTAAAAAGATGAGCGAGGATGAAACTACCGAGGTTTGCTGCCATTTTTGTGACAAAAAATACACTTTTTCATCCGACGAAATTCGACGTATCTTAAAACACGCCGGCACGTGATACGCCTTGCTTTTTCGCAAAAATTTTTCTGTATTTTTTTCAAAAAAACTTATTGACATATGCCTGTGGATGTTGTATAGTATAACACGTCGCCGATAGGCGTCTCGGTGTGGGAGCATAGCTCAGCTGGGAGAGCATCTGCCTTACAAGCAGAGGGTCACAGGT
>UQZY01000027.1 GCA_900545655.1 uncultured Oscillospiraceae bacterium
AGAAGACAAAAAAAGAATGAACGGCAGAAAAAGCTGTTCATTCGGTCGTTATGTTGAGAAACATTGTGAATAAAGTGTAAAGTGAGAAAATTTTAAAACATCTGAAAAACTAAAAAACAGCTGACAGAAGCACTCCTGTCAGCTGTAAAAAAGCACTAGTTTGCCGTGACTTCAAAAGATCCGTTTTCTTTCATCGTTGCGGTCTTTCCGTCCTTTGTATAACTGAATGTCTTCAAAGAGTCGTTTTCGACCGTAAACTTAACATATCCATTCTTTGATGAATCGTTTGTAACCGTCGTATTGGCATCCTTTGAAACCTGCTCCCAAAACTCGGCATCATATGCGGTTTCATCTGCTCCAAGCTCCTCGCCCGCCTTGTACATCTCTGCAATCTCGGAGGTTATGCAGTCCTTAACGGTTTTTGCGGCTGATACCATATTTGTATCCTTTGACTTATCAACCCATTTTAAAAGACTCGGTACAAGAATTGCCGCAAGTATTGCAATAATAACAATAACTATAACAAGCTCGATAAGAGTAAAACCTTTTTTATTTTTCATCCCATTTAAAAACACGTCTGTGCCCTCCTTTGGTCAGAGTAATTTTTCCTGACTTTAGAGTAACAAATTTTTAATATTTAGTCAATCCGATAAAAGCCATCATTATCAATAATCGGTTTTTGTAATCAGATACGGAGGCTCTTATCTTCACCTATTCCCGGCATTCCGTCAACTATGTATTTGTTGCCGTCTTCATCACAAACGAATCCGCGAAGTTCACCGAAGGTGATATGATAATCCTCATCAACAATACCGAGATGCACCTCCATATGATGTCTGTCACCAATGTCAAAATAGAGGTCCACCATACCGTGCTCATCGGTTATGTGCCAAAAATCATATTCATCATGTGTAAACTTAACAGGAGTAAGACGAGATCTTCCGTCCTCAAACCAGATAAGGTTTTCATTGTAGTCATCCTGATTTACAGACTGATTTCTCGTAAGGTTGAAACCGAAGAATTGTGTTTTTCCGTTTACGGTGTTAGTACCCATGGTTGTAACCCAATCATAGTGTGAATTGTACGGGTAATAACCTTTGTGGTCATCAATAATTGCGGTTGAGTGCTCGTTTGTCTTATACTTCTTTCCGTTTACGACGATGTATCCCTCCGCCTTGAAAAGATCCTTCTGGCTGTAAAGGGGCTTATTTTTACCGAAAGGAATCATAACAACCGACGGTTTTGAAACACGTGTAAGTTTAAAATTGTACTTTATCTTACAACCCGGCTTTAAAGTACGTCCCTTGACATGTGCGGAACCGTTTCCGAAATCATTGCATATATTTACTCGGTTGATAACACTTCTTGACTTTGTTGTGTCACCGTCAAGAAGATTTTTCGAAATAACCGACTGAGAGGGAAGCATCATTTCCTGACAAGCTATGCATTTCTTTTTCTTTCTGTCATAAACGACAGAAAGACTTGTTCCGAAAAGACCCATATTGCAAACAGCGGTAACAAGAATTATATCATCAAGTGTAACCTCAGTTGCCTCCCAGCTTGTATAACGAAAGCGATTGGTGAAATCCGGAAGAAAGGTCTGATGATGTATGTCGAGAAAATTCATGCTCGGAAACTCAGTATCAAAAGTTCCGAATATGGCTTTTCCTTTTTCATCGATAACATCAGACGGTGTTTCAACTGGTATGCGTTTTACCGACAAAACTTTTTTAAAACTCATGATTAACAAAACTCCTCGTAATAAATAATCCGTTTCGGTCAAACGACCGACTAACAATATACTCTTGATTTTACTAGAACCGAGGATGTTTGTCAACAGAATAAGATTCGGAAGGAAAAACTTAAAAAGTTTTTCAAATGATACAAGCAAACATAAAAGAATTTACAAAATTATACAAATAAGACCGGAGCATCCCTCATTAATAACACGTTCAAGTGTTTCCTGAAGTTTCAGGCGCGCATCTGTCGGCATATGGTAAAGCTTGCTCCGAAGACCCTCGTTGACGAGTTCGTGGAGACTTTTGCCGAAGATGTCGGATTCCCAGATTTTTTCAGGGCTCTCCTCGAACTCCTTAAGAAGATAATTAACAAGCTCTTCGGACTGGCTTTCGGAGCCCACGAGAGGTGCAACCTCCGTGGTTATATTTGCCTTTATCATATGTATTGACGGAGCGCCTGCCGACAGTCTCACGCCGTATTTACCACCCTGTTTCATTATTTCCGGTTCATCCAGCGTGAGTTCGTCGAGGGTTGGCATAACGATACCGTATCCGGTTGCCTCAACCTCGTCGAGCGCGCCTTTTAATCTGTCATATTTTTTCTTTATGGAGCTGAGCTCAACAAGCGTGTTCATAAGGCCCTGCTCGGAGTCAATGGAAAGCTCCGTTCGTTCCGCAAGCACCTTATAAAAAAGCGAGTTGTCCATAGATGCATTTATTACGGCGGATCCGTTTCCAAGATTCATCGTGGTTATCTTTGCCTCTTCGATAAATTCCGCTTCCGAGAGCAACGCCGTAAATCCGTTTATGTCACGCACGTGATGAATTGTCGCTCCCGCCTCCTTTATGAGATCATACGTGCTTCTGCAAAGCCAGTGATCCGGCTTCAGGGTTTTCATCCAGCCGGGAAGCTTCACAGATATTTCTCTGACCGGAAATTCAAACAACACCTGTGCAAGAATCTGCTTTATCTGTGCCTCATCAAGATCAAGACAATTGACGGGAACAACGGGAACCCGGTACTTTTCGAGCATCTCGTATGCAAGCTGCTTCGAACCTTCGGAATGCGGATACATACAGTTAAGAACCACTATAAAGGGCTTGTTTATTTCACGCAGCTCATTTATTACCCTCTCCTCCGCCTCAGTATATTCCTCCCTCGGGATATCGCTTATTGACCCGTCAGTGGTCACAACGAGTCCGATTGTCGAATGCTCGCTTATTACCTTTTGAGTCCCTATCTCCGCCGCCATATTGAACGGAATTTCCTCATCATACCACGGTGTATGCACCATACGCGGCATTTCATTTTCAATATATCCGAGAGAACTCGGGACGATATATCCTACACAGTCAATCATACGTACACGAAGGTGTGCATTGTCCGGCAGGTCTATACGTACCGCATCCTCGGGGATAAACTTAGGTTCAGTAGTCATTATAGTGCGTCCTGCAGAAGATTGCGGCAATTCATCCTGCGCGCGTGTCCTAACATATTCATCGTCGATATTCGGCAGCACCAGTGAATCCATAAATTTGCTTATAAAAGTAGATTTACCCGTTCGAACCGGCCCGACAACGCCGATATATATATCGCCTCCGGTTCTTGCCTCAATATCGCTGTAAATATTTGTGTCAGTCATTTTGTTGCCTCCTTAAACGGTATCCGTATATTTTCGCCCGGAACATCCTTACAAAAGAATATGCAGCAAAAAATAACATTATTACACGGTAAAAGGACACACATTAAAGGCTGAAATTTTTAACAAATATACCCGGTTATAAGAAAAAAGCAGAGTCAACGGTTTTTGTTAACTCTGCTTTATATCTACTTAAATAAAATCGATTATTTGCGTTGAATCGCTTTAATTATTTAACCATTTTTGCGATTTCGTCAGCAAAATTCTCTTCTTTCTTTTCGATTCCCTCGCCCTTTGCATAGCGTGTGAAACCTGTTACCTTTATGTCTCCGCCGAGCTTCTTTGCCGTGTCGGCAACATAACCCGAAACAGAGCCCTTGAAGAGATCTGAACGAACGAACTCCTGATCCATAAGGCAGATTTCCTTATAGAACTTGCCAAGCTTTCCTTCAACAATCTTCTTGAGAACTTCGTCTGGCTTGTTAGCCATCTTAGGATCGTTCTTCATCTGAGCAACCTGAATTTCCTTCTCATGCTCGATTGTTTCAGCGGGAACAGAAGCCTCATCAAGGAACTGCGGTGACATAGCGGCAATCTGCATGGCAATATTCTTGCCCATTTCCTTGAATTCATCCTTTGCTGCGATGTCTGCAGTTGTGTCGAATGTTACCATAACGCCTACAGATCCGCCTGCATGAATATATGTGCAGGTTGTACCCTCCACTCTTTCAAAACGGCGAATCTTCATGTTCTCACCGATAGAAAGAATAAGGTCCTGAAGATTTTCCTGAACTGTTCTGTCAGTTCCCGCAAGGTTTACGCCAAGGAGATCCTCAACGTCCTCAGGGTTCTTCTCAACGATTGTTTTTGCAATGTTAAGAACGAATTCCTGGAATTTTTCATTCTTACCAACGAAGTCTGTCTCAGAGTTTACTTCAACAAGAACACCGATATTCTTTGCTTCGTCTGTATATGCGAGAACAACACCGTCTGCTGCTGTTCTTCCTGCTTTTTTGGTAGCTGCGGCAAGACCCTTTTCACGAAGGTAGTCTACTGCCTTTTCCATATCTCCGTCAGCCTCTGTAAGTGCCTTTTTGCACTCCATCATACCAACGCCTGTCTTTTCACGAAGAGCCTTTACGTCCTGAGCTGTAAATGCCATCTTTTATTCCTCCATGTATATATTTGATCGGAAATTAAACTTATTCCTCTGTTGCTTTTTCTGCCTCTGCAGCTTCCGGAGCCTCAGCCTCTGCTACAGTGTCTTCACCCTGGCGACCCTCGATAACAGCGTCAGCCATAGCACCTGCGATAAGTCTTACTGCACGGATAGCGTCATCGTTACCCGGAATTACGTAATCAACCTCGTCAGGATCACAGTTTGTGTCAACGATAGCAATGATGGGAATACCAAGCTTATGAGCTTCGGCAACGGCGATTCTCTCCTTGCGCGGGTCAACTATGAACATAGCAGCCGGCTGCTTTTTCATCTCGGTAATACCGCCCATGAACTTTTCAAGCTTTTCTATTTCAAGCTCAAGCTTTACAACTTCCTTCTTCGGGAGAAGCTCAAATGTACCGTCTTCCTGCATGGCCTTAAGCTGCTCAAGTCTCTTGATTCTTCTCTGGATAGTCTTGAAGTTTGTAAGCATACCGCCGAGCCAACGAGCATTTACGTAAGGCATACCGCAGCGGATTGCTTCCTCTTTAACAGAATCCTGAGCCTGCTTTTTTGTACCTACGAAAAGTACGTCTCCGCCGTCAGCTGAGATATCACGAACAAAGTTATAAGCCTCTTCAAGCTTTTTAACTGTCTTCTGAAGGTCGATGATGTAGATACCGTTTCTTTCCGTGAAGATGTACTCAGCCATTTTCGGGTTCCATCTTCTTGTCTGGTGTCCGAAATGAACACCTGCTTCGAGCAATTGTTTCATTGAAATTACTGACATGTTTATGTCCTCCTTAAAGTTTTTCCTCCGTAAGGTTATAAAACCCGTAACAACGACGTTTGCTCTTCATCGCTGCACCGTCGGGCCGAACACCTCACGTGCGAATTGCCTAGCAATTATATCAGAAAAATCATCTGAGTGCAATAGTTTTTTTACCGTCCGACCCTATAACCACGTTTCCCTTAAGGTCTGTACGGTACACCCTTGCACCGACGTCTTCCAGCGTATTTAAAGTTACCGCGTGCGGATGTCCGTATTTGTTGTCGGCACCGCAGGAAATGATTGCATATGAAGGTAATACGCTGCTTAAAAAGTCATATGTTGACGAGGTCTCGCTCCCATGATGACCGACAACAAGGACATCCGCCGAAAGAACGGCGGGCGTGCATGTGCGGAGCAGGTCATATTCTTCCTCCGACTCCGCGTCACCCATAAGGAGGAACGACGTTTCTCCGTAGGTTACGCGGACAACAAGTGACATATTGTTGAGTCTCTCCCTTTGACACGTCGGAGCAAGAATCATAAGTCCGAGCTCTCCCTTTGAAAACTTGTCGCCTGCCTCCGCCTCTGTCACACCCGCCCCACATGATTTTGCAGTATTAAGCAGGGCTTCATATAAATCACTTCCGTTAGCGGATGACAAATATGCTTCGGAGGTTATTTCGGGAACGATTACATCGTCGACCTGTACCCTATCGGATTCAATAAGTGCTGCCGCCGAGCCGATATGATCCGAATGAGGATGTGACAAGATGAGATAGTCAAGTCTGCGAACATCAAAAGCGGCAAGGTATGAAATAATCTTTTCTTCGTTTCCCGCTTCACCGGTATCATAGAGGACAGATATTTCTTTTTCATTTTTATCGTCCCGTACACAGATGAAAACGCACTCACCCTGACCTACATCCAGTACGGTTAAAGTGAGCGGCATCGGGGCAAAGTCAAGGGTGCTGCATGAATTCGGTGCTATGCCGAGCGTCTTATAAAGTGTGTCCCACGTCGGAACAAAAGAAAAAACTCTGTCTCCGAAAGAAAAAAGAAATGTAAGAATAACAAGTAAAACGGCAAAAACCCTTTTGTTATTTTTTATCAGTAGCACCTTTAGCTCTTGCTTTGATATCCTCCGCTCAGACTTTGGTATTCTTGTTGCAGCCTTTGGTTTTTCGGTTACAGACTTTAGTATTCTTGCCACGGATTTTGGTATTCTTGTCGCAGACTTTGAAAACTTCAGTTCAGGCTCTGATATTAAGGAATAATCAATGCTTTTTTCCGGATTTTTTACTATTCCCCGGTATCCACTGATGACTGACGGAGCCTGGGCTTCTGTTGTTTTTACCCTTGCTGTTTTTTGCGCTTTTTGTGTTTTTTGTGTTCTGCGCGGATTGTACGCCTTTTCCGTATTGTCTGTGCCTTCGGTCAGCGTGTGTGTAATTTTTGTTTGTTTTGTCCGTTCGTTCGGATTTTTCATTCGTATCCACCCTTTTGTTATTATTTGGGCGGATATTATTTTTTACGAGGCACTTTTTATCCGTACCTATAAGGTCATAGCGTCTTGCTTTTATGAGAGCCTCCCGTACAAGGTCTGCGTTCTTCGGGTTATAGTACTGAAGGAGTGCACGTTGAAGAGCTTTTTCGTGCGGATCCTTTGCAACATATACAGGCTTCATGGTATACGGATCAAGTTCGGTATAAAACATGCAGGTTGATATGGTACCCGGTGTCGGATAAAAATCCTGAACCTGCTCCGGTCTTATTCCGCGTGTCTTCAGAAATTCCGCAAGTCCTACTGCCGACTCAAGCGTTGAGCCCGGGTGTGACGACATGAGATACGGAACAAGGTACTGTTCCTTACCCGCATTATGAGTGAGTTCAAAATATCGCTTTGAAAACTCAAGGTACGTCTCAATATGCGGTTTTCCCATCATGTCAAGAACCTCCGGCATACAATGCTCGGGAGCAACCTTCAACTGTCCGCTGACATGGTATTTTACAAGTTCTTTAAAAAAAGTGTCATCCCTGTCGCACAGCATATAGTCGTATCGGATTCCGGATCTTATAAAAACCTTTTTTATTCCCGGGAGCGACCTCATTTCACGCAATATGTCGACATATTCTCTGTGGTCCGCAACAAGTGCTTTACAGGGAGTCGGTGCAAGACATTTCTTTCCCTTGCAAAGTCCTGCTTCCTTTTGCTTTTCACAAGACGGATTTCTGAAATTTGCCGACGGACCGCCGACGTCGTGTATATAGCCTTTGAAATCCGGCAATGATGAAATAAGCTTCGCCTCATCAACGAGGGATTCCTTGCTTCTCTTTGACATATACCTTCCCTGATGAAGTTGTATGGAACAAAAATTGCAGGCACCGAAGCAGCCTCTGTTCTGTGTTATTGAAAATTTAACTTCCTCTATGCCCGGTACTCCGCCGAGGGCTTCATAAGACGGATGATATGTGCGCATATACGGAAGTGCATAAACTCTGTCCATCTCCTCAGTCGTGAGCGGCGGCATGGGAGGATTTTGCACAAGCATCAGCTTTCCGTGTCTCTGTTTTATAAGCCTTCCGCGGATATGGTCCTGTTCATCCTGCTGCAAACGGCAGGAAATCGCATATTCCTTCTTTGAGGAACAGACATTTTCATACGACGGACATTCCGCTCCGCAGAGAGGCGTGTTTCTTACGTCGGTCAGATAGCATGTGCCGAGAACATCCGTTATGGATGAGATATCTTCCATAAGACGCAGACGTTCGGCAATTTCGAGGATTGATTTTTCACCCATGCCGTAAGAAAGAATATTCGCTCCGCTTTCAACCAGTACGGACGGATGTATACTGTCGTCCCAATAGTCGTAATGAGCAAATCTGCGTAAAGAGGCTTCAAGTCCCCCTATGATTATGTTGGCGTCGGGATATGCCTCACGTATTTTTTTGCAATAAACCGTCACAGCTCTGTCAGGGCGTTTTCCGTGTTTTCCCCCTGCTGTATATGCATCATCCGTGCGCAATTTCTTCGAAACCGTATAATGAGCAACCATTGAGTCGATATTTCCCGCCGAAACGAGAAATCCGTATCTCGGCTCACCGAACTGCGTAAAATCATGTGTTTCGTGCCAATTCGGCTGTGCAAGAAATACGACTTTAAAACCCGCATCTTCAAGGACGCGGGTAATAATAGCGGCACCAAAGCTCGGATGGTCAACATAAGAGTCTCCGTTTACATAAACAAAGTCCGCTTTGTCCCATCCGCGCTCAAGCATTTCGGTTTTATTTGTCGGTAAAAACATACTTTCTCCGTTGTTTATTCTTCATCAGAATTTTGCGTGTCTTCAAATGTCATTTGACCCTGATTGGAGGATTCTGACGGTGACATGGCATTCATTTCAAGCCATTGATTCTTCGTTATGAGCACGCGGCGCGGCTTCGACCCCTCAAACGGGCCGACAATTCCGCGTTCTTCAAGCTCATCGACAATACGCGCGGCCCTTGCGTAACCGACGCGAAGTTTCCTCTGTATAAGGGTCGTCGAAGCCTGTCCGGCGTTGACAACCACCTCTATAGCCTCAGGCAACAACGAATCTCCGTCGTCCGCTCCTCCCGGAGCGTCGACACCGCCGGACTTCTTCCCGGAATTTTCGGAAGCCGCCGCGTGCTTATCGATCTCTTCAAGCACATCTTCATCGTATTCAGCCTTTTCCTGCTGTTTTATAAAGTCAATGACACTGTGTATTTCATTATCCGGAACATAACATCCCTGTATACGCGTAGGCTTTGAAACTCCGACGGGATTGAAGAGCATATCTCCGTTTCCGAGAAGCTTTTCCGCACCGATCATGTCAAGTATGATACGTGAATCCGTACCGTTTGAAACCTTAAGTGACAGACGGCTCGGGATGTTCGCCTTGATAAGACCGGTTATAACGTCGACACGAGGTGACTGTGTTGCGATAACAAGGTGCATACCTGCCGCACGCGCCATCTGTGCAAGACGGCAAACAGAGTCCTCGACCTCGGCAGACGCCGCCATCATAAGGTCTGCAAATTCATCTATGAAAATGACAATCTGCGGCATAGCCTCTTTTTCGGGGTCCATTTTCGCAAGCTCGTTGTAGCCTTTTATATCTCTTACATTGTTCTCCGAGAAGGACTTATAACGGTTGAGCATCTCCCTTACTGCCCATGCAAGCGCACCGGCAGCCTTTTTCGGGTCGGTAACAACCGGAATAAGCAAATGCGGAAGACCGTTGTAGTTTGTAAATTCAACCTGCTTCGGGTCAACCATTACAAGCTTGACCTCATCAGGTGACGCATTGTAGAGAATAGATAAAATCATCGCATTGAGGCACACCGACTTACCCGAACCGGTAGTACCGGCCACAAGTAAATGCGGCATCTTTGAGATATCCATGGTGCAGATATTACCCGTGATATCCTTACCGAGCGCAACTGTGAGTTTACTCTTTGCAGCCTGTGATTTATAATCCTTTGACTCAAGTATTTCCCTGAGTGTTACGGATTCACGGCTCTTGTTCGGAACCTCAATTCCGACTGCAGCCTTACCGGGGATAGGCGCTTCTATTCTGACACCTGTTGCCGCAAGGCTCAAGGCGATATCATCCGCAAGTCCCGTAATTTTGCTTATACGTACACCTGCTGCGGGGCTGAGCTCGTAACGTGTAACAGACGGCCCTCTGCAGATGTCGACAATCGTTGTTTCAACACCGAAGCTTTTGAGAACCGAAACGAGCTTTTCGGCATTATCCTTAAGTTCTCTCTCCGACGAGCCTCCGACTGAAAGCTTAGGCGGATTGAGACACGAGATAGGCGGGAATTTATATTTTTTCTTTTCCGTGCCTTTATCCGAAGAAACGGATTTTCCGGAAATCTCCTTTGCTATTTCCGCTTCATGCCCGGAAATTTCCTCGCGTGACGCCTGCTCTGTTTTTACATCCGAGGCCTTTTTATTTGCCGCCTTTTTAATAAGGTCGTCAAGAAGCACGGACGGAGGCGCCGGCTCAGAGGTCTCAAGAGACGATACGGAGGTGTCGGCACCCTTAACGGTACGCGGCTGAACATTTTCGGATTTTTTTACAAGCTCGTCCGCAAGCTCCTCGGCGTGTGCGTCCGCATCAGCCTCGTAACCCGGTCCCAGATCAACATCGGGATTAAAGCGTTGCCTTTGAACGGCTCTTTTTTCTTCAATCCTCTTTTTTGCAACCTCATAGTGCTCGCCCGCAGCCTTTGTTCCTTTTTCGACAGGTGTCCAAAGAGACTTGAAAAAGTCCACAAGCGTTGCTCCCGTAAGAAGCATGACGGTTATAAAAATGAGTATACATATGGTAACTCCGGCTGTAACCTTGCTTGGGAACATCCAGAGGAGAAGTCCGCCTATAACAGCACCGACTGCGCCGCCGTTTGTACTTTTAAGACCCGCGGCGTAGGATGCGGTGACAGCGTCCTTATAGTCAGCCCATACGGTTATTTCGTCAACCGAGGCAAAAATATTCACCGCTGCGGAAATAAGCACAACAAGAACGGATGCGGTTGCAACCGTATACCTGAGATTTCCCATAGGTTTATCCAGGGAAATCATTATCGCAACATACATGAGTACAAACGGCCATACAAAGGCGCACACTCCGAACAGACCGAAAAAGACCTGACGCAGCGCACCCCAGACATTTCCGCCCGGTATCAGCGTCACGCAAAGTATGAACACGGAAATACCGAAAAGAATTATGGCGCTTACCTGTCTGTTCTTATCCTGTACCTTCTGCCTTTCCATCAGCATTTTTCCGTTTGCGGTATTCTTATTTGAAGCGGACTTCTTTGCACCGCTCCCCTGCGAAGTACGTTTTTTAATCGCAGGCTTTTTTGCGGTTCCCTTATGTCCGTTCTTTTTGGCATTCGCCATCAAATTCCACCTTCTAATTTCAGAAATATTCTTTTTAGAATTTTTCTATAATCCCTGCGGTAATAACCGCAATTCCGAGTACAAGGCAATAGTAGCCGAAAAATTTGAACTTATCCGTTTTAACAAGCTTTTCGAGGAGCTTTATGGAAGCAACACCGACAAGCGCCGCAACAATTATTCCCACAATAACGGGAAGAACCTCGATATTTGCCGTTCCGCCTTCTATGACATCCTTCATCTCAACAATGCTTGCGGCAAGCACGGCAGGCGTACCGAGCACGAACGAATAACGAACCATATAGTCTTTATCAACTCCGCAGAGCATACCTGTAGAGATGGTCGAGCCGGAGCGTGAAACACCGGGAAGACATGCAGCAAAAAGCTGAGCAACGCCTACTGCAACCGCATCCTTTACCTCAACACGCGGACGGATATCCTTTTTATGCTTTGAAACATATGTACCTCCGAGCAAAAGTGCGGCGGTAAGTAAGAAGCATACGCCCTCGAGAATTATGTCGTTGTCCTCAGAAAATCTTGATACATAATCCATGACGCGCATATCATTTCCCACGGGTATCATTATTGCAAGAAGAGGAACGCATGAAAGAACCATCATATAAAGCATATGTCTGTCGTTGTCGACATTTTTAAAGGAAAGTTTTCCCGTAAACAGTTCTTTTATGAAGCCCCACATCTGCCTGAGCAATTCCAGGAAGGTTTTATAATAAACAACAACAACGGCAACGAGTGTTCCTATATGAAGAAACACGGTGAGCGAAAGCGAGCCTTCTCCGCTCATATTCATAAAGTGCTGAAAAATCGATAAATGACCGCTTGATGAAATAGGCAAAAACTCCGTAACGCCCTGCACTATTCCCAAAATGATTGCTTTAAGAAAATCCATAGACCAAAAACTCCTTTTTATTGAGAAAACGAAACAAGTACTGTCAAGAAAACTTAAGACATACATTGTTTATTATACCAAAGCAAAATGCAAATCGCAATATATTGTGTAGCGTATTTTAATAAGTAATAATATTTACACTTATTTTGTTGACAGATACCAAATACTGTTATAATATTATACGTTGTTTGTTAAAAAATCTCACAAGTTTGTTAAAGGAGTAAACAATATTGGGTTACACACTATCGGAAAAAATCATAAAAAATCATCTTGTGTCCGGCGAAATGGTAAAAGGCAGCGAAATAGGCCTTAGAATTGACCAGACACTCACACAGGATGCCACAGGCACAATGGCATACCTTGAGCTTGAAGCAATGGGAATTGACAGAGTAAAAACCGAACTGTCAGTTGCATATATCGATCATAACACTCTTCAGACCGGCTTCGAAAATGCCGATGACCACAGATTCATCCAAAGCGTCTGCAAAAAACGCGGCATACGTTTTTCAAGACCCGGAAACGGAATTTGTCATCAGGTTCACCTTGAGCGTTTCGGTATTCCCGGGAAAACACTCATAGGCTCAGACAGTCACACTCCCACCGGCGGCGGCATAGGTATGCTTGCTATGGGAGCCGGCGGACTTGACGTTGCCGTGGCAATGGGCGGCGGCGAATATTTCATCACCATGCCGAAAATTCTTAAAGTGAATCTCACGGGAAAGCTCCGCCCCTACGTTGCCGCAAAAGACGTTATCCTTGAGGTTCTCCGCATTCTCTCCGTAAAGGGCGGTGTCGGAAAAATCGTCGAGTATACCGGTGAGGGTGTAAAGACATTATCGGTTCCCGAGCGTGCAACCATAACAAACATGGGTGCGGAGCTCGGTGCTACAACATCCGTCTTCCCCTCTGACGAGGAAACAAGAAAATTCCTTGCGGCGCAGGGTCGTGAAAAAGATTTTGTTGATCTCTGTGCCGACGACGATGCAGTTTACGATGAAGAAATCGAAATAAACCTTTCGGAGCTTGAACCGCTGGCCGCTATGCCTCACATGCCCGACAATGTACGTAAGGTTTCGGAAATCGGTCCTATAAAAATCGATCAGGTATGTATCGGCTCATGCACAAACTCTTCTCTCTCGGATATGCTCAAGGTTGCAGCTATTCTCAAGGGTAAAAAGGTTGCGCCGAACGTAAGCCTTTCCATAGCTCCAGGCTCAAAGCAGGTTCTCTCCATGCTTGCAACCTGCGGAGCACTCACCGACATTATCGACGCAGGAGCGCGTATTCTCGAATCAGCATGCGGTCCGTGTATAGGAATGGGTCAGTCGCCAAACAGTGCAGGTATTTCACTACGTACATTTAACAGAAACTTTGAAGGCCGTTCGGGTACTGCCGACGCAGGTATTTACCTTGTAAGTCCCGAGGTTGCGGCAGCCTCAGCCGTTGCGGGTGTACTTACGGACCCGCGTACACTGGGCGGTTCACTGAGCATACTCATGCCTGAAAAATTCTACATAAATGACAACATGGTTGAGCTTCCGGCATCTCCGGAGGAAGCAAAGGAGTTTGAGGTCATCTACGGACCTAATATCAAACCATTTCCGAAGTCAAATGTGCTTGAAGACAAAATAGAAGCACCGGCCATTCTTAAAGTCGGAGACAACATAACCACCGACCATATCATGCCGGCAGGAGCAAAGATTCTTCCGTACAGGTCAAATATTCCTTTCCTTTCACAGTTCTGTTTCAGACAGTGCGATGAGCACTTTGCGGAGAACTGTAAGGCTGCGGGAAAAGGATTTATCATCGGCGGTGCAAACTACGGACAGGGCTCCTCAAGAGAGCACGCTGCTCTTGTTCCCCTCTATCTCGGAATAAAAGCCGTTATAACCAAGAGCTTTGCACGTATACATGCCGCAAACCTTATCAATGCGGGAATCATGCCGCTGAGCTTTGCAAATGCGGAGGATTATGACAAAATCGAACAGGGCGACGAGCTTGTCCTTTCAGACATTTTCTCAGGCCTTGACACCGGAAGCTTTATCCTTCACAACAAGACCAAAAACACAGACATCCCTCTTACCGGGCTCTTCACCGACCGCCAGAAAGAAATCCTTAAGGCCGGAGACCTGCTTCAGTATACAAAGTCAAAAAAATAAGATTGAAGGTTACTGATTGATGGAAAAATACATTGACGCTGCTGTCGAACAGTTTCGAACACTTCTCACACAGCAGATTGAAAGATCCGAAAAGATGGCAAACGATACGGAAAAGGTTGACTTTGCCTCTCTCCCACAGATAAAAATCGGAGTTGTCGGAGGAGACGGAATCGGTCCTATCATAACGGCCGAGGCCGAGGAGCTTCTCAGATATCTCCTCAAAGATGAGGTTGAGTCGGGAAAGGTTCTTATTGAAAACATAGAAGGACTCACAATCGAAAACAGACTTGAAAAAAATCAGGCTGTTCCGTCGGACGTCCTCGAAAAGATAAAATCGTGCCATGTGCTTCTAAAGGGCCCTACGACGACCCCGAACGGAGGCACAATGGAAAGTGCGAATGTTACTCTGCGACGTGAGCTTGACCTCTACGCAAACGTAAGGCCGGTTCTCGTTCCGGAGGAAAACATAGACTGGACTTTCTACCGTGAAAATACAGAGGGAGAATACGTTCTGGGTTCACGCGGTGTTGAAATTCCGGATACCCTCGCTTTTGACTTCAAGGTTACGACTGACCCCGGAACCAGAAGAATTGCGAGAGCCGCTTTTGATTACGCAAAGCAGAACGGTAAAAGCAAGGTTGCTATCGTAACAAAAGCAAATATTATGAAAAAGACAGACGGCAAGTTTTCAAAAATCTGCCATGAGGTTGCAAAGGAATATCCGGGAATTGAAGCCGACGAGTGGTATATCGACATCATGACCGCCAACCTTGTAAACAAAGATATTCGCAGCGACTTCCAAGTATTTGTTATGCCAAACCTTTATGGGGACATCATCACCGACGAAGCAGCACAAATCCAGGGCGGAGTCGGAACGGCAGGTTCGGCTAACATTGGCGACAGATATGCCATGTTTGAAGCAATTCACGGCAGTGCTCCCAGACTTATTGAAGAAGGAAAAGGCGATTATGCCAACCCTTCGAGCATATTCAGAGCAACCGAGATGCTTCTTCGTCATATCGGATTCACCGACAAAGCAGAAATCCTTAAAAATGCGCTCAACAATAACAAATTCGGTGACAATGAAACCTGCCGCGAATTTGGAGATAAAATAAGGAGATATTGTTATGGGATCTAAGTATATTTCAATTTCAGTTATCAAAAGGCTACCTCGTTATTACCGATTTTTAGGCATGCTGAAAGATGCCGGAATGGTTCGTATTTCAAGCAGGGAGCTTGCAGACAGAATGGGTCTCTCCGCTTCTCAGATAAGACAGGACCTCAACTGCTTCGGCGGATTCGGTCAGCAGGGATACGGATACAATATCGAAAGCCTTCAGAATGAAATAGGAAAGATTTTAGGTGTTGACAGAGGACTCAAAACCATACTTATAGGTGCGGGAAATCTCGGAAAAACCATCGTTGGGGAGATGGACTTCAAGACTCGCGGCTTTGACCTCATAGGTATTTTTGACAAAAAGGAATCCCTTGCAGGTCAGATACTCAGCGGCTTGCCCGTACGTCCGGCAAGTGATATCGAAGACTTCTGCAAGGAAAACGGTGTAGAAGTTGCCATACTCTGTATACCCTACAAGGAAGCTGCCGCAATTTCCGAGCTTCTCGTTGAAACCTGCGGAATAAAAGGCTTCTGGAATTTCTCCCACTACAACATAAATGAAAAATATCCTCGTGTTGCCGTTGAAAACATGCATTTCAACGACAGCCTCATGACGCTCTGTTATCAGGTTATAAACTCAGACAATTAAAAAATCAAGGTGTAAAAATAATGAAGCAATTGCTTAACTATATGCCGCTTGACATCGTACCGCACCCGGAGGGCTTTATAATTGTCATTCCCGACGGCAAGGATGAAAACGGCAGGCTCAGGATTTCATTCAGATTTTACAATTTCACCACGAAAAAGGCACAGAGAGTTAAGCGCAATTTTTATACTCAGCACAAATTCGGCAGAGCATACATAGAAATTGCATCTCAGATAAAGGATTACATCACCTGCTCCGTCTGTGAGGGACCGACAGATTTTATAAACGTCGTCTTTCCCACCGGTGAAATGGGTGTGTTTGACTGTGTCGGAAACCTCACATGGACGGGAGATCTCTCTTATCATGAATGCCCCGTCAGAAGCTGCGCACCGGAGGAAAACTATATCTGGTGCTGCGTACCGGATCAAAATGCCATTGTGAGGTATTCAAAGAAGCTTCAGCGCATAGACTTTCGTATCGGAGGGGCTGACCAAACAGCAATCGGGCGGCCTATGTCGGTGAGCAGAATCGGAAACAATTTATACGTCTGCTGTAAATCTTCAATGAACATTAAAAAGATAAGTCTCGACAATTATGTTGCGACAGACTACAAAAAATTCGAAGAGCCGGTCCTCCGTTATCTTCGTGTTGCCGGAGAAGAAGTGGTTGTACTTTCATCCGGAGTATATCTTCTCGACAAAGAATAATTAAACAAAAAACAATCATGCATAATAACCCCCCTGTTTTCATATCCTTAAGTAGTTATGAAAATAGGAGGGCTGTTTTTTGAAGGGTATAGTTGAAGAACGGGCAGTTTTGCTCGGTGAGTATATTGCCGAAACAGGCTCTACGGTACGACAGACAGCAAAGGTTTTCGGCCTGTCAAAAAGCACGGTACATACGGAAGTGATAAATTAGAACGGTTGATATGGGCGATACAGTAAGCGCCCATATAAGCAAATAGGCGGCATAGATCAGCACCGGGGACGGGCTGACCTATGCCGCCTATTTCGTTTTGGAAGGAAGGGGTACAGCTGCACCTATGCAGGCTGTACCAGCTTCCCGACAAAATCGGGGTTTCCAAAGGGGCTTCCCCTTTGGCACACGACTTTGCAACGCAAAGTGTAGTGTGTTATACCTGCTGTCACGGCTGGCGGGTAAAATGAGAGTTTCGCCGGATGGAAACGCTCACTTTGCCCGGCAGGAAAACGGACAGGTTTTTGCGGATAGGGGTGAGCAAAAAGCTGGGCGGTTTCGGGAGTGGCAGCAGGTATATAAAACTCACCAGTAAACAAAATCGATTGTAAGAGATATGTCTGTACTGCTCAAACGCCGCTTCAATTCTGTTAGATGGATAAGGAAATTGATAGAAAAAACATCTTCCCATTTTTCTACCATATTAGCACGCCCATCAAAGATTAATACCATTCTAAACTCTGTGGGAGAAACAGCTAAATCTCCTGGCAATGTTAAAGAACCCATACCTGCTTCACATTTTTCGAGTGTCAGCATAGCTTGGTCAATGGCATACGCAAAATCATTCGGCTTTCCTATCTTCACAAAGTATAGGGTCTGATCCTTGCAAAAGTCGCACACTTCATATCTGTATCGGCCATTACCTTCCGGATCAACAGGTACGGTTCGCGGGTGTAAACAAATTGCCCCTATCAGCTGCGAAATGTTCTGATTGTAGAAAGTTTCATATGGTTGCCTGCTGTTTGTTTCGTCATAAAAACCGTTTTCCCTTGCAAATTGAATGACATCGTCTTTAGATAGTGCAAACTCGTCTTGAGAATGATTTATAAAAGCAACCCTTTTGGCTTCTTGGAAGATACGGTCAAGATATGCAATGTTAAAGGAGCACCATTTGCCATTGCGCAAGCAAAAATTATCTTCTGTGATAAATTCCAGATACTCCGTGATAGGTTTGCGGTTTGTCCATGCATCATTGGCGTATTCAATAGAGATGTTAATTTTCTGAATTACTTCTTGTAGCGCAAATTCTTTTTCCCTAACAAACTCATTAATTGCAGTTATGGATAATTCACCATCGAATTCAAGGCTTTTATGATTACAGCTTAATTTGAAACGGACAGAATCGTTCTGTATTAGCCGTGTTCCCATCATGTAGAAAGATGGAACATTTATTAAGTTTCCATCGTTAGCGGCTCCGTCATATTGCTCAATAGCAACAGCTAATTGATGATAAAGGCTTTCAATTTTTTCTGCATCTTCTTCTACATCCAAAAAAGTTAATCTCGGTAGAGAAATCGAGCTATCTGCTTTTATTATTTCATTTAGGAGATTCAATTTTTCGCCGATTTCAGTTGGCTTCTCTTCCCATTTGAATTGTGCAGAGGTGCCGCAGTTAATAGTAGTTCCCCATAACTCTGGATCAAGACTTGTTCCTCGAATATAGGTAGGTATCTCTCCGCTACGATAGGACAGCACTGTACCGCCCAAGTAATCCATGTGCATTTTACTTAGCTTGCTACCATGAGAAATATTTTGTTGTGCTCGAACCTGGTCTAAATCAATTAGTCGTTCTGCAACAGCCACTCCAAAATTAAAATCACAATAATCGCTCACATAAAAGTGTGCATTGCCATAAGAAACAACAAAACAAGAGTCTTCCCTATAACAAATTAAGGCTGCTCCATATATTTTTAATTCTTGGCTCAAATCCCATTCGGTACAGGTGGATAATAAATTTACCCAAGGAGAGCCCTTTCGGTTGTCTTTATCGCAAAACATGAGGGTAAATGTATATCCAGAGGGGTTTTGAATACACTCCGGTTTCAATGGTATTTCTTCAAATCTTCGATCTTCCAAGAACGACTTGAAGCTCTCTGCTTTTTCTGGAAGAATGCGGTATATATTGTAGTCATAGAGCGGTTTATCGTCTCTCTTTCGTGGCATACCAACACCTCGTTTTTGCAAATAATATCTAGTGAAGGTTAAATGCCTGCAACAGATAAAATTTGCAACGAAAAATCTCTATATTCAGCGCTGCTTTGATTCAAAAGTTCAGATATTCGGTAAAATTTGTTTGTAGTCGGAGATTCTTTTTGTGCCATGTTCATATCAATGCGGTCAACATTAACTACTGTCCAGCACTCTACATAACCATCTTTTTTTGCCTTCTGATGGCTTTTTTCGGCCTCTCCCACTCGGTTGTGAATATTCGAGTAGTCTTGTCCTCCTTTAACCTCGATTGCAACTAAATTTCGGTATTTGTCTGTTGCTAATTCTTCCCTTATCACAATATCGGGATCAGCTGCAAATTGTATGTATACGGTACGGCCTGAATTATTCTTTAATTCAATGCATCTTGAGTTAGAGCGAACAACAGATGCGCTTACAATTTGATAAACTACATCGAATACTTGTGAAATAGCAGAAGTCCCTTTTTGGACATTAGCCCCGCCACGAAGTTGTGGTCCCAATGTCAAAAGGGTCAACTGATCAAAGAATCCGGAACTGATCATTTGGTCCTCAAGATGCTCCAACATATATTTTGCACTGAGATTTAATGCTCGGCATAATTCTGGTAGAGCACTACGTTGCTTTTGCGAAAGGGAGCCCTTTTCCTCTAATGATTTGAACATCCCTGCGCCAGTGGCGGCAGTGTAAAAGCCTTTTTGACTGTAACCTAGCAAAAGACGATAATAGCCCAGTAATCTAGGGTTCTTTTCCAAAATACTTGGAACCGCAAACAATAATTCGCCTCTCATTCCATGCGTGGCAAGAGTTTGTAGAGAACCATTGTTAACATACTCATGTAGCTCTGAATCAAGTATATTAATTTCCATTACTGCAACTGTCGTAGCCAAGGCATCCTGAAGAAACGTCTCTCGTAATTCTTTCAATGTATTAGCAAAACCGACCTGGGTATTGGGCAAGTCAAATATTATTGCCATCTTATTCACCTACAACTTTCAACACTGGAAGTTCTAAAATATCCAATCGTGTTCTTGCAATTTTAACATACTCATCGTTTAACTCTATGCCAACAAATTGTCTATTAAATTCTTGACAAACAACGCCAACTGTTCCAGAACCAAAAAATGGGTCAAGCACAAAATCATTCTCTTTAGTTGAGGCAAGAATACATGGTTCTATCAAAGCAGGAGGGAATGTTGCAAAGTGGGCTTCTGCAAACGGCGCGGTGTTTACATTCCAAACTGTGCGCTTGTTGCGTCCATTTTCTTTTATGGCTTGGTAATCGTAATAATATTTTTCTTTTTTTGTAAGCATAAAAACATATTCGTGGGAACGTGTTGGCCGATCTTTCACGCTTTCTGGCATAGCATTAGGTTTGTTCCAAATAATATCACTACGCAAAAACCAACCATCAGCTTGTAAGGCTAGGGCCAGCCTCCACGGAATTCCTAACAAATCTTTTGGTTTCAATCCTTCTGGAGTGTCGGGACGAACACTCATTGCTCTAGCTGGATTCTTTTTGTCAGGTGCTCTATACCCACGATTTCCGCTAGTATACCCATCACCAATATTTAACCAAAACACACCATCATCTCGTAAAACTCTTTTTGCTTCAGCAAAAACAGATACTAATTTATTAATGTACTGCTGTAATTTTTCCTCCAGGCCAATTTGACCTTTAATACCATAATCTCGAAGTCCCCAATATGGCGGTGAAGTAACAATGCACTGCACTGAAGCCGATGGAATTTTTTGTAAAGCAAGTATAGCATCACTTTCAATTATAATCGAGTTATCGAGATTAATAGGGGTTGTTGTAATTTTTTTATATGTAATATCGCCCATTTTCATTTTTGCTCCTTAAACATACGATATTGTTTCTTTAGTTTTTTTGTCGGTTTCTCTGCATTCTCTGGAATAACCCAGATGCGACTCATTCGAGTTGCTCCAATTATACGTTCTTCTTTACAGAGAATCTGAACTTGGCGCGGGGTTATTCCCCATTTTTGTGCCGCTTCTTGAACCGTAATATATCCGTTCATTTATATTACCTCAGCAGAGTTTTTGGGGGAGAAGCTATTAACTGTCTATATTATATTCGTTTAAGCGAAATTACACAAGGGATTCTTTTGATAGGAAACGAATACATTTTTAGGTGTCTCGCACTTGTTCTATCATTTTTATCGCCAATCGTTGAAACTCCTCTGCTGTTTCCTCATCCATTGGGATAATCTGCCCAATCTGCCTAGCAATCATCGCAGTCACATCGTCCATTGACACCGGCTCCTGCTGTTGCCCAGCCAGCGCGTCCCTCATGGTTTGAAGCATTGCGGCGGTGGCTACTCCTCCCGGCTGTCCACCGCTATCCATATCTTTTTTAATATCTCGCAGGATGGCAAGGAACACATTTTTGATTTTTTCAATCTCCGCCTCATGTTCCCCCATCTTTTGGGCGTTCAAAAGCTGCAAATCCGGCTTTGCTCCTGCCCGATATTCCGGGTGTTCTTTCATCAGGTCAGACAGGGAAGCCGTTGCCATCTCGATAATCTGGTTTCGTGCCATTATCCCCTTTGCTGCCGTGTCCTGAAAATATATCCGTATCAAATCTATCAGTTTGGGGAAATTCCTGTGTTCTAACAACCGATTGAGGATTTGTACATCGACAGCGCCCGTGACAAGCCTTTTAACCGCTTCATTAGACAGGCCCAGTTCAGAAATATCATAGCTTTTCGGGACGCTGACAGGGGTAAGACCCAGGATATAATCCGTAGATGTTTTCAATTCCTTTGCCAGCTTTATCAGATAATCGCTGCTGATAGTTTTGAGGCTGCCATTTTCAATGCGGGTGATCTGGGATGCATCGATCCCGGTTTTCCGGCTCAATTCTTTCTTTGTCATCCCCAGGTTCGTCCTCAAATCGCCAATCCGGTCGCCTGGATGTTCCTCAAACTGTTTTGCCGCCATATTTCCCCCTCCTTGCCTGTATTTCTTTCAGTTTACCACACCATTCCACATTTAGGAATAGCAGTAATTGCTGATTTACAATTTTGAAGGTCTACACGATGGCATAAATGCAATTCCCGCAGAAAAATGGGAATTGCATTTTTTCATGATAAACTGATCTCACAACCGGTTGGATACAACAAGAAAAGAGGGGTCAGCATCCATCCTACCAAAACTTTGCCGCCGCTGGAACGCAGGCCAGACGGTTCCCTTTACCGCATGACACCAGCGCAGCGGAAACGGGCAAGCGCCCGGATACGCCGGGAGTGCTGTTGCTGTGAAGACGGCAACTGTATTGCCCTTGATGATGGGGACGCCTGCACCTGCCCGCAGACGGTTTCTTTCTCGGTCTGCTGCAAGTGGTTCCGGTGGGCGGTCTTGCCGCTGGACGGGGCGTTGGAAGCAGAGATTTTCCGGGATAAGGACTTGAAACGCTGTGCAGTCTGCGGCGGCGTATTCGTCCCCAAATCCAACCGGGCTAAATACTGCCCCGGCTGCGCCGCCAAAGTTCACAGGCGGCAGAAAACAGAAAGTGAACGGAAAAGGAGGTCTTGTGTGGACAGTTAGGGGCTGAAAAGTCCTTGATTTACAAGGCTTTGCAAGCACAGAACAGGGGCAGGCAATAGAAACTACCGTCTGCCCCCGGAAACGGTCTTCTAACCGTCCACAAAACACGATATGACAAACACCATTTATATCCATCAGCCGGAAAAGGCGGTCAGCTTTACCCGGCTTCCCAATTTCCTTTTTGAAGCCCCCACATTCACACCCCTGTCCAACGAAGCAAAGGTACTGTATGCCTTTATCCTGCGCCGGACAGACCTGTCCCGGAAAAACGGCTGGGCGGACGAATATGGGCGCATTTACCTCTACTATCCCATCAATGAGGTAGTGGAGCTGCTCCACTGCGGGCGGCAGAAAGCGGTCAACACCCTGCGGGAGTTGCAATATGCCGGACTGGTGGAGATCCAGAAGCAGGGCTGTGGAAAACCCAACCGCATTTACCCAAAATC
>UQZY01000028.1 GCA_900545655.1 uncultured Oscillospiraceae bacterium
AAAAACAAGTAGGAGTATGAAAGGTAAAATAGGACGTGTTTTGTGTCGCAATGTATAAAATTTTTACACAAAAAATCCGGACTTTCGTGCCATTCATTCGGTCACTATATTGAGAAATTTTGTGAATATAGTGTAAAGTAGCAAAAATTAAAAAAGTCCCGAAATTTTAAAAAAATCAAAAAAGATTCAAAAAAATTTAGAAAATCTCCGAAAAGCACACCTGAAAAACTCAAAAAAAAGACCTGAATTCCGATTAAAGAATTCAGGTCTTAACTGTCAGAATCGATTATTCGATTTTTATGACTATCGCATCACTTTTTAATTGTTTCGGGTGCGCTGGCAGACTGAATCGAGTTTATAAAGTAAGATTTATCTTTCTTACGAAGTGTAATCTTAACATACTTGCTCGGCTCAGGCGGAACCATCTCCCCGGTTTCCGACTGTACCCAATCGCTTCCGGAAACATACGCAACCGTAAGAATTATATTGTTTCCCTTTTTCGAGATGTCAAGCACTCTCGGCGTATAGGTAGGGTCAACGCCGGTGATAGGAACCTTATAAGCCTTTTTGCCCGCGTCATATTCGAACTGGAAAGCGGTCGATGTAACGCTCTGATGCTTTATCTCTACATCTGTTCCGAAGAGCTTTGTGAATGCCTTTTCAACATCCTCCTGCGGAAAAAGAAGAACTCCGTCCTCTGTCGCATATTTGTCGGTTGAGATATCACTCTTGATTATCGACCAAACAGACGCCTCAATAAGCTGACTCATGTTAGCCTTCGTAACGTCGTCAAACTCATCGATATCATTCATAACGACAGGGATCAGCAACTTCTGATATGTCTCCTTCTCCTTTGCGGAGTTATCGACAACACCCTTTACAGCGTTCACCGCGCCGATTACAGAAACTATCAAACCGACCACAGCAAAAATAATTACTATTATACCGAGTGGCAATGCCCACCCTTTCTTTTTCGGAGTACTCATTTTGTTGAACCTCCCGAATCGGTAAAAATCAATTTATCTTCTGCCGCCGCGATGGAAGTTATTGCCTCCGTGCTTTCTCGGCGGAACATCTGAGATGTCATTTTCAGGAACAGCGCCTTCAACTTCTATGAGAGCATCTCTGCGTGAAAGGTTTATTCTTCCCTGATCGTCAATTTCGATAACCTTTACGATTATCTCATCTCCTACGGCAACAACATCCTCAACCTTTTCCGTTCTCTTTACGTCAAGGCGTGAGATGTGTACAAGACCTTCCTTGCCCGGTGCAATTTCAACAAATGCTCCAAAGCTCATGAGTCTTGTAACAACGCCCTTGTAGATGGCACCTACCTCAGGATCGTTTGCTATGGTTTCAACCATAAAGATAGCACGCTTTGCGTCCTCAATGTCAATTGCGGAAACAAATACATTGCCTTCATCGTTAACGTCAACCTTACAGTTACACTCTGCACAGATTTTCTGAATAACCTTACCCTGCTTACCGATAACGTCACCGATCTTCTCCGGATCAATCTTTGTGGTAAGCATCTTCGGAGCGTATTTTGAAAGTTCCTCTCTCGGAGCCGGGATACACTTGAGCATAATTTCATCAAGAATATAAAGTCGTGCTTTTCTGGTCTTTTCAAATGCTTCCCTGATGATTTCAGGTGTAAGTCCGTGAACCTTAAGGTCCATCTGAATTGCCGTAATACCCTTCTTTGTACCTGCAACCTTGAAGTCCATATCTCCGTAGAAATCCTCAAGGCCCTGGATATCCACCATGGTCATGAAGTCCCCGTACACGCCCTCGTCACCTGTGATAAGGCCGCAGGAAATACCTGCAACAGGAGCTTTAATGGGAACACCGGCTGCCATAAGAGCGAGTGTTGAGCCACAGATAGAGCCCTGGCTTGTCGAGCCGTTTGATGAGAGAACCTCGGAAACAACACGGATAGTGTATGGGAAATCCTCAATAGAGGGAATAACCGGTACAAGCGCACGCTCTGCAAGAGCACCGTGACCTATTTCACGGCGTCCCGGTCCGCGCGGCGGTTTTGTCTCACCTACGGAGTAGGACGGGAAGTTATAGTGATGTATATAGCGTTTTTCTTTTTCTTCATCAAGTCCGTCAAGCTTCTGTGCCTCGGAGAGAGAAGCAAGAGTTGCAACCGAAAGAACCTGTGTCTGACCTCTTGTAAAGAGTCCCGAGCCATGTACGCGCGGAAGAAGGTCAACCTCTGCGTTAAGAGGACGTATCTCATCAATACCGCGTCCGTCAACACGCTTTTTCTCATCCTTAAGCCAACGTCTTACAACGTGCTTCTGGATAAGGTACATGATTTCTTCAATCTTGCCCTCCTGACCCTCGAACTGCTCATCATACTTTTCATGAACAGCGTCGTATATGGGAAGAAGTCTTTCGTCACGGATTTTCTTGTCATCTGTGTCAAGGGCTTTCTCAACATCAGCCACACAGAACTCCTCAATC
Source organism: uncultured Oscillospiraceae bacterium (assembly GCA_900545655.1). Lineage (GTDB taxonomy): Bacteria > Bacillota > Clostridia > Oscillospirales > Acutalibacteraceae > UBA1227. Next base: position 2,473 of record UQZY01000028.1, read on the forward strand.
TCAGCAAGTATTTCAGGATCCGGGTCATTTGATTCAAACTCAAACTTAGGCTTACCTATCTCGGCTACGATTGAATTGATGAATTTTACAATTTCCTTGTTTGCCTCATGGCCTGCCATGATGCACTCGAACATCTTGTCCTCAGGAATCTCGTTACCGCCTGCCTCAATCATTGCAACAAGGTCTGCAGTTGAAGAAACCGTAAGGGTGAGCTCTGTCTTTTCTCTCTGCTCAAGTGTCGGGTTGATAACTATTTCATCATCAACAAGGCCTACATTGACAGAAGAGATGGGACCGTCCCACGGAATATCCGAAATGGCAATTGCCGCAGAAACACCGATAGCCGCCGTTATCTCGGGTGAGCAATCGGGGTCAACGGACATAACCGTTGCAACAACGGAACAGTCGTTTCTCATGTCCTTCGGGAAAAGAGGACGTATAGGTCTGTCGATACAGCGTCCTGCGAGTATAGCCTTGTCGGCAGCCTTGCCCTCACGCCTCTGGAAAGAGCCGGGGATTCTGCCTACGGAGTACATCTTTTCCTCATAGTCAACTGAGAGCGGGAAAAAGTCAACGCCCTCTCTCGGCTTTGCGGAAGCCGTTACCGTACAGAGAACCGCTGTCTCACCGTAGCGTGCGAGAATAGCGGCGCTTGCAAGTCCTGCCATCTTGCCTGTTTCAAGCTTAAGAGGTCTGCCTGCAAGAGTTGTTTCATAAACCTTGTAGTCTTTAAAAAACATTTTTTTACCTTCCTTTTTTTATTTCAAGGGAGGTTTTCGGGTCAATGTATAACCCTGAGGTTTAGCAATAAATAAAAAATCCGGTGAAGTCTCCGGGTACTTTATTCACTGCTAATCCTTAAAGGGAACCTCCCTCAATATTTACCTGTAAACGCTAATTAAGGCAGACAACACCACGTGTCGTCTGCCTGTTTTGGTCTTACTTACGTAAACCAAGTCTTGATACTATAGAACGGTATCTTTCAATGTCGTTCTTCTGAAGATATGCAAGAAGGTTACGTCTGTGACCTACCATCTTAAGAAGACCTCTTCTTGAATGATGGTCATGAGAGTGCTCACGGAGATGCTCGTTTAAGTCGTTGATTCTCTTTGTGAGAACGGCAATCTGAACCTCCGGTGAACCTGTGTCACCTTCATGTGTTGCATACTCGGCGATAATAGCCTGCTTTTCAGCCTGTGTCATGTGTCTTTCACCTCATTTACAAAATCTGCGATTATCCTAGCGTGCGGCCGGTGATACACCGTACTTTTACGGTTTACTCCGCACTCCAAGAAAAAGGCTCATTAACTATACCACAACTTATAATAAAAGTAAAGTAAAAAATGGAAAATGAAGAGTTGACCAAACAGCCGACTCTTCATCTCCGTAATTTGCGTTTTTAATTATAATTTTTTGTTTTGTTCCGGTTTAACGACCGGTTGTTTTTGTTCCCAATTGTACTCTGCGTTACATCTGGACTGCCTTTGAATAGTTCTTTATCTTTTCCGTGGATAAAGCGCTCTTCTTTGCATAGTGCTTCCAATAAACTCTGTACTGGTAATTTGACGGAAGACCGATATTGCGACCGTAGTCTGCAGTTGGACAATCCACAACATAATCCTCAAGAGTAAGATACTTACCCCATGCGGCGCTGCTGCTGGCACGGCTTTGAATAGTAACATCAATCATACCACTCTTTACAACACCGATTATACCGGTAGTTGTTCCGTCAATTCCCATATACATACTGCTTACCTTATAAGTATTGATGGAATAACTTGCAATCAATCCAGTTGTCATAGGCTCCGCCGTCGGCGGAGTAGATGCAGATGCGAAAATAGTAAAGGAAAAAATCATGCAAACCGCAAGCAGTAAGCTGATGAGTTTTTTCATGGGAAATCATCTCTACTATTTTATGGATTTCGCAATCACACGAACCTCGTCAAGATTAGAAGTGTTGTCAAAGACAAAACTATATTCGACCGAATCATAGACATACAGAATCATACAATCCACAGCATTTCCGGCGACAATGACGGTAGCTTTCTCATTATCTATCTCCTCAACATATGTATAACTCTTCTTCAAATCAAACTGCGGCTCCGAAGAGGGACGGGTTGATACATAGGATCGAATGTCCAAACGAACACTCTGATCCGTTTTTTGATTCGCAAGTGCTACAGCGATCAATTCTCTATGTAAATTTTTTTGACCGTCAATCTCCGTTACAATCCAATCCTCGGAAAGAAGCTCCTGTGGAAGGAGCGAGTTACACACACCCAGATCATGCATCTTCGCAGGAAGCTCTGACGCCGGCATAGGAAGCTGTTCCAGATCCGGCTTTTTGTCGTGAAGACTAACCCTGAAATGACCGTCAACAATCTGTACGTTATCAGGGTTTGCGTCTATACGGGTTTCCCGCGCAAAGGCGTATGAAGACAATACAACTATTACGGAAATAACAGCCGCAACAAGAAGAACCTTTTTATAATTGAAATGTACAACTTTTTTCTTTTCATTTTCTCCGTTGGGTTTTTCAAAGTCCACCCCGGAAAGTGCATCAGTGCACCGCTCTACAAGTCCATAGTCAATTTGTTCAGGTTCCTTACCGAGTTCTTCCTCAAGTAATGCTACAATCTCGTCAGGAGTCATTTCCATTGATTCGGTTTTTAACATGTTAAATAATCTTTGATTTTCCATATTTCCCACACTCATAATCAAGGACCTCGTTAATATAGTCGGAGTTTTTACAAAAGGTAACGTTTTTTTCTGAAAATTTTTTCTAATTAAAAATTTCTTTGGCATATTTTCTGATTTTTTCATGCAAGCGGAACACTCTTTGCTTGACGGCTTCTTCACTGCTGTTTGTAAAAAGTGCTACCTCCTTGTACGTTCTTCCGTACACATAAACAAATCTGTATAACTCTAATTCCGAAGGCTTAAGCTCCTTCAAAAGCTTACTTTTGAGCCTCTCAATCTTGTCTTCGTTAAACTGCTCAGAGTCAATATCAAATGTTTCCTCATATGCCAATTCAACCGAATCCATCATTTTTTCATTTATTTTATTTTGTAGCATGATGTCGTCAAATTGCCTGTTTATGAGATTTTTTACAGTTATAGCAAACCAGGTTATAGGATACTCCACGGTTTCGCCTTTGTCGTAAACCTCGCAAAGGGCGGTCGCGACATTCGCTACCACCTCTTCTGCCTCATGCGGTTTGTCAGGAAGTTTTTTCTTTACGAGACATTCCACATAGAACCTGTATTTTTCCCAGAGCTCATCGCATTTCTTTTTGCTTTCTGCGTCCATTTTCTACGTCCCCGTCATTTTGATATTTGAAAATTCAAAATAATATATAAAACAGCATATAAATTTTTGTTATCAGTGTTTTACAAAAAAGTTCCGTTACCTTTGCCGATTTCTCCGACTATATATATGTAGGCCGACGGAATCGTCTCCAAAGGCTTTACAACCCCAATTGTAATTTTGCGTAATGCGAAAAAGGAAAGACCTTGAGCGTAGAGAACCGCTCGAGGCCTTTTCTTTTTATTGTATAAGATTTACTATTTTACGTACTTTGAGTGTATCTGCCATAATTTGCTCTTCAAGGGCAGAGATTGACTCAAACTTCTTCTCCTCACGAAGAAAATGAAGAAGGCTTACTTCAACATATTTGCCGTAAAGATTTCCACTGAAGTCCAAAATGTATGTTTCACAATCTGTGGGTCCTACTCCGACTGTGGGTCTTACCCCGATATTGGTCAACGAATAATATTTCTTTCCGTTTACCGTCGTCTTTGACATATAAACCCCGTGCTTCGGCTCAACCAATTCAGGACTTAAGTACTGGTTTATGGTCGGTGTTCCCATAGTTCGTCCGCGTTTGTTTCCGTCCACAACCTTTTGCCTGAAGGTAAACGGTCTGCCGAGCATCATATTTGCCTTTTCGATTTCTCCGTCCTCTATAGCCGTCCTTATTCTGCTGGAGCTTACCGTCTCTCCTTCAAAATCAAGCTCAGGTGAAACAGAGAACTTAATTCCATGTTCTTCACAGAGCCTTTTAAGGAGCTCCGGTGTACCCTTTCCGTCCTTTCCGAACGTATAGTTGAATCCGCAGCAAATACCGACGGCACACATTCGTTTCAAAAGAATCGTTTCAAAGAACTCCTCCGGACTCATATTCATAACATCTGCGAAGGTAATCATACACGGTGTAATTCCTATTTCCTTGAACACCTGCGCACGAACGTCATCCGTAAAAAGAGACGAGGGTGAAGAACCTTTTAAAACAAGTAACGGGTGCTCTTTAAAGATAAGAGCATACGGCTTCGCCGACAAATCTTCAGCCATCTTTAGAGCCGTGTTTATAACTCTCATATGGCCCGTATGAAGACCGTCAAAATTTCCGAGCGCAACCACGGAACCCATTTCATTCATCACCTTTCATTGTATACTCGTCTGAATCTTAAAATATCATTTGAGATATCGGCTTCTCCGAGTCCTATAAACTCTCCGAGCGCCGATTTTACTCTGTAAAAGCCATTCTCTTTACAGCCCTTAAGCTTTGTAAGGCTGAGGCTTCCGCCGTTTTTAAAGCGCTGTGCCTGTCCGTCGGATACAACGATCTCCGGGTAGGGCTTCAAAATCTCTTCAACGCTTAAAACATAAGAATTCAACTTATCTATTTTATCAGCATCCTTGAGAGATTGCAATTGCGAAATCGTAACTGAATCCGCAAGGTCAAAGCCCGCCGCAGACGTACGTACAAGCTTCGTCATAACAGCACCGCAGCCAAGCTCTTTTCCTATGTCATCAATGAGTGTACGTATATACGTTCCCGATGAACATTCAACATCAAGGATATACTCATTTTCGGAAATCTCCGTACCGAAGCACTGTCTGTCTTCGCGGACATCCAACCCGTAAATCGTTACGGGACGGGGGTCACGCTTTACCTCCACACCTGCTCTCGCAAGTGTATAAAGCTTTACTCCGTCCTTTTTTAACGCGGAATACATGGGCGGAATCTGAAGTATCTCTCCCGTGAATTTCTCCGCGGTATGCTTGACCTCTTCAAAGGACACATTTACCGGTTTCTCTTCAAGCACGGCTCCCGTTATGTCGAGCGTATCCGTAGTGATACCAAGCCGCATAACCGCCGTATATGCCTTATTACTGTCCGGAATAAAATCAAGGAACCTTGTTGCGCCGCCGAGCATGATAGGCAAAACACCGGTTGCCATCGGATCAAGTGTTCCGAGGTGACCGACTTTTTTTTCGTTCATTATCCCGCGTATCTTTGCTACAGCCCCGAACGATGTAATTCCCTCCGGCTTATCAAGGCAAATAAAACCTGTCATCTTTAAAGTTCCTTTTTGATAAAATTTGCTTTTATCGCTTTGTTATCATCTTTAAGCTTTATTTTAAAGCTTCTGTTATTGCTTCTATGAGTACTTTGAGCGACTCTTCCTCATCTTCTCCGCTATCACAGCCGGCTGCGCGCGCGTGACCGCCGCCGCCGAGAAGTCCGCAAAGCTGTGCCGCGTCAAGCGGCTCATGTGTGCGGAGTGACAGCTTATAGCCGCCGCACTGTTTTTCTTTCATTGTTATACCGCAAAGAGCGCCTTCAACCTGACGCGACATGGCGGCTATAGCATCGCACTGGTCGGGGGTCGCGCCCGTTCTGTCAAACATATCACGCGTAACCTTAAGAACAATTACACGACCGTCGCAAAATGTGCGCATGCCGGCGAGAACTTCGGTCAGAAGCCTGAAATATGACAGGGGCTTTGTCTCAAACATAAGCACGTTTATCCTTGCACTGTCAGCGCCGCTGTCAATAAGCTCCGCCGCAACCCTGTAGCACTCGGAGGATGCGTTTGAATACCTGAAGCATCCCGTATCGGTTGAAAGTCCCGTATAAAGAGCAGTAGCAATCTGCGGCGTCACGGGTACACCCATCTTCTTTATTATCCTGTAAAGAGAGAGTGAAGCGGCGCCGTCCTCTGACCGAAGATAAAGCTCCTTGGCGAACTCTCTGTTTGAGCCGTGATGGTCAATACAAAGGTCAACCCTGTCGGAATAAAGTCCCTCAAGCCTTTCGCCAAGGAGTTTTGTGTCGGCAACATCTACCGCAACTATAAACTCAGGCTCAAAATCCATGACTTTGAGGTCTTCCAAAAGATAAGAATATCTCTTCGGTATGATATCCGAATTCTCAACACGAGCGTTTTTGCCGAGTCCCTGAAGGACGCGGCAAAGCGCAACACCGCACCCGAGCGTATCTCCGTCCGGGTTTTTGTGTGTGAGAATAAGGATATTGTCTTTTTCCTGTAAAAGCTCTGCTACTCTGTCGGAATCAATTTTCATTTCGTCCTCCTGAGATATCCCCGAGTTTTTTGAAAATCTCCATACCGTGCTCAACGGAGTCATCGGCGATGAATCTTAGCTCGGGGGCCTTGCGAAGATGCAGATTCTGACCGACCTCACGGCGTATGAAGCCCGAGGCGCCGTTTAAAATCCTGACTGCTTCTTTCGCACTTTCAATTCCCTTGAAATCGCTGATATATACCTTCGCCGAGGACAGGTCGTGAGAAACCGTTACACGTACCACCGTGAGCAGCTTCTCCGCAACACGCGGATCCTTTATTTCTTTCATAACCGCGATTATCTCGCGATGCATATCCTCTGCGACTCTGTCAGATCTGTGTCCGGGCATTTTTTAATCCTCTCTGTATTCTTCGGTAATGAAGGCTTCAAATATGTCGCCTTCCTTTATGTCATTGAACTTGGTAAGTCCGATACCGCATTCGTATCCGGAAGCCACTTCTTTTACATCGTCCTTGAAACGGCGGAGCGATGCAATTTCATCCTCGGCAATGATGATACCGTCACGAACAACACGTATCTTTGAATTTCTGGTTATCTTGCCGTCAAGAACGTAAGAGCCGGCGATATTTCCTACGCTGGAAATCTTGAGTACGTTGCGGACCTCGGCACGACCGAGCTCAACATCTCTGAATTTCGGCGCAAGCATACCCTTGATAGCTGCCTCAATTTCCTCGATACAGTCATATATGATTCTGTAGCAGCGAATATCTACGCCGTCACGTTCTGCATTGGCTGCCGCTACTGCGTCAGGGCGTACATTGAAGCCTATGATGATGGCATTTGATGCATTGGCAAGCATTACGTCGGAGTCGATGATTCCGCCGACAGCGCCGTGGATTACGTGTACACGTACCTCATCGTTTGAAAGCTTCTCAAGACTCTGGCGAACAGCCTCGACCGAGCCCTGTACGTCAGCCTTTACAATTATGTTAAGATCCTTGAGCTCACCCTCCTTAAGACTTGCAAAGAGGTTGTCAAGAGTAACCTTTGACATGGAGTTAAACTGCTCCTCCTTGATGGCAGCCTTACGCTGTTCAACAAGTTCACGGGCAAGTCTCTCATCGGAAACTGCGTCGAAGGTGTCACCTGCCTGAGGTGCTTCCTGGAGACCGGTTATCTCAACCGGGATAGACGGTCCTGCTTCCTCAAGCTGCTTTCCGTTTTCGTTGGTCATAACTCTTACACGACCTACTGCGGTTCCGGCAACGATTATGTCGCCCGTGTGAAGAGTACCGTTTTGTACAAGGAGAGTTGCTATAGGACCGCGGCCCTTATCAAGTCTTGCCTCGATAACGGAGCCCTTTGCGGCACGATTCGGGTTTGCTTTAAGCTCAAGCATCTCGGCAACGAGCAATACGGATTCAAGAAGCTTGTCGAGGTTCATACCTGTCTTTGCGGAAACCGGTACGCATATGGTTTCGCCGCCCCACTCCTCAGGAACGATTTCATGCTCTGTGAGCTGCTGCATTATCTTTTCAACCGTAGCATCGGGCTTATCCATCTTGTTTATCGCAACAATGATGGGGATATCTGCGGCACGTGCGTGGTTTATTGCCTCTATGGTCTGCGGCATGATACCGTCATCTGCGGCAACAACGAGGATTGCAATATCCGTTGCCTTTGCTCCGCGGGCACGCATGCTTGTAAATGCGGCATGACCCGGGGTATCAAGGAAGGTAATCTTCTTACCCTTTATCTCTGTTCTGTAGGCACCTATTGCCTGTGTTATACCGCCTGCCTCGGTATCGGTAACCGCGGTATGACGGATAGCGTCAAGAATTGATGTCTTACCGTGGTCAACGTGACCCATAACGCATACAACCGGATCACGCGGAAGAAGGCTTTCCTCATCATCCTCCGTGTCGTCTATGATTCTGTCTTCAATTGTGATAACTACTTCTTTTTCAACCTTTGCGCCGAGTTCCGTTGCAACTATTTCGGCTGTGTCAAAGTCGATTACCTCATTAACGGTTGCCATCTGTCCGAGTGCAAAGAGCTTCTTTATAACCTCTGCTGCCGTCATGTGGAGAAGCTCTGCAAGTCCTCCGACCGTAATTTCCTCGGGAACGGTAATCGTAATCTGCTTTTTAGCACGCTCGGCTGCAATTCTCTTAAGTCTGTCAGCCTCTGACTCATGCTTCTTTGAGCGCATTCCCTGCTGCTTTCTGTACTGCTTTGACTTCTGATTAAGTTTCTGCTTACCGAGATTCACACGGTCTGTTCTGCTGTTATTCTGCTGAGTCGAAAGCTGCTCGTATTTTTCATTGTATTTTTCAAGGTCGACATTTTGAGAACGGGTGTCTACTTTTCTTACCTCACCCTTTGTTCTCGCCTGCATCGGCCTGTTTTCACCCTTATCCTCTTTTTTCTTGAAAGGATGCATATTGCTCTTTGACTTTTTGTCAAGAGCATCCTTAACGTCCTTTGACGGCTGAGCCTTCTGCTGCGGCTTTTCCTGAGCGCCCTGCTTTACAGTCTTTTGCTCGGTCGGCTTAGCCCCCTGCTGTGCAGCCTTTTTCTGAGCCGGCTTAGCCTCCTGTGCGGGCTTTGCGGTTTCCTTCTGCGACTTCTCTGCGGCAGCCGGTGCTTCTTCCTTCTTCTCTGCAACTTTTGGCTTCTTCGGAGCCTCCTGAGCCATTGCGAAATACTCATTGAAATCCGCCACGGAATTCGTCTGTGTAAAATGTTCAAACACAAGATTGAGCTCATCATTTGTGAGAGCGGTCATGTGCTTCTTCGGCTCGTCATAATATTTTGCAAGTAAATCCACTACGTCCTTACTTGGCATATCAAAGTCTTTTGCGACTTCATGTACTCTGTATTTTATTTCCATTAAGCGTTGTCCTCCTCAGTGGTTACATTATCAATCGTTTTCAGAATTTTGGTGAGTTCTGATGCAAATCCGCTGTCATTTACGGTCATTACCGCCGCCCGTATTCCAAGCACTCGGTTAAGCTCTTCCTTTTCAAAGGGAATCTCAAAGCACGGAATATTTCTTTTTTCGTAATTACACGTCCTGTCGAATTCATCCTTAAGCCTTTGCGATGCATCCCTTGTCAGGAAACAAACCTTTGCCTTGTTTTTTGAAATAGCGTCAAATGCGGCGTCATGTCCCGGCGAAAGCTTTCCGGCTCTCCTTGAAAGACCGAGCATTGACAAAAATTTATTTTTCATTTTTCTTAAGCTCAGCCTCCAGCGTCTCAAGAATTTCATCCGGGATTTTCATGGAGAATTCACGCTCAAAGCGTTTTGCCTTTACCGCCTTGTTAAAGCAGTCCGAGCTTTTACAGATATACGCTCCTCTTCCCGGAGCCTTGCCGACAAGGTCAAGCGAGATATTTCCCTCCTTGTCCTTTACCACTCTTACAAGCTCGTTTTTAGGTTTCATTTCCATACATCCGAGGCAGCGCCTCAATGGAATTTTCTTTGGCATCAAATTCACCACTTTCGAATTAATTCCGAATAAATAATGTTTTATTCTTCCTCTTCAGGGGACTCATAAAATCCGCTTTCGGGGTTTATGTCTATCTTCCAGCCTGTGAGCTTTGCGGCAAGTCTTGCGTTCTGACCCTTGTTGCCGATAGCAAGTGAAAGCTGCGTGTCGGGCACTATAACCTTGCATGACTTTTCTTCCTCTGAAAGAATGTCAACACGGATAACGTCAGCCGGAGCAAGAGCGGCACCGATAAAGAGTGCGGGGTCCTCACTGTAAGGCACGATATCTATCTTCTCGCCGCAAAGGAGGTCAACGACCTTACCTACACGTGCGCCGCGCGGGCCTATACATGCGCCTACCGCGTCGATATTTTCATCTGCGCTGTAAACCGCAATCTTTGTGCGTGAACCGGCCTCTCTTGAAACCTCTTTTATCTCAACGGTTCCGTCTGAGATCTCCGGAACCTCGGTCTCGAAGAGTCTGCGTACAAGTCCCGGGTGCGTGCGTGAAATCATTGCCTTAGGACCTTTTTCCGTTTCACGTACATCTACGATGTATACCTTTATGAGGTCTCCGTCGTGAAGCACCTCGCCCGGAATCTGCTCCGAATGGGGAAGCATAGCCTCGGCTCTTCCTATCTCAAGGGTTGCATTGCCGGTCTTCGGGTCAACGTTCGTAACCTTTGCTGTAACAATCTCCTGGTTATGACTCTGGAACTCCTGCATGGTCTGTCCGCGCTCTGCGTCTCTTACGCCCTGTCGGATAACATGCTTTGCAGTCTGTGCAACAACACGGCCGAGATCCTTTGTGTCTATGGGAATCTCGATGATATCTCCTGCCTTTGCATTGCTCTTGTACTGGTGGGCAGCCTCTACAAGTATGTCGGCATCCGGGTCAGATATCTCTTCAACAACATTTTTTCGGAGATAAAGATTGAGCGTCATCTCATCCGGGTTTATGTCGCAGAAAACGATATCCTTACCGCCGTACATCCTCTTTACCGCAACAACGAGCGCGGCTGATATCTTTTCAAAGAGAAACTCTGCCGGTATACCCTTTTCCTTTGCCATCATCTGGACAGCAACAAAAAAATCTTCATTCATTTTATGATTCATCCTTTCGGCTTATTTACAAATCGGCTTGTCTGCAAATCTCTTTATTTGCAAAAATCTTCAAAGTCGTCGAGCTTTACAAAAGACGCTTCCTTTTTATTGAAAACCATCTCTTTACCCTCGCTGCTCAAAAATGTGATGTTTCCCTTGTCATAGCCCTCAAGCACTCCCTTATGCTGTCGAGATCCGTCAACGGGGCGTATAAACTTCACCATAACCTTAGCACCGAGGTACTTCATAAAGTGCTCATCTCTTGTGAGAGCCCTTTCGGCACCCGGAGAGGAAACCTCAAGGCAATAGCCTGTCGCTATGGGGTCCGCCTTGTCAAGCGGCTCGTCTATAGCATGGCTCATCTCAACACAGTCATCAATTCCTACCCCGCCCTCCTTGTCTATGAAGACACGAAGGTAGTAATCCGCACCCTCTTTTTCAAAACGGACGTCCCAGAGTTCAACTCCGAGCGACCTTGCAATGGGCTCGGCAATTTCCCAGACCGCATTTACAACACTTCCGCCTTTTCCGGCCATACGTGAGAAAACCTCCTTACAAGTTAAAGAGAGCGGCTCGCTCGAGCCACTCTCCGTTTACAACTAACTATAACTTACGCAAGGTATTTTAACACTTATAAGTATTATATGCAAGTGTTTTTATAATCTTAACACTTAAATTACATTTCTTATTTTAAAAATCAATAAGCCTTTGCCCAGTAAACCATGTGCTTTGCAGGCTTGCCGCAACAGATACATTTATCTGAAATCTGCTCCTGATCAAACGGGATACAGCGTGTTCCGACGCCTGTCTTTTCCTTTACCTCATCCTCGCAGGCTTCATCGCCGCACCACATTGCTCTGACAAAGCCGTCTCCGTTTTTCTCAAGAACCTCTGTTATCTCATCCATGCTCTTGCAGTCATAGGTTCTTCTCTCACGGTTTGCAAGTGCCTTTTCCCAGAGTCCGTCGCGTACCTCTTTGAGCTTCTGTGCCACAGTCTCGATGAGGTTATCAAGAGATACAACGCTCTTTTCTCTGTTGTGACGTGTTACGATAACGCACTGGTTTGCCTCGATATCACGGGGGCCTATCTCAATACGTACGGGAACACCCTTCATCTCATACTCGGCAAATTTCCAGCCCGGGCTGTTGTCGGATGAGTCAACCTTTACACGGAATTGCTTTGCAAGCTCTGCACGAAGCTCCTCTGCCTTTTCAAGCACACCCGGCTTGTGCTGTGCTACCGGAATGATAACCGCCTGGATAGGTGCCACAGCCGGAGGAAGTGCAAGTCCGTTATCGTCGCCGTGCGTCATTATGATAGCGCCTATCAGACGTGTGGTCATACCCCAAGACGTCTGATGAGGGTATTCGAGCTTGTTCTCCTTACTCTGGAACTGGATACCGAACGCCTTTGCAAATCCGTCTCCGAAGTAGTGAGATGTACCTGCCTGTAAAGCCTTACCATCATGCATAAGAGCCTCTATGGCATAGGTTGAAACTGCACCGGCGAACTTGTCGCTCTCCGTTTTCTTTCCCATCACAACGGGAATGGCCAGATCGTTTTCACAGAAGTCCGCATAAACACGGAGCATCTTCTCTGTTTCCTCGATAGCCTCCTGCGCCGTTGCGTGAATGGTGTGTCCCTCCTGCCAGAGGAACTCACGTGAGCGAAGGAACGGTCTTGTTGTTTTTTCCCAGCGTACAACGGAAACCCACTGATTGTAAAGCTTCGGAAGGTCTCTGTATGACTGAATGATATTTGCGTAGTGCTCACAGAAAAGAGTCTCGGACGTAGGTCTTACACAGAGTCTCTCCTCGAGCTTCTCCGATCCGCCGTGCGTTACCCACGCAACCTCAGGCGCAAAGCCCTCAACGTGATCCTTTTCCTTTTCAAGAAGACTTTCGGGGATAAACATGGGCATACAAACATTTTCATGTCCCGTTGCCTTGAATCTGTCGTCAAGATCCTTCTGAATATTTTCCCAGATAGCATATCCGTAAGGACGGATAACCATACAGCCCTTTACGCTGGTGTACTCGATAAGCTCCGCCTTTTTACATATGTCGGTATACCATTTTGCAAAGTCAACGTCCATAGCAGTTATGTCGTCAACCATCTTTTTCTGGTCTGCCATTGTTTTCTCCCCTTAATTAAGTAAAATATATGCGCATTCAAAGCTGTTTGAAAATAACCTCCAAACGCCGAATGCGGAGTAGAGCGATGTAAAAATCCTAAACAGTATATACCATAAAAAGACCCACGTCAAACACGTGGGTCAAAAAATAACCGTGATTATTTATTTTCCTCAATAAACTTAACTGCGTCACCGACTGTTCTCATGTTTTCAATAGCCTCGTCGGGAACTTCAATTTCAAACTCGTCCTCTATAGTCATAACAAGGTCAACAACGTCAAGGCTGTCTGCTCCGAGGTCATCTATGAGTTCCGACTCCATTGTAATTTCACTTTCATCGAGTTCAAGCTGTTCAGCAATAAGTGCTCTGAGTTTCTCGAATACCATAATTTATTTTCCTCCCGAATGCCCGATATAAAGTTTTACCTTGAGTACGCACGGGCAAAAATCATAATAATCATGCTTATATGTTATTTATTTTCATTTCGTTTGTCAATACAAAAAATTCAATGTTCAGAAAATAACAATCCCCCGTGAAAAACACGGGGGATTAAAAGCAAAATTTATCCGAAAATCAGGATTAAACCTTACCGAAGACCTTCATGATCTTGTAGCCTACTTCAACAACTGCCTTGTAAGCAGGGTCCATAATCCAGCCCGGAATAGGATCGATAAGCTGGAGGTACCAAGTGTTCTTACACTTGTAGTTCTGCTTCGGCTTCTCAGCATAGATAGCTTCCATAACAGTATCAACAAGATACTTCTTGTCATGAGGATGAGCAAGAGCAACCTCCATAACAGGAGCAAGAACCTTAAGTACAGGTGCATAATGATCTGTTGTTTCAAGGATTCTGTGATAGCCTGCAGCTGCCTGTCCGTGCATACCTGTCTTGAATGAGCCCGGCTGAATCTTGATAACTCTGTCACCAAGGAATGCAAGCTCACGGCGAAGACCGATTGTGTAAGCCTCAACTGCATACTTTGTTATAGCATACGGAGTGTTGAAAGGCTGCGGCTGCTCCCAACCACACTCAGAAGAGAAGTTGATGATACGTCCCTTGCAAGCGTCTACAAGTGGGAATACAGACTTATTAACACGAATCATACCCATTACGTTGATGTTGATCATTCTTTCCATGATAGAAACAGGATCACACTCAACAAGAGATGCCATTGTATGAATTCCGGCTGCGTTTACAACAACGTCGAGGTGGTCAGTATACTTTTTAACTTCCTCTGTTGCAGCGTCAACGCTTTCCATGCTGGAGATATCAATCTGGATGGGAATAACGTCTTTAGATGTTCTCTCTACAAGAGCGTTAAGACCTTCCATATTGTAGTCAACAGCAAAAATTGTCCAGCCACCTCTTCTGTTGAGTTCCTCAACACAAGCGCCGGCAAGTCCACCGGCAGCACCGGTAATGTAAGCGTACTTCATTTCGAATTACCTCTTTTTCTTTATTTTTTTCTCCAAAAAACGGGTAATTACATTTTAGTGTTTTATAAAACGTAAATCAACGGAGAATTTGACACAAATTCGATTTCTACACTTTAACTAAACTCTGACACTTTTGTTGTGTATTTTGCACAATTGCACTTCAGAGCACCTCACAGCGTAACAAACTTGTTTAACAGTAATGATTATCACACTTGTTTTTCTGATAAAATCTCTTTTTTTTATTGTACCTGCGTTGTTTTAGAAAAAAACAATTGCGCAAAATTTATTGTTGCCCTAAAAATAAGCACTTTTGAGGACTACTGTAAAGTTTAAAGCCTTGCGTGTGTTTAAAACTCGGTTAAAAATGTTGAAAAAATTGATATTTTTCTTTATCAGAAAATAAACTGTTAAAAAACGTAAAGGTTTTTACTTGTTTTCCACAGTATTTTAAACAATTATTCTTAATTAGAAAATTAGAATGTTTCACAAACGTTCTATATAATTTTACTAAAAAAATAATTAAAAATTTATATTATTTTGTCGTATTATTTACGAGTTTATAGTTCAGGCAAAGCCTGAAAGAAAATGAGGCCGGCAGATAACTGCCGACCTCGTTTTTTATTTAGTGCATTTATGATGATAAACGCAAATTACCTGTCTATGAGCTTACTGAACGTTCTTTTTGAGCGTCTCAAGGTTTGCTTTAAGCTCTGCCGGTACGGTGTCGCCGAGACTCTCATAGAAGTCCTCTATGCCGGCAACCTCTTCTCTCCAAAGCCCCTTATCAACCGAAAGCATACTCTTAAGGGAGTCAAGCGTTACTTCATCCTCAAGACCTTCGATATTGATGTCCTCTGCCTTCGGCATGAATCCGATAGGAGTTTCTACGGCATCAACCTTGTCTTCGCAGCGCTTGATTATCCACTCAAGAACGCGGAGGTTGTCACCGAAGCCCGGCCACATGAAGTTTCCGTCGTCGTCCTTGCGGAACCAGTTTACATTGAAAATCTTCGGAGCCTTTTCCGGATCAAGCGTCTTACCTATTTCAATCCAGTGGTTGAAATACGTTCCGCAATCATATCCGATAAACGGTCTCATAGCCATGGGGTCACGTCTTACAACGCCGACAGCACCTGTTGCGGCAGCCGTTGTTTCCGAAGCCATGACAGAGCCGATAAATACACCGTGATTCCAGTCGCGTGCCTGATAAACAAGCGGTGCGAGTTTTGCACGACGTCCGCCGAAGATAAATGCGGAGATAGGTACGCCCTGCGGATTCTCAAACTCAGGTGAAAGACACGGGCAGTTCTTTGCGGGAGCCGTGAAGCGTGAGTTCGGATGTGCGCCCGGAACGGTGTCAACCTTGCCGTTCCACGGTTTGCCCGTCCAGTCAATCGCATGCTCCGGAGGATTCTTGTCAAGACCCTCCCACCATACGGTATTGTCGTCAAGGTTGAGTGCAACGTTTGTGAAAATAGTACCCTTCCTTGTGCTGGCGAGAGCGTTGGGGTTCGACTTCTCGTTTGTTCCCGGTGCAACACCGAAGAACCCGTTTTCCGGATTTATAGCGTAAAGCCTTCCGTCAGGGCCCTTGCGTATCCATGAGATATCATCGCCTACACACCATACCTTGTAGCCCTTGCTTCTATACCCCTCCGGAGGAATGAGCATGGCAAGGTTGGTCTTTCCGCAAGCTGACGGGAAAGCGGCGCATACATACTTTGTCTCGCCCTTCGGATTTTCGATACCGAGGATGAGCATATGCTCTGCCTGCCAGCCCTCTTTCATTCCCTGATAAGAAGCGATACGGAGAGCAAAGCACTTTTTGCCGAGAAGAACGTTTCCGCCGTAGCCTGAGTTTACGGAATAGATGGTGTTGTCCTGCGGGAACTGGCAGATATAACGTTTTTCCTCGTCTATGTCACATTTACAATGTATACCGCGAACCCAATCATCGGAATCACCGAGTACGTCAAGTACATCCTTTCCTACACGGGTCATGATTACCATGTTGAGTACAACATATATGGAGTCCGTTATTTCGATACCTATCTTGGAGAACGGAGAACCTACAGGACCCATTGAGTAAGGGATGATATACATCGTCCTGCCCTTGTAGCTGTCTCTTGCGATTCCGTCAAGCATTTTATATGTTTCAGCCGGATCCATCCAGTTATTGAGAGGACCTGCTTCTTCCTTTGTAGGTGTGCAGATGAATGTACGTCCCTCGACACGGGCAACATCATTTACTGCGGTTCTGTGAAGATAACAATCGGGAAGCTTTTCCTCATTGAGCTTCATAAGCTCACCTGTGCTTACAGCCTCTGCCCGGAGAGCGTCAATCTGCGCCTGTGAACCGTCAATCCAGACGATTTTATCCGGTGAAAGAAGTGAAATTCTTTCATCAAGCCAGGAAAGTACACTTGGATTCTTTGTGAGATTTTCCATTTTACAAAACTCCTTTTCGTTGATTTTGAATTATTATTATCACATATTATGCGTAAAGCACGTTTTGTACGGACATTTTACACTAAAAATGAATTTTTTAAAAGCAAAACTTTCATTAGTTATTTTTTTGTCAAACTTTACATCCTCATTATAACCTCTATCTCACAATATATCAAACAAAACCGCATATATTATTAAAAAAATGTTACTTTAACCAAATATCCTTGATAGAAAAAAACCTTTGTTGTATAATTGGCTCACATTACAGGTAATATACATATTGGCAGGAGGTATGCCCTGTTGAGACTCTCCCTTGTGGTACCCTGTTACAATGAAGCAGATAACGTCCGTCCTCTGTTCGACAAAGTAAACGACGTCCTTTTCGGAAAGATTGACTCGTATGAATTCGTCTTTGTCAATGACGGAAGCAAGGATGAAACATTTGAAAATCTTAAAGCCATTTGTAAGAATGAATCTATCCCCGTTAAGGTGATAAACTTCTCAAGAAATTTCGGCAAGGAATCCGCTATTTTTGCGGGACTCACACACGCTGACGGAGAGTATATCTCACTCATAGATGCGGACCTTCAACAAAATCCGGAATACGTTCTTAAAATGGTCGAATTCCTTGAAAGCAACAGTGAGTATGACTGTGTGGCGGCATTTCAGGACAAGAGGCACGAAAATAAACTAAACGTATTTTGTAAAAACTGCTTTTACAAACTTATAAACAGGATATCCGAAACCGAGTTCGTGAACGGCGCCTCCGACTTTCGCACGTTCCGACGCTCAATGAGGGATGCCGTACTGAGCATGAGTGAATATCACCGCTTTTCAAAGGGCATCTTCTCATGGGTCGGCTTTAACACATATTATATGCCGTATGACGTTGAAGAAAGACACGCAGGAAGCAGCAAATGGTCATTCTGGAAGCTCTGCAAGTATGCAATCGAGGGAATCGTTGCCTTCACAACCATGCCGCTCAGAGTTTCATCCTTCGTAGGCTCCCTGACATCCTTTGCGGCTCTCATCTATATGATAGTCGTTATCGTGCAAAAGCTCGCCTTCGGCATTGCAATCCCCGGCTATGCAACCATAGTCGTTCTCATACTTTTCCTCGGAGGTCTCCAGCTTTTGTCACTCGGTATCATCGGCGAATACCTTTCAAAGATATACATCCAGTCAAAGGGCAGGCCTATCTTCATCACAAAGGATATTCTTGACAACCAATCATCAGAGACACGGAAGTCTGAAAAAGAGGATGCTTCTGAAATTGAGTAAAAAAAGGCAATCTGAAAAAATAAGAGCAGAGAATAAAAACTCTGAAAATTTTAAAACAAAAAAATCCAACAATAAAGAGGAACAGCGCATAAAGCACCGTTCCTCTTTTAGTTTTTACAAACTGCTTCCGGCTATGAAAACTTTTCACTCCGAAAAAATTTCCCTTATTTTCTCTGCACGCTTTATATCCCTTACCTGACGGTCAAGGGATTCGCCGAATTCAACATTCAAGGTTGCGGGCTGCATGGTGAAAATAAGCTCATTTATCTTTTCACAGGAAACCTTTATCTCGCCGGAGGTTATTCCTACCTTGATTACGGAAATTGCTTCCATAAACTCGGCGAAGGTCATGACGCGGGCATTTTTGAGCGTGCCGTATGAGCGCCAGAAAATATCCTGAAACTTAAGACTTTCCATAAGCTCGGCGCGGCATGCACGCTCCTGCTCTATGATAGAAAGTGAGATGGACTTAAGGTTTGAAATGGCCGCGTCCTCGGAAATACCAAGCGTAACCTGATTGGAAAGCTGATAAAGCGCACCTGTCGGAGAATCACCTTCGCCGTACGCTCCCGTAAGCACCAGTCCGAGCTTTGATACCATGTTGCTGAGTCGATTTATCTGTCCGCGCATAAGAAGTGCCGGCAACTGCAGCATAACAGACGCTCTCATCGCCGTACCGATATTCGTAGGGCACTGAGTTAAGTAACCCAGTTTTTTGTCAAATGAGAAAAACAGCTTTTCGTCAAGCATGTTGTCAAGTGTGTTTGAAAGCTCATAAGCCTTTTCAAGCTCAAGCCCCGGAAGAAGCGACTGAATTTTGAGGTGATCCTCCTCGCATACCATGATGCTGAGAGTCTCATCCTCCGTCATGATAAGAGTTCGCCCGTCGGCACGACTTACGAACTCCGGACTCACGATATTTTTTTCGGCAAGAGATATCTGGAGATCCCGTCCAACCTCTATCATGGGCGTAGTTACGAACTTTCCGGGAAGATTTTCAGTCAGCACTTCATCAATTTTATCCGCAATTTCATACTTTTCATCATCGGAAAGCTTTATTGTAAAGTTATACCCCTTTACATTGCGTGCAATCTGTATCCTGGTGTTTATAACTACGTCGTTTTCCGCGCCGTGAAGCGTGTACCACTTAGCCATTTGAACTGTCACCTCCGAGGTCGCGGATTTCGTCACGAAGCCTTGCCGCCTCTTCAAAATTCTGTGAGTTTACGGCAGCCTGCATCTGCTCCTTAAGCTCGTTTAGCCTGTACTCAAGCGCAGAGTTCTCCGTAAACGATGCACCGGTTTTTCCCGCGTGAATTGCTCTGCCGTGTATCCTCGAAAGACTCGGCTTAAGCTTATCATAAAAAACCTTATAGC
This sequence comes from uncultured Oscillospiraceae bacterium, assembly GCA_900545655.1. GTDB lineage: Bacteria > Bacillota > Clostridia > Oscillospirales > Acutalibacteraceae > UBA1227. The sequence goes on from UQZY01000028.1 coordinate 22,083, forward strand.
AATCGGCACAGCCCATCATTCCGGTTCTTATAATCTCTTCAAAGCTTGTCCCGCAGGTCGGGCAACACTCACTTTTCTCGGCATTCGGCAAAGACCTTGAAAACTCCGGAAAAAAGTTTGCAAGCATGTTGCTTATGTTAAAGCCAAAGCCCGAAAACATGTTGGCGTAGCCGAGATGCTGGGCGCAGTGATAGCAAAGAAAAATCTGACTTGCCTCACCGTTCACTATTCTCTTTATGTGCGTGGTTGCTTCGTTTTTTCCACAGTTCTGACAAAGCATGCGCCTCGCCCCTTTCTTACCTTTCTATTATCGGTCAACAAGCGTTTTTCGTCAATAAGTTTTTGTAACCAATTCTCTTTTCCCTCCATAGTATGTGATAGGAAAGGAGGAACGATATATGGGTTTCTGTAATAACAACAACTGGATTATTATTCTTATTATCATCCTTATTCTTTTTGCTGACGACGGCTGCGGATGTGGTTGCGGCTGCGGATGCAACAACAATTGCGGATGCAACAGCGGATGCGGTTGTTCATAACCATTTTACGGCATAAAAACATAGTTGAAAAAGAGTCCCGCAGGGGG
>UQZY01000029.1 GCA_900545655.1 uncultured Oscillospiraceae bacterium
AATTCATGCCAAGAATTCCGACTCCGGAGATAAAAAGAATAACCACAAGGGGTACGATAAACCTAGCCGAAAACGGATCCGCTGCGTTATATCCGATCATTGTAAACGAGGTGATTTTCAGCGAATATCCCAGCAGGGAGATAAATAGGTAATGCCAGAAGTTGTATCCCATTTTACCGTACATCTGTGAAACGGGACCGATGGGAACCGACGGAACTATACGGAGCAGGAAAAGAATTATGGGATTTCCGGTTCCGTCTCCTTTTTCGGTATCCTCTATGAGTTCCCATATGGCATCCGATTTTTTTGCAAGCTTTGCAAAGTTCCCTTCGCTGATATGCTTGCCCCAAAAATACTTTATCGTAAGGATAATCGCAACGCCGATAAAGTTAATGACAAGTGCAACGGGGAAGGGAAATACAAGTCCGCTTACAAGACATGTTGCCGCAAGAGGCACAAAGGAAATAACGGCTTTTATCGCATAGAGCAGCAGGAGAGCCACGACAATAAGCGCATAGTTATCAAACTCCGCTATTGAATTTTCCAATGCCTCCATATAGCTCTGAAACTTGATATAATACTGCTGAGCCTTTGACAGCCCGGTAATATCCATGGCGGTTTCAACGCCGCTTTTGACTTCATCCTTAACATGATTTTCTCTTTGTTGAGCAACCTGATTGTTCTTAACAAATGTCTCAAAAGGGGCAGTTATGGTTTTGAAATCAATTACATTGCCCATAAAACCGAGAGCAAAGGAGAAAAGAATGAGGATTATGGCTATTGCGTTCAGGAATCTGTTTGCCTGTTTGTTTTTGAGCAAAAAATACTGCACCTCCTTGTGAAACATGATATAATGACAAAAATTGATATAATAATTCGGCTTATGTGGGATGTATGTGAAAATTGCAATCCGTAATTGCAAATATTATATTCCTTTATTTTCAGCCGGTCAATAACGGCGGATATATTGCAAATGACAGTACGCTGTACTGCTAAGATACGAAAATAAATATATAAAGAAAAGAGATGAATTGAAAAGGAGAGGTTTGTATGGTTAGTTTAACCGGAAAAATCGTAGCGGCGTATCTTTACAGAGTTGTAAACATGAACCCCGAAAAGGTGAAATCGGGAATCCCCGGCTCAAAGGGTCTTGATATTCTCTTTTGGAAAACCCCAAACAGAGAAATGAAGTACAAGACCGCAAAAACAAAGAACGGAACAAGGTATGAGATGTATTTTCCGAAGAAAAATGTTCACCCCGAAAATGTCGTGTACTATCTTCACGGCGGTGCGTATTTTGGAAAACAGAACTGGCTCTACCGGTATCAGTCACGCTATTTCAGCAAAGCGGCAGGCGGTGCAACGGTGATTTACCTTGATTACGACGTTGCTCCGAAGCATGTTTATCCCACTCAGCTGAATCAGGCATTGGACGTATGGGAGGAGATAACCGGTAAACTCGGGTTTAAGCCGGAAAACGTTGTATGCGGAGGGGATTCCGCCGGAGGAAACCTTATGCTCACTCTTATACTGAGGCTAAGGGATGAGGGAAAACCTCTTCCGAAGGGAGGATTCGGTATTTCTCCGTGGACTGATATGAATGCTTTGGGAAAATCCTATTCGGAAAACTACAATAAGGATGTCATCTTCGGAAGAAGGACCGGCGCTCTTGATGAAGAGAAAAGGGAGATGTTCAGAAATTATGACCTCTACTCATGGATGGAGGGTTCCGACCGAAGCGATCCTTATGTTTCACCGGTGTATGCAGACTTTCGAGGCTTTCCGCCGATGTTCTTCACGGTAGGCTGTGATGAAATGCTTCGCTCCGACACGGAAACAATCGTTGAAAACATGAGGAAGAACAAGGTTCCCGTAGGAGTTTTCAGGGGAAACGGCATGTGGCATGCATTTGCCCTTTATCACGGAATTATTCCGGAGGCTACGGCTGCGTTTTCCGACATAGTTTCATTTATCAGCGACAGGTTTGAATGTTACGACTATACATATCCCGGAAGGGAATACAGGCTTTCTTAGAAAAACAGCGAGGCGACCCTAAAGGGAACGCCTCGTATTTTTGTGCGTCGGAAAATGATACCTGTTTTGCACGTTATTTTATTTCGTTTGTTGCAACGATGTCGGCACCTGTTCCGAGAAGATTCTTTATAACAACGTCTCCTATATGTACCGGAGCCGTGATTGAAGCTGCATTCACTTCTTTCATTGCGTCAAAGAGCAATTCCTTCGGAATAGCCGTGCTGGACTTTACGGGAACAACGTATGCGCTTCCTCCGATAACCTTTACAGTGGAGGTGAGAGAGCGCTCGGGGTGAGTTACCTCCGCTCTTGCGTACTCGTCACCGCGTTTACAGGTGTTTCCCGTTACCTCGGTTATCTCACCGCTGTCGTTCATTGTTACTTTTATGGGGCATCCTCGAGGACATGCAACACAAATTAAATCTCTTGTAATCATTGTTTACGCCTCCTCAATGCTGACGATTATCTCGTCGCCCTTGTTCATGCTCTTGAGATCCTCCGCTTTGATGATGACGTTTTCCATCTCACCCGGAGCAAGCTTTATCTTCTTTCTGTTCCAAAGCTCCTTGTCGCCGCATTTTACAACGATTCTCTTGTCTTTGTAAACGTTTGCTACACGGAAGTAAATCTTGACATCTTCTGTTTGATTTTTGTTGATATGCTGAGGGACGGTATAACGAACACCGTTGATTCCCTTACACTCAACATACTCGGGAGAGTCGATACCGTGAATAAACTGTGCAGCACCCTTTCCGGCAATCTGTGATTCCTGTGTAACGAAGTCAACAAGGTCATGTACCTGAAGAACGTTACCGCATGCAAATACGCCGCTGTGTGAGGTCTCACGCATCTCGTTTACCTTCGGTCCTCTTGTTACGGGATCCATCTCAAGACCGATCTGCTTTGAAAGCTCGTTCTCGGGGATAAGACCGACTGAAAGGAGAACCGTGTCACACGGAATATACTCTTCTGTTCCCGGAATGGGAAGCATATGGTCATCAACGTTTGCGATAGTTACGCCCGTAACTCTGTCCTTACCGTGAACCTTTATTACGGTGCAGGAAAGACGGAGGGGAATATCAAAGTCCTCAAGGCACTGTACGATATTTCTCTGGAGTCCGCCCGAATACGGCATTACCTCACAGACAACCTTTACCTTTGCACCCTCAAGCGTCATGCGGCGTGCCATGATGAGTCCGATATCACCAGATCCGAGGATTACTACCTCATGACCGGGCATATATCCGTCGATATTTACAAACTTCTGAGCGGCACCGGCACTCATTACGCCTGCGGGACGGGAGCCTGCGATATCGAGAGCTCCGCGTGGACGCTCACGGCAGCCCATTGCAAGGATGATTGCCTTTGCGTTGATGATAAGAAGTCCGTCCTCCTTATTTGTTGCTATAACCTGATTGTCTTTGTTTAAGTTGAGAACCATTGTATCTGTCTTTACGGTGATTCTCGTTCTTTCAACCTGCTCTACAAAACGGTGAGCGTACTCCGGACCTGAAAGCTCTTCACCGAAGTAGGTGAGGCCGAAGCCCGTATGTATACATTGCTCAAGAATACCGCCGAGTCTTTCGGCTCTCTCAAGTATGATTATGTTTTCCTCCGGAATACCGTTGTCACGTGCGGCAAGGGCTGCTGCCATTCCTGCAGGGCCGCCTCCGACTACGACAAGGTCATAATTCAAAATATTGTTCATAATTACTTTGTCCTTTCGTATATGATGTCGGATTCACCGCCGAATTTTGTTATTTCGTTGAGTGGCAAGTCGAGTTCCTCTGCGAGTATCTCAAGAACCTTTGAGCCGCAGAAGCCGCCCTGGCAACGACCCATTCCGGCACGGGTACGTCTTTTTACGCCGTCGATATCTACTGCTCCGGCGGGCGCTTTGATTGCCGCACGGATTTCGCCCTCGGTTATTGTTTCGCAGCGGCATATGATGCGCGCATAATCCGGATTTTCCGCAACAACCTTTTCCTGTTCCTCGACAGAAAGCTCGCGGAAGATGATTGGCTTCTGTCTTGAGGGATTGTAGCTGTCCTTAATTTCGGGCTTTTCGCCGAGAGTCTCAAGCACCATGTTTTCAACATACTCTGCGATGGCAGGAGATGAAGCAAGTCCCGGAGATTCAATGCCGATAAGGTTTATAAAGTGATCGTTGGTCTTTGCTCTGTTTATCTCAAAGTCATCGGAAGTACAATGTGAACGAATTCCCGCAAATGAGGTAATCATATCTCTCATTGAAACCGTGGGTACGGATTTTTGAGCTTTTGCAAATACCTCGCGGAGAGCACCCACACGTACGGAGGTGTCGTCTTTATCTTCGATATTCACCGCACTCGGACCGACAAGGATGTTGTGGTGACAGGTCGGAGTAACGAGGATACCCTTGCCCATTTCGTTCGGACACTGGAAAATTGTATGAGTGCAAAGGTCTGCACAGGCACGGTCGAGAAGTCCGTACTCTCCGAGACGGGGGATGATTTCAAACTCCTCACCGTCAAATTTCTTTGCGATAACCTCGGCATAAAGTCCGGCAGAGTTGATAACGAGCTTTGACTGAAGCTCTTTTCCGTCATCGGACTTGATTGAGAAAACACCGTCCTTGAAGCTAATTTCGTCAACAGGGAAGTTTCTCTCAAAAGCAACACCGTTTCCCACAGCGCATTCCGCAGCCGCAATTGCAAGCTCGTAAGGGCTTACGATACCTGCGGTTTTTGCCCAGAGAGCGCCGACTGCCTCATCGCTGATGTTAGGCTCAAGTTCCTTGAGCTTTGCCGAGTCGATTATCTCCATAGAAGGAACGCCGTTGGTAAGACCTCTCTGATAGAGTTCCTTAATGGTTTCCATCTCTTTTTCGGAAAAAGCTACAACCAATGAACCGTTGTTTTCGTATGGGACGTAAAGAGTTTCACAGGTCTCCTTCATCATCTCACAGCCGCGAACATTTAATTTTGCTTTCAGTGTGCCGCTTTTTGCGTCAAAGCCGGCATGTACAATACCGCTGTTGGCTTTTGTGGTTCCCATGGCAACGTCAGATGTCTTTTCAACAAGCACTGTCTTTAAGTTGTACTTTGAAAGAGCTCTGGCGGTGAGGGAGCCGACAACGCCGGCACCGATTATGGCAATATCATACACCATGTCTTCTTTTCTCCTTCCAAAATTGACCTTTTCTACATCGTTTAATATGTAATATATAGGTCATAATCCACATAAAATATTAGCATTTGTTGTACAATAAATCAATAACAAACGGGAGAGATTGCTTATTTTTTAACAATTTTAGTCATTAAGTCAAAAGTGTACTGGTTTTAAGAGTATAAATTGTTGACTTTTCCGACTCCCTTATCTAAAATTGAATAGAGATATTTTTTTGGAGGTAATTATTATGTCAATTGAATCAACCATTCTTTCCCAGGTATTCAATATTGATAACTGGGCAAAGTACCCGCTTATTGACCTTCGCGGAAAATTTCCGGATGTCACCGATGAGTGGGATATCGTATTCAGCGAGACAAATCCGACAGTTTGCCGTGCAGACCTTCACTACATAAAGGACTGCAAAAAGAACACAGGCAAGTATCCTGTTCTTCTCAATATCCACGGCGGCGGCTGGATTATCGGAGACAAGTCAAACAGCACAAGCTATTGTCTTCCTATCGCAGATTCGGGCTTCTTCGTAATGAACATCAACTATGGTATGCCTGCAAAGGACGTACCTGCGCTCTTTGAGTCGGTTGACCCGAAGAAGAACCACGACTCGGCTTATGTATGGCCGTACGCTATCCAGACTCATTTTCTCGCAATGAAATGGCTTTCGGAAAATGCCGAGAAGTATAACCTTGACCTCGACAATGTATTCGTTTCCGGTGACTCCGCAGGCTCACACATGACAGCCGTTGTCGCAGCATGCTTCTGCTCGGATGAATACGCCAACGCACTCGGAATTGAGAGACCGAACTTCACGCCGAAGGGTTATGTTATGAACTGCGGTATTTACAATGTGGGCTTCTATAAGCATATTCCCATTGCCCGTGCAATGATGCAGAAATTCGTAGGTATGGATGATCCTACACAGAGCCCGCTCTGGAAGTACCTTGATCCGACACCGTATATCGACAAAAAGGCAAACAATGTACTTGTTGTAAAGGGAATGATAGACATTATGACTATATTCCAGTCAGACGCAATGGTAAAGCACCTTAAAAGTGTGGGAGTTAAAACCGACTTTTACGTAGGACACGGAGTTCCGAACTCCTTCCATGACTTTATGTTCCTTACCTTTACAAAGGAGTCAAAGAAGTGCATGCGCTTTACCGCAAACTGGCTCAATGCTGTTGCAAGTAATAAGTAATTGGGTTTATCTCACTACCTGTTTATTGTTATAACTGACAAAATATATACATATTATTTATTGAAAATAACTGTGATAAAAATTTGTCACAGTTATTTTCTTTTATTTAGGCTCGCAACAATTGACATTTGTATAACTTTAAAATTATAATTATTTTCGCAGATAAATTTTTCAACGGTTCTAAAATTCATTATTCAGAGGTGTAAAAATGAAAAAGTTAATATGTGAAATAATCACTAAGCTCGAATACATCGACTATACCCTTGTGCTTGTCCTTTGGGTAGTCGGTGCGGTTCTTTCTATCCTAGGCTTTCCGTGGCTTACCCTCGGAATAGTTGTAATGCATCTGACCGAGCTTGTAACGGTCGGACTTAAGGCGGGTAGAGCTGGCGGCGAGGGCTTTCTTTACAGCATAGTGATGTGTATGATGTTCGGATTTACCTGGTGGGTTCCGCTCAAGATGAAAACAAATCAGTTTAAATTTTAATAATGGAGGAAATGAAAATGTTTCAGGCTATTCAGTACATTGGATGCGGAATTCTCTGGATTGCAAGTTCCGTTCTCACAATAGTTAAGAAAAATCCTATATGTATTATCATTCTTTCTCTTATGCACGGCACAGAAGCTGTACTCATAGGCGTTAAGACGGGTCTTGAATACGGAAAAAAGCTTCCGTACAGCCTTGTTATGTGCATGACTTTCGGCTTTACATGGTGGCTCCCTCTTCGTCGTCAGATGAAGGCAGAAAGTTTTACTGATAAGGACTTTGAACGCACACCGAATGACTGTGTTGTAAACGGAAAATAATCCGCGGAGGGAAATGAAATGCCAATAAATTATGATAAAAATGCAGTGGTCATAACAGAAGCACCGAAACTTAATTATTTTCATAACTACGTTCAGCTTCCGTATAACTACGGAACACCTGAGTACGAAGCCAGAGCAGACGTAAAAGCCATAAAGGCAACTGTAAGAAATAGCCTTGACGACCTTGACGCTGCGACGGGCTGGAAAGAAAAATTCAGAGGACGCAAAGTTCTCATAAAGCCTAATCTTGTTTTCGTTACACCGAAATCAGGTTATCGCTATGACTATGATATCCCGCAGACTACAGACCCGAGAGTATTTGACGCAACTATGGAGGTTCTCTCGGAGCTTTGTCCGGATATTGTTATAGGCGAGGGTTCAGGACTCGTAACGTGGACATATGCAAAGATGGCAGGTTATGACCGTATTGCAAAGAAATACGGTGCGAAGCTCGTTTTCTTTGAGGAAGAGGCAATTGACCGTTATTTTTGCCCGAAAGCAGAGTGCGGCCAGGAAGTATATGTTCCAAAGAGTATTTCCGAGGTAATAAAAGGAGAGAGACTCTACGTTTCTCATCCTAAGATGAAGTGTAACATCTATACCGGAGTTACACTCGGATTCAAAAATGCTATGGGTACATTCTCCTGCAATATGCGTTACAGAAACCATACATGGCAGATTGATAAGAAACTTTCTGATCTTCTTTATCTCTTTAAGCCGGATCTTACTGTTGTTGACGGTATCATCGGCGGTGAGGGAAACACACCGGGACCGAATGACCCTGTTATCATGGATCGAATTGTTACGGGAACAAATTCCGTTGAGGTCGACCGTGTTGTAACGGAACTTATGGGATTTGATCCGACAAAGAACAAGCTGCTCATAGAGGCAGGAAAGCGCGGATTCGGAGATCCAAACGTCCGGGTAATAGGTGAAAAGAGAATTGTAAAATTCCGCCCTGCGGAGCCGACACTTCTCTCAGACCGTTTCCATAAAAATTGGCCGGGTGTAAAACTCTTTGTCGGTCATACAAACAGCCGTGCACCGAAGCTTACACAGCTTTCAGGAAACTCACATGAGTTTGTTGAGGCAATGGAAGCTACTTGTGCCGGCGGTTGCATTGCTTCTCTCGGTACAACCTTTGAAGTTATGTACGCATCATATACATATCCGCTCACAAAGCACAGACACCTGAACGTAATTGTCGGTAACGGTGCTGAAAAGGACGGAAAGCTCTACTGGGTAGGCGAGGACGGCAAAGCATATTCTCTTGACGAACTCAAGGCTCTTCCCGGCATGAAGCTTGTATGCGGTGAGTGCTCTGCTCCTGCAAAAGAACTTGCGAGTCTAAAAGGGTTCTTCTGTATACGTGGCTGCGGAGAGGTAAACAATCTTGCTGTACGTACCGCATTTGCTATGATGCCGACACTTCCGGGTCAGGCAGATCTCAAGTACCTTCCTCTTATAGGTGCAGGTGCTATCCGTAAGTATGCAGTAAAGGTTACAAAAGCTGCAATGGGTACTCCTACTGAGCCGCATTTTGACGCTTTCAACGACGGCCTTTATACTATTCCGGAGTATGTTGAAAAGAATCTTGACGTTGATTGGGTGGAGGCTCCTGTTCCTCCGCTTAGTAAAGAGGACAGAATACAGGCGATGAAGGATGTTCGTTTGCTTGCAAACTTCCTTTTCTGACATTCCATGTAAAGTTTAAAAACATGATATGCATCTCCGAAAGAAAACTCTTTCGCAGGTGCATATTTTATGCAATTTATCCGATTGACATAGCAATAACGGGTGAATATAATTTATGTGTTTTCTTTGTTTTCGGAAAATACAACGAGAGGAAGTTTTTCTTTTGGCTTTGAAGATAATTGTGTGTGTCCTTGCCGGACTCGGAGCGGGACTCGGAACAGGATTTGCCGGAATGAGCGCGGCAGCCGTTATAAGTCCCATGCTTATAACCTTTTTGGGTATGCCGGCGTATCAGGCGGTTGGAATCGCTCTTGCCAGCGACGTCCTTGCAAGTGCCGTTTCGGCATACACATACGGAAAGAATAAAAATCTTGACGTAAAAAACGGTCTTGTCATGATGCTGACCGTTCTTTGCTTCACCTTCGTCGGAAGCTTTGTTGCAAGTAAAGTACCAAATACGACTATGGGTAATTTTTCGGTATTTATGACCTTTTTACTCGGAGTAAAGTTTATTGTTAAGCCTGTCATGACAACAAAAGAGGCTATGCAGGGAGTCAGCGCAAAAAAGCGCATTGTCCAGTCGATAATAAGCGGAACGATAGTAGGTTTTATTTGCGGGTTTGTCGGAGCGGGCGGCGGAATGATGATGCTTCTTCTCCTTACAAGTGTTCTCGGATACGAGCTCAAAACTGCAGTCGGAACCAGCGTTTTCATAATGACATTTACTGCCCTTACCGGCTCCGTAAGTCACTTTATCATAGGCGGAATGCCGGACCCTTGGTGTCTTGCCTTCTGCGTTTTGTCAACTCTGTTTTTTGCAAGAATTGCAGCGCTTTTCGCAAATAAAGCAACGCCTGAAACACTAAACAGGGCTACCGGAGTTGTTCTTGTAATTCTCGGGGCTTCAATATTTGCTTTTAAAATGCTTGCCTGACAAAAGCCTGTCGTTTTATCATTTTAAATAAATCCTACAAATAAAAAATATTTACGGTTCGCAGTCGGAGTTATAACATCTTACTGCGATTTTTCCGATTTTTTTACACTTTTTTATGTGTCCGAATATCAATTATTTTTCGCTTTTATATTGTATATATAATGCGTGTGTGGTAGAATATGTTGATATTTTTTAATCTGGGGCAGTACAACTTTTTGTATTTTGCGTAAGTCGTGACCGAATCGGATATCGGTCTTGCATAATTCCATTAAACGAACTGTTCAAAAGGAGGCGCTTGCTTTGAGAATACTCGGAATAGATCCCGGTTACGCCACCATAGGGTGGGGCGTGCTGGACTATGATAAAAATAAGTTTTTCATTGTTGATTTCGGGGCTGTAACAACCGAAGCGGGTCTGCCCTTTGAAGACAGGCTTAAGACCATATACGAGGACATCTCGTATATCATGGACAGCACGCACCCGGATGCGCTGTCAATGGAGAAGTTGTTCTTTCAGAACAACCAAAAAACCGCCATTGACGTAGCGCAGGCAAGAGGCGTGTTGATGCTTGCTGCAAGGCAGCATTGCATTGACATCTTCGAGTACACGCCTCTGCAGGTGAAGCAGGGCGTCGTCGGCTACGGAAAGGCTGAGAAGCGACAGGTCATGGAAATGACAAAAAATATTCTCGGACTTCCCGAGGTTCCGAAGCCTGACGACACGGCAGACGCCCTTGCTATGGCCATATGCCACGCGCACATAGGCGTGTCGGGGCTCGGAAGCATGTCATATGCTTCCGGCAAATCGGCATACGGCAGGCAGGGTAACGAGCTTAACGCAGGTGAAGTGGTTGACGGCTTGATAAAGTTCGGAAAAAAGGTTTTCAAGGAAAGAAACGGTATCTGATTTTAAAGCTTTGGTAAAAGCAGGTTCGATAAAAGACAGGCTTGAATAAAAATGAATTCAAATAAAAATCATCAGACAAAATCGGGAGTTAATTATGTTTTACAGCCTTACGGGAAAACTCACATATCTTGAAAATAATCAGGCAGCCGTAGACGTAAACGGTGTGGCTTACCTTTGCAATGTGAGCTTCAATACATTTCGCACCATGAGACAAACCGGAGCTGAGGTAACGCTTTATACATACCTCAAGGTGTCGGAGGACGCACTTGACCTTTACGGCTTTGCTTCAAAAGATGAGCTTGAGGCATTTAAAATGCTTATAACCGTGTCCGGGGTGGGTCCGAAAGCAGCACTTTCAATTCTTTCGGAGCTTACACCGTCGCAGCTTTATCTTGCAATTGCCGGCGGAGACCTTAAAAAAATCACTGCGGCGCAGGGCGTGGGTGCAAAGGTCGGGCAGCGAATAATAGTTGACCTTAAGGATAAGGTTAAAAAGCTCGGCGCGGGTAGCGACAATGAAGCATTTATGGCGGCAAGTGTTGTCGCTGACGTCGGAACAGGTACTTTTTCCGAAGCGGTCAGCGCACTTGTTATTCTCGGCTACAGTCAGTCCGAGGCATCTATTGCCGTTTCAAGGCTTGATCCGAGCTTGCCCCTTGAAGAGATGATAAAACAGGCGCTGAAACACCTTGGGTGATAAGCAGCAGGATATTTTCCGTGACTGGGAGGAATTAATTTGATAAACAGTTTCTCAGATGAGATGGATTCTGAAAGCCGTCTTGTAACACCTGAGTATGTTGACAGCGAGGACCGTATTGCGGAGGCGTCACTCCGCCCGAGAACACTTTCGGAATACATCGGTCAGGAAAAGGTAAAGGAAAATCTTAAGATATACATCGACGCGGCAAAGCGCAGGGGAGATCCTATGGACCATGTCCTCCTTTACGGACCCCCGGGTCTCGGAAAGACAACTCTTTCCGGCATTATTGCCGCAGAGATGGGTGTTGACATAAGGGTGACATCCGGCCCCGCAATCGAAAAGCAGGGAGACCTTGCGGCGTTGCTTACCAACCTGAATGACGGTGACGTTCTCTTTATAGATGAGATACATCGCCTGTCAAGACAGGTCGAGGAAATTCTTTATCCCGCAATGGAGGACCATGCCATCGATATCATTATCGGTAAGGGTCCGTCGGCACGTTCCATACGTATTGACCTTCCGAACTTTACGCTGGTGGGTGCGACCACCAGAGCCGGACAGCTATCCGCACCGCTTCGTGACAGATTCGGAGTTATACTGCGACTTGAGCTTTATACGCCTGACGAGCTGTGTGATATCGTCAAGCGCAGTGCGGATGTCCTAAAGATTGGCATTGAGCCTGAGGGTGCGCGGGAGATAGCAAACCGTTCAAGGGGAACGCCCCGTATTGCAAACAGGCTTCTTAAACGTGCGAGGGACTTCGCCGAGGTTATCGGCAACGGAACAATTGACGCCGAAAGTGCGGGACTTGCACTTTCAAGGATGGAGATTGATGCGCTGGGACTTGATAACATCGACAGGCTTCTTCTCACCTCCATGATTAAAAATTATAACGGCGGTCCGGTCGGGCTTGACACAATTGCGGCGGCGATAGGCGAGGAGCCGATAACCATAGAGGATGTGTATGAGCCGTATCTTATGCAGATAGGCTTTCTCTCACGCACACCGCGCGGACGTACGGTAACGCCCGCCGGCTACAGGCATCTGGGATTTGACTACAACGGATGATTTACCGAAGATAAATTCGAAGTTAAACACGAAGGTAAATTTAAAGATAAATTCAAAGATAAATATTATTAAAAATAAAAAGGAGAACTCAAAAACATGGGTAGACTTTTCGGCACGGACGGTGCGCGCGGAGTGGCAAATACCGAGCTCACTCCGGAGCTTGCAATGAAGATAGGCAGAGCGGCTGCCATGGTACTTATAGAGAGCGGAGATAACAGACCGAAGGTTCTTATCGGTGCGGATACCAGACTTTCGGGAGATATGTTAAAGGCGGCTCTTACGGCAGGTCTTTGCTCGGTTGGAGCAGATGTTCTTGACCTCGGCATAGTGCCCACACCTGCGGTTGCTTTTCTCGTAAAGGAATACGGATATGATGCCGGAGTAATGATCTCCGCAAGCCACAATCCTTTTGAGTATAACGGAATAAAGATATTCAAGGCTGACGGATTCAAACTTCCCGATGCACTTGAGGAAGAGATAGAGAGCATAATCCTTGACGATGCAAAGGTTCCGCCGGTAAAGGTTGCGGCTTCCGTGGGACGTGCAAGACGCTCAAGCACGGCTCATCCGGATTATATCAACCATCTTCTGTCAACATCCGAGTACAGATACAACGGTATGAAAATTGCCCTTGACTGTGCAAACGGTTCTGCGAGCCTTATAGCCCGTAAACTCTTTGAGGCTCTCGGCTGCGAGTGCTTTGTAAGAGGCGCAGATCCCGACGGAAAAAACATAAACCTTGACTGCGGCTCAACTCACGTTGAAGAGCTTCAGAAATTTGTTGTCGAAAATAACTGCGAGGCGGGTTTTGCTTTTGACGGGGACGCCGACAGACTTATCGCTGTAGACGAAAACGGAAACGTTGTTGACGGAGACAAGATAATAGCCCTTTGTGCGCTTGACATGAAGGACACCGGAAGACTTAAAAATGATACGGCTGTCGTTACCGTTATGAGTAACATGGGATTTTTCAAGTTTGCCGAGGAAAAGGGTATACATTGTGAAAAGACGAAGGTCGGAGACCGCTATGTTCTCGAAAATATGCTTGAGAACGGATACTCAATCGGCGGAGAGCAGTCGGGGCATGTTATTTTTCTTGACTATGCAACGACAGGTGACGGCGAGCTTACCGCCATACAGATTCTCCGTGCAATGAAGAGAACGGGAAAGACCCTTTCAGAGCTCAGCAGTGTTATGGATGTCTATCCTCAGGTTCTTAAAAATGTTAAGGTTTCGGCTTTCGGAAAGGCTCGCTTTGATGATGATGATGAGATAAAGAACGCCATAAGGAAAGCTGAGGACGAGCTCGGAGATACAGGACGTGTTCTCGTCAGAGTTTCCGGCACCGAGCCCCTTGTAAGAGTTATGCTTGAGGGTAAGGACACAGAGCAAATCGAAAGACTCGCAGACGAGATTTCTGAGGTAGTCAGGGAGAGACTTATATAATGCGTTCAACAGAATTCTGGAAGGATTATGAATTACTTGACAGCTCCGACGGCGAACGTCTTGAACGCTGGGGAGATGTTATTCTCATACGACCCGATCCGCAGGTTATCTGGAAAACAGAGCGAAGACATCCCGCTTGGAAAAATGCACATGCACGCTATCACCGTTCCGCAAGGGGCGGCGGTCAGTGGGAGGTGTATAAGCCCTATAAGGATGAGTGGACTGTGTCTTACAGAGACCTTACGTTTAAAATAAAGCCCATGGGCTTTAAGCATACCGGACTTTTTCCGGAGCAGGCCGTAAACTGGGATTTTACACGTGAGGTTATAAGGAAGGCTCGGGAGCAGGGTATGGGCTGCGGTGAAAACGGAGAGGTCAGGGTTTTGAATCTCTTTGCGTATACCGGCGGCGCTACGATTGCGGCACTTGCCGAGGGTGCGTCTGTCGTTCATGTGGATGCCTCGAAGGGTATGGTGCAGTACGCTAAGGAAAATGCGAAACTTTCGGGAGTTCTTGACAAACATGTTCGCTGGATTGTTGATGATTGTGAGAAATTTGTTCAGCGTGAAATAAGACGCGGAAACAGATATGATATCATCATCATGGATCCTCCGTCATACGGCAGAGGTCCGGGCGGTGAGGTCTGGCAGCTTGAAAACAAGGTGTATGACCTTGTAAAGCTTGTAAGCGAGGTGCTTTCGGAAAAGCCCCTTATGGTTCTTATAAATTCTTACACTACCGGTCTTTCCCCTTCAGTTATGAAGTATATACTGGGAACTGTCGTAAGCCCTGAATTCGGGGGAGATGTATCCTGCGATGAAATAGGACTTAAGACTACACAGACCGGATTATGTCTGCCGTGCGGCGCATCGGCAATTTGGAGCAGATAATGGAGATATTACAGTTCAAGGACGTTTACTTTACGTATAACGAAGATCCCGAAAATGAAAACAAAGACGGCAAGGAAAATAACTTCGCGGTAAACGGTGTAAACCTTACCGTAAATTCCGGTGACTTTATCGCCATACTCGGACACAACGGCTCCGGAAAATCCACCCTTGCAAAGCTTTCAAACGCAATTCTCACTCCGGACAAAGGAGAGGTTCTTGTTCGCGGAATGAGTACGGCGGATGAAGATAAAGTCATGGAAATACGTCAACACGTGGGAATGGTTTTTCAGAATCCCGATAACCAGATTGTTGCGACAATCGTCGAGGAGGACGTTGCCTTTGGACCCGAAAACCTCGGCGTTCCGTCAGAAGAAATACGCACCCGTGTAGACGAAGCATTGAAGGCCGTGGGTATGTATGAGTACAGAACGCATGAGCCTCATAAGCTTTCGGGAGGGCAGAAGCAGCGCGTTGCCATCGCCGGAATCATAGCTATGAGACCTGAGTGTCTTGTTCTTGACGAGTCAACCGCAATGCTTGACCCGAGAGGACGAAAAGAGGTCATGGCTACTATAAAAAAGCTTCATGACGAGCTTGGAATGGCAGTTGTTTTCATCACACATTTTATGGATGAAGCGGTGCTTGCGAATAAGGTAGTCGTTATGGAAAAAGGAAAAATCCTTCTCGAAGGAAAGCCAATGGATGTTTTCAGAAATGTTGACCTTTTGAGAAAAGTCGGACTGGATGTCCCACAGGCGACAGAGCTTGCTTTGGAGCTTGACCTCAAAGAGAAAGTTCTTACGACGGATGACTGCGTGGATGCAATCGTCGAATTATTTGATAAGTAAACCCAAGTTAAGGAGAAAAATTCATGTCCATTCTCAAGACGGAACATTTGACATATCTTTATTCGCAGGGAACTCCTTTTGAGGTTGCGGCCGTGAAAGATGTATCGCTCGATATTGAAGAGGGCGAGCTGGTTGCCGTTATAGGTCACACCGGTTCGGGCAAGAGTACGCTTATCCAGCATTTTAACGGTCTTTTAAAGCCTGCTGAGGGTAAGGTTATTGTGGACGGCAAGGATATCTGGAGCGATAAAAAGCTTCTTCGTGAAGCCCGATTTAAGGTAGGTCTTTGCTTCCAGTACCCGGAATATCAGTTATTTGAAGAAACTGTATACAAGGATATTGCATTCGGACCCGGAAACATGGGCCTTTCCGATGATGAAATTGATACGCGTGTACGCCGTGCCGCCGAGTTTACCGGAGTTACGGAGGAGATGCTTGAAAAGTCCCCCTTTGACCTTTCCGGCGGGGAAAAAAGAAGAGTGGCGATAGCCGGTGTTATGGCTATGGAGCCGAAAATTCTTATTCTTGACGAGCCGACATCGGGGCTTGACCCAAAGGGTCGTGACAGGATTCTCAACCTTATACGTGAGTATAGGGAGGAGACAAAAAGTACGGTTATGATTGTTTCTCACAGTATGGAGGATGTCGCAAGGGTTGCGACCAAGGTGCTTGTGATGAATGATGCCGAGGTCTTCGGCTACGCAGGTGTCAGGGAAACGTATGAGCGCGCGGAGGAGCTTATGTCCATCGGACTTGACGTTCCTCAGGTTACAAAGATTTTCATGGAACTTAAAAAACGCGGGTTGGATGTTCGGACGGATATTTTTACCGTTTCACAGGGCGTCGAAGAGATAAACAGACTGAGAGGTACACTATGATTAAGGATATCACTATCGGTCAGTTTTTCCCGGGAAATTCTCCGATTCACAGAATGGATCCGAGGATGAAGCTTATTCTGACGTTTGTATACATCATCACCATATTTCTTTGTAAAAACTTTTATTCACTCGGAATAATGGTTCTTTCACTCACGATAATGGTCTTGCTCTCAAGGATTCCGATAAAGACCATCTTAAAGAGTATAAAGCCTATTGCCATTATCATCACGATTACGGCGATTCTCAATATATTTTACATCGATAAGGGCGAGCCGCTGCTTGATGTTGGCTTCATACACATAACTACAGGAGGTGTGTATACGGCGGTATTTATGATTATACGTATCATAGCTCTCGTTGTTGCAAGCTCGCTGCTTACGTATACCACAAGCCCCACGCTTATAACGGACGGTCTGGAGCAGCTTCTTTCACCTTTGAAGTTCATGAAGAACAGTGTTCATACCGTTGCTATGATGATGACCATAGCCCTGAGGTTTATCCCGACTCTTATCGACGAGTTCGAGAAAATAACCAATGCGCAGAAGGCGAGAGGCGCAGACCTTGAAACAGGCAGTCTCACAAAGCGTGCGAAGGCTCTCATTCCGGTATTTATACCGCTGTTTATTACATCGTTCAGGAGAGCGTACGAGCTTGCCTTTGCCATGGAGTGCCGCTGTTATCACGGCGCTGAGGGAAGAACCCGTATGAAGCAGATGAAGTACACTTATCTTGATTTTATCGCCTTTATGTTTGTTGCTGTTTTCTTTGCGTGCGTTATTCTCCTGAATAAATTTTTTGCGGCAATCATCTGATTTTCGCTGAGTTCGAAAATTTAACTTAAATTTAAGCATTTTGTTATATAAAGGAAGCCTCATATGCGTAATATTCTTCTGAAACTTAAGTATCTTGGCACAAATTATCACGGCTGGCAGGTACAGAGCAATGCATCAACCGTTCAGGAGACTCTCCAGGACGCCGTTGAGCAGATACTTCAAAGCCGTGAGGATATAAAGGGCTGTTCAAGAACAGATGCCGGTGTACATGCAAATATGTACTGCTGTACGCTCAGGACTGACAGTGAGATAGAATGTTATAAGCTTATGGGTGCTCTGAATTCGGCTTTGCCCTGCGACATTTCGGTGTTTTCGGTGGAGGATGTGCCCTTTGACTTTCATCCGAGGTACAGCTGCACCGCAAAGCAGTATATATACAAGATACACAATTCCGTCGCAAGGGATCCCTTCCTTTACGGACGGGCTCTCTGTTATAAGCCGCATATCGACGAGATTATGCTCAACCGTGAGGCACAGGATTTCCTCGGGACGCATGACTTTACAACCTTTTGCGGAACAAAGACAGAAGTCGAGGATTGTGTGAGAACCATCTATGATATCTCAGTTAAAAGAGACGGAGAGCTGGTTACGATTTCCGTTACGGGCGACGGCTTTCTTTATAACATGGTGAGAATAATAGTGGGAACGCTTCTCTTTATAAATGAGGGAAAATGTTCTCCGGGGAGTATCCCTTCAATGATTCTCGGAAAAGACAGAAGTCTTGCCGGGCAGACAGCACCGGCATGCGGTCTTTACTTAAATAAAGTTTTCTACGGAGGTGAGGAAAAAAGTGGCTGAGAAAACAAAACGCAGACGCTTTAGGATATCCGAAAAGCAGAGAGCGGCACTTCGCGCCGTTTCCGTGATAATACTCATTCTTGTTCTTCTCTTTATGGCAACCGAAACTCTCGGTATTGCCTCCGTCTCGGACATGAATGACAGTAACAAAAACTTTTTTCTGACCCTTTCTCCCGGAGAGGGATATCCGTACAAAATAAATTCAAGCTCGGTTGAGGGAATGACGGTACTGAACGGAGATATTTTTGTGCTGACGGATGAAAAGACCCTGTCCCTTGACACAACCGCCAAGCAGGTAAAGGGCGCACAGCACACCTTCTCAAATCCGATTATTTCAAAAAAAGGCGGTAAGGTCGTACTGTTTGACCAAAAGGGAAACAGATACAGGATTGAAAACAGAACGGACACGCTCTATACGGGTGAAACCCCCGAGCCCGAAAAGATAATCACCGCCGCACTCGGGAAAAAAGGAAATCTTGCACTTGCAACGCTTTCGGATTCATCCGTGTCAAAGCTTACCGTTCTGAATAACTCATATAAAAAAGAGGAGTTTGTCTGGAACTGTGCAAATGACAGCATTGTTTCCGTTGACCTTTCCGATAACGGTAAGTACGCCGCTGTTTCAGTGGTGGGAGCACGTGACGGTGAGATATACTCAAAGGTATACATCTTTGATTTCGCTTATTCGGAGCCGAAGGCGGAGTTTGAGTATCCGGGAACGGCTATAATTGAGGTAAGATTCGTTTCAAAGGACAATGTAGTTGCTCTCGGAAACAACATGGTTTCATTTATAAAGAATCTGAAAACAAAAGAGGATAAGTCTTTTGAGTCGGATACGCTTTCGAATTATACATTTTCAGACAAGGGAGATTTACTTCTTGTGCTTTCGGAGCACGGTAGCAGAAATTCACAGATTTTAAAATCCTATTCTTCATCATTTTCAAAAAACTTTGAGGAAAAATACACAAGTAGTGTAAAATCAATTTTTGCTGCTGACGGAAAGGTGAGCGTACTTCTTGAGGACAAGGTTGTCGTCTACAAAAGCTCAGGCTCGGTATTCAGGGAGTATCCGGCTGATAATACGGCTATTTCCGTTATGAACATTGGAAATAAGACGTATGTCTATGCCATAGGAAAAATAGAAAAATGCTCAGAGAAAAAATAAGAGGAGATAAATATGAGCGGCAATAAAGCAAGCCTTAATACTCTAAAAGAACAGTTAAAGGGTATGGGAGAAAACGCTGTTACCATACCGAATATTCTCTCAATTATCAGAATTATTTTAATTCCGGTTTTTGTTTTGCTTTTCCAGTCGGGGAAGTATTTGCCGGCGGTTATTGTTATTTTTGTATCCGGACTTACCGACCTTTTTGACGGAAAAATAGCTCGTCATTTCAATCAGATAAGCAAGCTTGGAAAGCTGCTTGATCCTGCTGCGGATAAGCTTACGCAGATTGCTCTGACGGTGCTTATGTTTTTTCATTTTCACAGCTCAAAGGATGAAGTTCTGAAAGCGTTCAGCTACGTATTTTTACTTTTTTGCGTGAAGGAATTGACAATGATTGTGGGAAGTTTTATTCTTCTCAGTATGGATATTGTCCCGGAGGCGGCAGTTATTTACGGTAAAGTCGCAACATTTACGTTTTACTGTGTGATGGGTCTGTTGCTTTTGTTTGCACCGGGATTCGGTACGCTGTCGGCGTACGTTACATTGCCGCACGGAGCTATTGTCGTGCTTGTTACGATTTCGGCGGTGCTGACCGTGGTTGCTTTCTGTTCGTACATACCGGACACGGTAAACAAGGTCAGAAAAAAGACAAAAGAAAACGAGGAGCAGTCTTAAGATATGAAACAGATTATGTGTACAAGATGTAAAAAGAACCCGGCGGTTGTTTTTGTGTCAAAAATAGACGGTATTGACAGTAAGGAAGAGCCCGTTGGCTACTGCATAAAATGTGCCATGGAGCTCAACATAGGACCTGTCAAGCAGATGATGGAGAACATGGGTATAAGTCCTGATGACGTTGACGTCGTTTCGGAGCAGTTCAACTCACTTATGGGAATGGGTGAGGACGAGGATTTTGAAGGCGGCGGAGCACAGGAAATGCCGTCTCTCGCAAACCTTTTCGGTGCTCTCGGCGGACTTCAGAAGAAGGACTCCGACTCGGAGACAGTTGAAACTGAGGAAAAGGACACAAAAGACGAAAAGGGCGGCAAGCATAAACGCCGCAGAAGAGGCGAAAAGCCGGATAAAAAGAAAAGAAAGTATTTAAGCACCTACTGTACCGACCTTACCGAAAAGGCACGTGACGGAAAGCTTGACAGAATCATAGGCAGGGACCAGGAGATAAGCCGTGCCATACAGATTCTTTGCAGGCGTTCAAAGAACAATCCGTGTCTTATAGGTGAGCCGGGCGTAGGTAAGACCGCTATTGCCGAGGGTCTTGCTCTCAGAATTTCAGCGGGAGATGTTCCGGCAAAGCTGAAGGATAAGGAAATTCATCTTCTTGACCTTACGGCACTTGTTGCGGGAACACAGTTCCGCGGACAGTTTGAAAGTCGTATAAAGGGTCTTGTGGAGGAAGTTAAGCACGAGGGAAATATCATCCTCTTTATAGATGAGGTCCACAACCTTGTGGGAACAGGTGACGCTGAGGGCACGATGAATGCCGCTAACATACTGAAGCCCGCGCTCTCACGCGGTGAGATTCAGGTTATCGGCGCGACTACTTTTACCGAGTACAGAAAGCATATTGAGAAGGATGCTGCGCTTGAGCGCCGTTTCCAGCCGATTAAAATAGACGAGCCATCCATAGAGCAGACCTATGAGGTCCTTAAGGGAATAAAGAACTACTATGAGGACTATCACAGAGTTAAGATTTCCGATGAACTTGTTCACAGGGCTGTAGTTCTTTCGGAAAGGTATATCACCGACAGATTTTTACCTGATAAGGCGATAGACCTTCTTGATGAGGCATGTACCTGTGCAAATCTTCGAAACAAGGCAATTTCAGAAGCTGAAATTGCAGAAAACGAGCTTGAGGATGCAAAAGCCGACCTTTCCGACATGGAGGAGGATACCGAAAATCCGGATTATGAGGAACAGGCTAAAACAAAGGCGGAGATAATAGCCATTGAGGCAAGGCTTCCCGCTCTTCTCGAGGCCGCAAAGGATAACAGCGTAAAAGAAGAGGACCTTGCAAAGGTTATTCAGCTTTGGACGGGTATTCCGGCTTCAAAGGTCATAGAATCGGATCTTCGCAAGCTTGCTCATCTTGAAGAGCATTTGAAGGAGCATATAAAGGGACAGGATGAGGCTATAGCCGCTGTCAGCGCTGCGGTAAAGCGCAGCCGTATTCAGATAAATACAAGACGCAGACCGGCGTCGTTTATCTTTGTGGGACCGACAGGCGTAGGAAAGACCGAACTTGTAAAAAGGCTTTCCGAGGAGCTGTTTGATACTCCGGAAACGCTCATAAGACTTGATATGTCGGAGTTTATGGAAAAGCACAGCGTCTCAAGAATCATAGGCTCGCCTCCGGGATACGTAGGCTATGACGAGGCGGGACAGCTCACGGAGAAGGTACGCCGCAAACCGTATTCGGTGCTCCTGTTTGATGAGATAGAGAAGGCTCATCCGGACGTTATGAATATCCTTCTTCAGATTCTTGACGAGGGCAGGATAAATGACGCACAGGGAAGAACCGTAAACTTTGAAAACTGTATCATTGTCATGACGTCAAATGCCGGCTCGGAGCGCAAGGAGAATGCACTTGGATTTGCAAGGTCGCAGGGCGATGTAAATCGTGACAAAGCCATGAAAGCTCTTCGTGAATTTCTCCGTCCGGAATTCCTCGGACGTGTTGATGAAATCGTAGTGTTTAACGAGCTCACCGAGGACAATTACAAGGATATCGCCATTCTTATGCTTTCCGAGCTTTCACAGCCGCTTCTTGACAAGGGAATAACCCTCAATTACACGAAGGATGTTCCTGCTGCAATCGTTTCCAAAATGGATTCGGGAGTCAGAGGTGCAAGAGATCTCAGAAACGTTATAAGGCGCAATATCGAAAACAGAATTGCAGACATAATAATCGACGCTGACGGTACTCCGGTTACACGTATAAATATCAGCGTAAAAGACAATGAAATCATTGTGAAAAGTCTTTAATTTTCTATTGACACGTGACGGTGGTTGTGTTAGAATAATCACCGTCGCGAAGATAGACGCAGGTGTAGTTCAATGGTAGAATTCCAGCCTTCCAAGCTGGTTACGTGGGTTCGATTCCCATCACCTGCTCCATTTTTTTTGCGCTCTACGCGTTGATAGCTCAGCTGGATAGAGCATCTGCCTTCTAAGCAGAGGGTCGGGGGTTCGAGTC
>UQZY01000030.1 GCA_900545655.1 uncultured Oscillospiraceae bacterium
GGTCTTTGAATTTATATTTTATAATATCAAAATCATTTTTCACTAAATCACACTCTCTATAACATCATTTATAAATTTTTTTACATCGAATTTACTATTTATTTTTTTCTTTTCTGTACCTATTTTTATTTCATTTTTTCGTAGATAATCAACTGATATAGACTTTCTATTAGTAGAATCATAAAATGCTTTAAATCGGCCTATTTCTATAAAATAACATTCTGTTAAATCACTAAATTCAACAACTAAACCACATATTGTATTTGCATACTCACTTGCCCATAACAAATCATCTATTTGATGTTTTTTTATGTTATTAAATGGTAAACTTTTTCCTTTTGTCGATTTTAATTCTAATAAATATAAATAGTCCCCATCAAACATTAAACAGTCACATATATTTGTTTGCTGGAATCTCACTTTGTCATTTCCACCCCAACTAGAAGAACCGTCTCTAAATCTATAATAAAATATATCTTTTGGAATACTATTCTTCCAGTTCTGTTCAAATCTTTTTCCCGAATTAATCCTAGTCATCTTCAATCCAATCAGTCTTTTTAAATATATATTTATTAAAATTCGTATAATAATTATTCATAAACATTTTATACATACTATCTTTAATACATTTTTTACAGAATTGTTTATATTTTAGACTGTCTTGATATCTTTCTTTATGATAATTAACTTCTAAATATAGTTCATCTTCTTTTATCTCTTTTCCGCAACAATCACACTTCATTCCAATAATCTTGTAGAATTTCTTGTTAATTTCATTTATTTTTTTATATTCTTTTATTTCCATTTTATCATCCTTCTTGTATATTCTTCTTTTATTAATAATTTCCCTTTTTTGCCTCTATCTGAACAATGTTCTCGTTCGAAATATGTTAAGCAATCATCTATATATCTAATATTTTGCATTTCCAAATAACCCTTGACATTTTCATCAATCATTTCACTAGTAATTGCTAAAAACAATTCATAATCTTTAGACTCAATAAGATGAAGGTAATCATGAGACGTATTTTGTCTTAATATAGCACCGTTCCAATACAGATAACCTTCTCCCAATCCAAATGATTTACAATCTCTATATGGTATTATCAAGTGATGAAAAGATAAACTTTCTTTTCTATCAACCATGTATCCCATAAAATCATATCCTAATTTCATAATTTTAAAGTCTTTTATTATTTGTTTAGTAATTTCTTTCATATTTCACCTACAAAAAAAGAGAGAATTATTGTATTCTCCCTTCAAAATTCATTTGGTAGGCAAACTAGGACTTGAACCTAGAACCGCTGGTGTATAAGACCAGAACTCTAACCATTGAGTTATTTGCCTATATGGCGATTGTTTATTAAGGAAAAACAAACAAAACCGACAATTTGTATTTTCAGTAAATACTAACCGATTATTTTCTTTTCTGGATAATAATAATCAAAATACCACAAGTTATTAAATTATAATTGTCAATAATTAGTCTAAACTTGCATAAACCTCCGCCATCATGTAGGCTTCACCACATATACTTTTGGCGTATAAGTCCTCTATATACAAAACAGGTCATGACTCCTGCAGATATAGTCATAATTGGTGCTCGTAATAGGACTTGAACCTATAAGGAATAGCTTCCAACGGATTTTAAGTCCGTCTTGTTTACCAATTTCAACATACGAGCAAATAATAAAACAATATAACAACTAGGCTCAATGTTGCTAGATGGCCTACTATGTTCTCAATAGGTATATTGTTTTACTAGTATCTTTAATAGATACTGCACTGATAATATTACCGCCTTTTATCATATGCTTAAGCCATTGATAACTGCATATTTAAGAATATTATCAGTACACTACCTACTAGAGATAGCATGACCTTTTCATATTAGTATGAAATACTGACAGTTTCCTAACTGACAATCACCTAAACTTGTTCAGCCTAACTTCGTTGTGCTTGGTCTAGCAAGGTGAAGCTGTTTTACCTAATGCTTTTTATAAGCACCATAGAATAGATATATTTGCTAAATTTAGACTTCACTTTCCTAATACCTTAAAAGTGTAATTATAGGTTCTAATATATATCTGCTCTATGCTACCCATAAAGATAACACTTAATGTTCTTTGACAATTTGTTAAATAGTGCTTCTCACACTAATTTATTATGAACAATTATTATTCAGTCAATGGCAAGTATTAGTCCTGATAAGGAGCGACCTTATTTCCTCTAATACCTAGTATAAATACCCTAGACCATATTGGGTTCATTACCAACATTTTTCACACACATTAGGTTTAATTTTCTTTTTTAGCTTTTTTCAAAAATTCCTATCATATACTAAATACTAAATTTGCAGATTTGTGCTACTCAAACTAGGCACTAGTCTTATACATATATTTCTATATCTCAACTGCAACAACTGATTTATGGTATCTTGCTTTCACTCTATATCACCATAATATAGTATTACTAGCAAGTTATCGTCCTATATTCCATAAGCGGTTTTGATTATCGGCGACTAGACCTCTATACCTTATAACATTTCATAACAAACCACTATTATCTCTTTCCCTACATTTTGTAAGTCTCAGCTTTTTAAATGAGTTTCCTCTCAGCTCACTCAATCCATCACAAATTCGCACTCGCAACTAATAAGAACGAGATAATATCCATACTACATTGCATTGTAGTCTGTCATATGGTTTATTTAACAAATTGTCAAAGAACATTAATTTTGGTTGCTCTTCTAGGATTCGAACCTAGACTCTTCGCATTCAAAGTGCAATGTGTTGCCAATTCCATCAAAGAGCAATATTAGAGAAAAGCACGAAAGGAGATAACTGCTTTTCTCATAAAAAGGAGGTATGCCTTTACATACTGTAGTAAAAATACTACACTCATACTATATCAATGTTTTTACTGAACTTTTAATGAACTTTGATAAATTCTTTTAGATTTTTATAATAATTTTTATAAATTGCTCTTTCAGTAAATGGTTTTATATCATTTCTATAATTTTCATCTGCTACTTTTTGTATAGCTTTATTAATTGACATTCCATTCAAGTAATATAAATATATTCTATACTCTATACTATTTTTAGATAACTTTGATAAGTTAAATTTGCATTCTTCAAGTAACTTTTCCTTTTCATTTATCTTATTAATTATTTCTGGATTATTATTATCTAATTTTTTCAATATATCTATTTCAATTATTAAATCATTAATATATGATATACAATCCATTTATACCCCTTCTTTCGTTTTAATCTAAGAAATTATCATCAATTTCAACTTTATTTCCGAAATCTTCATATGGATCTGTTTCTGCTTGCTCAACAGAAGATTCATCACTCATTTTTTTACTGCCTAAAAATTGCACATTACTTGTCATTACTTCAAATGATGTTCTATTATTTCCATCTTTATCAGTATAATTACTCATATTAATTGAACCATCAACAAGTATTAAACTACCTTTATTTTGATATTGAACAAGGTTTTCGGCAGGCTTTCCCCAAACCGTTACAGGAATAAAATCTGTACCTTCATTCATTCTATTTACTGCTAGATTAAATCTGCAATATGCTTTATTTGAACCAGTATATCTTAATTCTAAATCTGTAGATATTCTTCCTACTAACGTTACTTTATTAAACATCTAATCCCAACTCCTTTAATGTGTATTCTTTATTATCTTTCATGCCATTATACATAGTTCCCTTTTTAAAATTTGGTAAACCAATACTATCATCATCTAATTCAATAGAAATATAACAATCTCCGTCATAGCAATCTTCTTTAGAAATGTGATTGACTCTATTTTTAAACGGTCTAATAACAGCTTTTAAATATCTTTTTTCTGTGTCATCTAGTATTTCTTTTTCTTGAATAAAACCATTTTCTACTTCTATTGTCCCTGTATAATTGTTTGGCAATGATTTAAAATGTTTTTGTTTTACTACATATTCAATATCTTCTAGGCGAAACACCCATCGAGGAAATCCTCTACCGTCGTCTTCTTTAATTGTAAAACCATTTCCAAGAATTATACTAGATACAGTAACAATCTTACCAATATATTTATCCATCATACCGTCACTATTCCATCCTTTACCTCTTCTATTTTTTAATTTTACTTTATCTCCAACTTTTAATTTCATTATTTAATCACCAATTTACCTTTCTTATCAATAATTCCATATCTAGTTAGTATTTCCTCAACTTCTTCTTTCGTTTTAGCGATACCAACATGTGCTTTTACTGTTTTAACTAAATCATTAAGTTCGTTTATTTTGTTAATCATTTCGTTTTCAAGGCTTTTAATTTCATCATTTTTAAAGTCACTATTAATAAAATAACCAAATTCACAAATTGATGTTTTATGTTGTAATTCTTTTTGATAACTACTTAAACCTTCTAAAGTTTCTTTTACTTTTTCAATTTCTTCGTCTGTAAATTGTGAAATATATAATTTTTGCAAATCATCTTTACATTTTTGTGTTATTTCATCATATTGTTTTTTTATTGAACTTTCATTTTTGATTTTTTCTATTTTTTCTTTTGTTTCTTTTTCAATACTTTCTCTATGCTTATTTGCATATAAATCAATTAAATTCATACTTTCTATCATTTTATTTCCTTCTTTCTTATTAAATTTTCCTAATACATATGGTGCATATAAATCATCTACTGTTATTTTAATTTTGTTTGCTGTTATTTTTAATTCTTGTGCTTTTATTGGTTCAAAAAATGTTTGGTCGTATGCATAGATAGGAAGTTCTTCAAGAATAACATTTCCGTTTTCGCTGTAACCTGAAACTGTGTATATATTTCCCTTTTTTATGCATTGTAAGCCATATGTATTAATACATTTTATTTTCTCACCAATTTCAAATCTTTTCATTTCCATACCTCATTACTTATTAAATTAAAACCTGTAGGCTCTAATCGATTTATTAGTTCTCTAAATTCATATTTTGCACTATCATTTAGTTGATTACCATATTTATCAAACCATTCTTTAAAATCTTTATAATCGCTATATTCATATTCATACCAAGCATCATCAACTTTATCTCGATTATCTTTTTCTTTTTTTACCTCTTGAATAACATTTGACGAATATGTTAATTGTGAATTTAATATATCTGCATATATCTTGTGTGGAACTTCTTTTATTTCTTTATCTGTTTTTCTACCAACATATTCAATTAAATCCGAACTACTTTTATTGATAACAACATCATCTTCTTTGATATCAAATCTATCCATTAGATGTTTTGCATATTTTTCTTTGAATTCATCATCAAATTCAATATTTTCATCTTTGATGTATTCACCATCTCGACCTTTGCCATCAATAACTTCATCAACAAATGCAAAGTTATCAACACAACAAGCAACTGATAACGCTGTTAATCTTTTCAATTCATAAATATTTATTGACTTTCTATCTCTATCAAGTGATACATAACAAGGTTTAAAATTATAACCATAATCAAAATTATCATCTTCATATACTGGAAGCCCATCAACAAATACTTTTCCTTTGTAATCAGAATCCGTTAATATTTCTCCATAGCTTGTTTGAATTGAATTATAAGCTTGTCCATTTAATCCTAAAAATTCATTTTCAAGTTCATCTAATTCAGAATTATCAAATCCTGATATTTCAAATGTTAAATCATTCCCATTACCTGCTGTTTCAGTAATACATAATACTTCACATTCAAAATTATCTGAATATTCAAAACTTGGTATCCAATTTTTATTTCCATTTTTTATAAACACTTCTTTATCATCACGAAGTAATACTAACAATGCTAATTTATAACCTTCTCCAAATTGACCTATTTTATCTAAATCATCTCTTTTAGATGTGTTTCCAAGTAACAATGTAGAACTTGGTATTGAAGTATTTTTATTTGTTATTGTAATTGTTCCAGAAGATTTATCAATATCAATAATATCTTCTCCATTACTATCTTTGGCATTTTGTAATAATTCTCTAATCGCTTCTTCTATTCCCCAACTAGATACGTAATTTCTCGAAAGACTTAATTCATATTTTTTCATTATGAAACCGCCTTCCAATTTGTTACTTCTATTGTTTTAACTTCCTTTTCCACTTGATATGGTTGTGTATAGAACCCATTTTCTTGACACTCTGTTAATCCTCTATCCCAATCTAAAGAATAATATTTTCCTTCAAATTCAAATATTGTAGAAACATCTTGTGTCCATCGGTGTTGTTCTCCTTCTTCTTGAGTTATCATTTTAACATCGGCATCTACATCACACCATGACAAATCTTTTAATTCCTCTTCTGTAAAACTTTTATTTAATAATTTTTCTCTAAAAATATCGTTATTCATTTTCTTCTCCCTTCATATATTTTTCTTGATAATAAGGGCAAAACTTACAACAAGAACAATATTCAAGACATTTTTTATCTTCACCTAATCGTTCTTGAATTTCGTATACATTTGGATAATCTTTTTCTAAATTATCTAAATTACTTTTTAATAATTTATCGAATACCGATGGTACAATTTGTAAGTTTAATTTACCCGTAATTTCAGATATAGTAAATGAAAATTCTTTTTGCCTGATGGCATAATTTAAAAAAACTAATAGGTTAGTATTTAAATCGTTACTATCAGTTTCTGATTTTTCAAAGATTAGACTTTCATTTCTTTTTAGAACAAATTCTATACTTTCATAATCTCTACTTTCATAAGAAAAGAGAATTTTATTTTTTAGATTCTGATCCAATTTTAGTGTGATTATTCCATCTACTGATCCATCTATTGCGGTTGAACCAAGTGATTTATTATTCTTATTTAAGTCCTTTTTTATCAAGCAGAGTGTTGATCTTTTCGGCGGGGTCGAGAAGGTCGCTGATTGATGTGTCATGGTTAAGGGTGTCAATGATGTATGAAAGATACTTTGACATATCAACTCTTATATACCAATCCTTGCTGAGAAGCTCGGGGGTACCGTAAATGAGGTTAGTTGTGAACACACGGTCGATAATGCCTTCCTGAAATGCTTTATCGAAAGCATCAAAGCCGTTACAGAAAAGTCCGAATGCCGAGAAAATATAAATTCTGGCAGCCTTGAGCTCCTTGAGCTTTGTTGCAACCTCGATCATTGATTCACCTGAGGAAATCATATCGTCAACGATGATAACATCCTTGCCCTCAACGTTGTCGCCGAGGAACTCGTGAGCGATGATCGGGTTTCTGCCGTCAACGATTCTTGAGAAATCACGGCGCTTGTAGAACATTCCGAGCTCAACGCCGAGAACGGTCGAATAGTAAATACAACGTGACATTCCGCCCTCATCGGGGGAGATAATCATTATGTTGTCCTTGTTGATCTTAAGGTTGTCAACGTTGTTGACTGCGGCCTTGATCATCTGATAGGCGGGGGATATGCTCTCAAATCCGCAAAGGGGGATTGCGTTCATAACTCTCGGGTCGTGTGCGTCGAAGGTGATGAAGTTTTCAACACCCATGTTGTGAAGCTCCTGAAGCATCATTGCACAGTCGAGCGATTCACGGCTCGAACGCTTGTGCTGTCTGCCCTCATAGAGCATCGGCATAATAACGGAAACTCTCTTTGCCTTGCCCTCGATTGCGCTGATTGCACGCTTGAGGTTTGCAAAGTGCTCGTCCGGCGACATCGGAACGGTCATTCCGTACATCTTGTATGTTACGCCGTAGTTAAAAACATCGCAAAGAATGTAGATGTCATAGCCTCTGACCGTCTGGTTAAGCGCTGCTTTACCTTCGCCTGTACCGAAACGGGGGAAATCCATGTTGATAAGATAGGTTGATTTTTCATATCCTGCGAATGCAAGCGTGTCCTTGTGCTCGCTGTTACGCTGAAATCTCCATCTGATCAGGTAATTGTCGATCTTGTTGGCAAGCTCTTCGCAGCCCGGGAGAGCGATGATACCAAGCTGTCCGACAGGTATGGTGTTGTAATTAGGTTCACTTCTCATTTATACTATCCGCCTTTCAGAGTTATATGCATATTTTACTATAAAAGAGCAATTTTTTAAAGAGATTGACAAGCTTTTTGTCGAAAAATATATCACAAATAAAATGGCATAATTTGTTAAGTTTATACAAAACTATGTTCTGCTTTTATGACGGTGAAATAACTGTCGTTCACTTCGGAAATTTTGAGGCTGATTTCTTTGATAATTTCATTCGGCACTTCCTTGAAGCCGTAGGGGATAACAACATCAAAAATGAGATTTGTGTGCATGGGGCCGTCAACAACTCTGAAATCATGTATGCTGAGCTCCGGGTTAATGTTCTTTACGATGTTATCTGTCATTTCTTTTAGCTCGTTTACACGCTCATCGTTGACAACAATCGGGTCATAGTGAATCGTAAGATCAATGCCTATTTCTTTTTTTATATCGTTTTCGATGTTGTCGATTATGTCGTGACCTACCATGACGTCAATATCGGCGGGAATTTCAACATGTACTGTTGCGAAATAATGCTCGGGTCCGTAGTTGTGAACAATGAGGTCATGAATTCCGCTAACATGGTCGTATGCCAATATCTTATTTTTGATTTCGTCAACAAGCTCCTTTGACGGCGGCTGACCGATAAGAGAGCTTAGAGTATCCCTGAATATATCAAGACCTGCCTTTAAGACGAAGCAGGCAACGATAATTCCGAGCCAGCCGTCGATATGGAAAGAAGGGAAGAATTTTGAAAGAATTAAGGCGATCAGCGTTACCGAGGTCGCGGCAATATCACTGAGACTGTCGGCAACGACGGCGGTCATGGCAGGGGAGTCGATTCGTTTGCCGAGGTTCTTATTGAAAAATGCAAGCCAAAGCTTTCCGAGAATCGAAACGGCAATGATAACAGCACCGACAAGACTGAACTTAACGTCCTCGGGTGTGCGGATCTTTTTTACCGACTGAATCGCAAGCTCAACACCCATGAAAAGAATGATGAACGAAACTATCATGGCAGTAATGTATTCGATTCTGCCGTGACCGAACGGATGATCCTTGTCGGCGGGCTTGCCTGCCATTTTGAATCCGAACACGGTTACCGCCGACGAACCGGCATCCGAAAGGTTATTTACAGCGTCGGCGGTGATGGCGATACTGCCTGTCATCGAGCCGACAAAGAATTTCATAAGGCAGAGAACAACGTTGAGCGCAATGCCGACACAGCCGCTGAGAATGCCGTATTTCATTCTTACTTTTGAGTCGGTAACGTTTTTATAGTCTTTTATAAAAGCTTTGACAATAATATTTGTCATTTAATCACTCGTTTCATTTGTTTATATGCACATCAAGCTGATCATAGGGGATATGTATTCCGTTTTTGTCAAATGCAAGCTTGACTTTTTCCTGCATACTGAAATATGCAGGCCAATAATTTTCACTTTTACACCAAACGAAGCAGGCGAGGTCAACGCCGCTTGCACCGTGTTTTGAAACACCGATGGTATGCTTCGGCTCCTTGAGAAGAAGCGGTTCGCTCTCTACAACCTGTTTAAGCACCTTCTTGGCTTTTTCAACGTCGTCGTCATAGCTTATCGAGTAGGTCAGGTCAAGTCTTATCTTGTCCCTTGCAGTGTAGTTTGTGAGTGTTGAAGTCGTAATTTTCTGATTTGGT
Organism: uncultured Oscillospiraceae bacterium; assembly: GCA_900545655.1. Classification (GTDB taxonomy): domain Bacteria; phylum Bacillota; class Clostridia; order Oscillospirales; family Acutalibacteraceae; genus UBA1227. The sequence continues at coordinate 9,668 of UQZY01000030.1, forward strand.
ACAACTACAAGCTTGTTATCGTTGGTGACAAGCGTTGTGTACATAAATCTGATTTCCCGAACCTTTCCGCTGACGTTGTCAATCTCAACAAAATCGCCGCTCTTGAACGGTTTGTTGAAAAGAATCTGAATGCCGCCTGCAAGCTGAGCGATGCTGTTTTGCAGTCCGAGGCCTGCCGTTATTCCTGCCGCTCCGAGGGCGGTAATGAATGAATTTACGTTAAAGCCGACCTGTTCGAGAGCAACGACAGCGACAATGATTCTGAGAAAAATGACAGTTGAGCGGTTTACAAACCGGTGCATTGACTTGTCAACGTTCTTGCTTTCGAGTATTTTAACCATGAGTTTTCCGGCAAGCTTCGACAGCCAAAAACCGACGGCGATAACAACAATAAAAACAATAAGCTTTGGCAATGCGGCGGCAAATTTTTCTGGAAAGTTTGCAAAGCTCCATTGCTTAAGCTCACTCAAAAATGAATTCATAGTTTTCCTCCGTGTTATTTTATTATTCGATAGTTTATTTGGGTCGAGTGGGCCTCGATCCCTACGGATTTTACATATACCATTTCCTACAAAACACATTCACACTCAAATTATACTATCTGTCTGCCGTAATTGCAAGCGAAGAAAGGACTGCCGCACGGGCGACAGTCCGGAAAATTTCGTTTTAGATTATGCCGAGAAGATTTGCAATCTTTTCAACAAGGAATTGAATAATTCCGAAGCTGTGAGACTGAATGAGCCTCGTGAACTTATCGCCGAGCGGACCCGTGAAGAGCCAAGGCATCTCAGGAATATCCTTTTCTTTTGCCTCTCTGCCGTCATACCGAAGCTCAAACGCCTGCGAATATGTTACGCCGCCCTCACCCATAAGCTCAAAGCGAATGTAGCAGCCGAGCTGATCCTCATAATCGTTGAGGTCAATCTTTGTATCTGTAGAAATCACCTTACCGTCGGCAATCCACTTAACGGAGCTGCAATCACGTCTGCTGTCAAGCGTAAGCTCGATTGTGTTGTCTTTTTGGTCAACCTTGATGTTTGAAACAAGAGGAACCTCACCGTTGCCTTCAAAACCCGGTGTGCCGTCTGTATATTTTTGGAATTTGCTGCAAGCAAAGAAGTTGCCGACCTGCATGGCTTGCTTGACGTTTTCCTCTGTGTTTTCGGGGAGAAGGAAGTATTCAAAGCTTCTGCCTACGTCGGATACGTACTCGCTGTCGTCATCGGCAAATACGATGATGTTTCTGCCTGTGGGGATAACGACCTGAAGAAGCTCATCCCAAAGGGCTCTGTCGGCTCTTGTTACCGAGTCGGTATTGTTGATAATCTCCATACCGAGGCAGCTCTTATAATCCTTAAAAATATTTGCAAAATAAGAAATGTAAAAATCCTGATGTGAGCGCTCGGGGAAATTATTCGAATTAACCCAGTCGCCGACATGGTTAAGAACAGTGAAACCGCCGTAACGGTCAACTGCGGCAACGGAAGAACGGTAGTCGTTTTCGTTGCCCCAAACAGCCTGGCCATAGTCGGTGAAATAGCCGTTCACATGAGTCTTGGTCATAACAGCCATGTTCATTTCAATTCCGCGCGTGATGTCGATCATACCTCTGCCGTTTCTGTCGGAACCGGTTGTGATTCTCAAATAATCCTCATCGCTCATCGGATCGGCTTTGCGGAAATAGTTAAAAATGCCGTTTGTCTGTCTTGGCTTATTCCAGCCGTAGTTAATAACACCGTGATCGGTCATCGCAAGAATATCATAGTCGAGACTGTAATAAAGCTCAACCATATCCGTAATACTGAGATCGCCGTCGGACGCAACCGAATGGGTGTGGAGGTTTGCTTTGTAGTAATCCCACTTATCCCAGTCAACACAGTCATACGGATTGACTATCGTGTAGTCGGTTTCTCCTGCCGCATAGGCGGACATGAGAGGGGAGAACGCTGTGAATAAAAGAGTTGCGCAAGTGATGACGGATAAGACCTTTTTGAGTTTCATGATAATTCTCCTTTAAGGCAACTTCGCACAATCGAGATGCGGAAATTGCATAATAATTTTTGTCATGCTGCGTTAAATTTTTAAGACCTGCCGACGCAAATCAAAAAAACTTATTGCAACACGGCGAAAACAGGTTAAAGAAAGACGTGCACAAGAATTTCAGAGGTGCTGTCTTAGCTTATTTTATTCTGAATTGAAGCGCGATTCCGCCGAAAGAAACAACGTCTCCGTCGTTTACAACGGTAGGCTCTTCAATACGTTTATTATGTACGTATGTGCCTGAACTTGAATGAGTGTCTGTAATAATCCAGCCCTTTTTATGCTTGGATATTACAGCATGAAAACGTGAGACCGAGGCATAATTGAGCACAATGTCACAGGCGTTGCTCCTGCCGATCGAGGTCTCCCAGCTTGTTATAACATATTCCTTGCCGTTTTGCTCATCGTAGAAATACGCCGGCGTGACCTTGGGCGCACGGCTCGAAAGCAAATGCTTGACGCAATATGCGGCAATGATGATGCAAAGGGCGGGAATAAGATATCTGTAAATTTCATTTAACAGTTCTTTCATTGAATCATCCTTTTAATGTTTAATTCAATTATAAGGTTTGCACAAAAAAAAGTCAACATTTTTTGCTTTAAATATTTTTGGTATTATGATATAATTATGCAAAGCTTTAAATGTACAAACGGAGGTGCATTTTCAATGAACATTGCAAAAAGAATTTTAGCTGTATTCTTAACGTTGACAATGGCGGTGACGCTGTTCACTTTTTCAACGGGAGCGATCGAATCACAGCAGGAATGGATTGAAAAAAACTGGTCTCGGCTTTTGGAGTCAAAAGGATCATTGCTTATGACGCCCGGCGAGGATAACACAAAGATGAACTTTTCATGGCAGTCGTCCTATAAGAGCTGTAAGGCTGAAATCGAGGTCGGAACAAAGCAGGATATGAGCGACGCTCAAAAGCTTGATGTTGACAGCAAATTCAATATTTTCTGCTTTGAATATACACATGAAGCAACGGCGTCGGAGCTTGAAGCAGACACAACATACTACTACAAGTATTATGCCGATAAGGTTTGGAGCGAGGTTTACTCGTTCACTACGGCTTCTTCCGAAAGCACAAAGGTTCTGTTTGTTTCGGACTGTCAGATAGGACGTTTCCGTCAAGGAACGGATGAGGAGATACTTCAGCATGACACTTACGGCTGGTACAAGACAATGGAGCTTGCAACCGAAAGTCACAAGGGCATCAATTTCGTCGTTTCAGCAGGCGATCAGGTTGAGGATTCCTATTCCGAGAAGCAGTATTCGCTTATGGAATCGGTACCCCAGCTTAGAAATTATCCTATAGCCGCTGTTGTCGGAAATCATGAATTCTATACCACTAACTATTCAAGTCACTACAATAACCCGAACAGAGATACCGAGGTGCCGTTTAAGAACCCTGCCGGAAACGGATATTATTTCCTGTATAACGATATTCTTTTCATTGTGCTTGATTCAAATATCGTTGTTCCGACAACGCACAGGAAAATTATCAAAGCGGCTTGTGAAGCATATCCAAACGCCAAATGGAAGGTTGTGGCAATGCATCACAGCCCGTATGATGCAAATGCGGCCAAGTATTTCACAAGTAAAATCACAAGAGCAACTATCACGCCGTTCTTCGATGAGTTCGGAATCGACCTTTGTCTGAGCGGTCATGACCATTACTACAGCCGTTCTTATATTATCAAGAACAACAGAGTAACCGATGACGTGCTTACAAACAATACCTACACAAACCCGAAGGGCACTCTTTATGTCAGCGCAAACTCCTCCTCGGGCAGTAATTATAACGGAATAGATACCGAAAATGTAGGACCGGAATGTGATTTCTGGTTCCAGTCCGATACGCCTTGCTACTCAATAATGGACGTTTCCGGCGATAAGCTCACCGTAACGACATATGAAACGGATAACAACAGCGTAGTAGATACAATCTCGATAGCAAAAAAATAAGACTGAAATCATAAAAAGGACTGCCGATCACAAACCGACAGTCCTTAGTTTTTTTGATTTTATTTTGTAGCTTCACCGATTTGTTGTGCACAGTCCTTGCAGATTTTCTGACCGTTGAATTCAATCAAATCATCGGTTTCATGGCAGAAAATACAGGAGGGAGCATATTTCTTCATCAAGATTTCATTTCCTCTTGCAAGGATCTCAACCTTGTTGTTTTCTCCCATTATATCGAGTTCTTTTCTGATCTCGATAGGAAGAACAATTCTCCCGGCGTTATCAACGCTTCTGACGATTCCCACGCTCTTCATAAATACGACTCCTTTCTTAAAAATCCGACCGCATAAGCGGCTTTTCTTTATTTGATTACATAATACCACTTTTTACCATATTAGTCAACACATATTTTAAAAAAAATAAGCAACCGCAAAAGCAGTTGCTTATTCTCTGATTCAGGTAATTATTTAATCAAGCCTGTAACGAAATCGATAATCTTCTGAAGGATTGCCTGGAAGTCAATCTTTGAAAGAATATCTGTAATCTTTGCAAGGATAGCCTGAATGTCGATCTTATCAAGAATTGTGCTGAAATCCATAATTCGTTACTCCTTTCGTAGATTCGGTAACAGAACCAATCTGCTATCTGTGTTGTATATTAGCATATTTTTGCTTTAATGTCAATACACGGATAAGCATTTTTGCGACGGTTCGGATTAAATATACAAAAAAGCAGTGACAACCGTCGTTGCCACTGCCCGTTTTGGTTATAAACAAATAACAAATTATAATCAAATTAACCTTTGTTAATAAAGCCCATAACAAGATCGATAATTTTATTAAGAATCTCCGTTACGTCAATCTTTGTAATGAGATCAACAAGCTTGTTCATAACTGTGTCAAGAATCGCATTGAAATCCATAACTTGTTACTCCTTTCATAAAATAAAAGTGTAGAGGATAGATCTTCTATCTGTACTTATAATAACACATTCATTTATGCTATGTCAAGGAAAATACCTTTATAATTTACAATTATTGTTGATATTGGTTTAATACGGCTGTAAAAAATTACTGTCTTATTCATCTTTTTACGTAGAATTATTTCTATAATTCATTTTTAATTATATATTAGCGTGTTTTTCCTGAAAAAAATTGCAATTTTGCCGTTGTATTGAAGAAAACTATTGTCAATTCGATTCAAATGTCTTATAATCTAAACAAAGAGAAAAAAGGACGTGTTATAATTGAAAAAAACTATTACTGTTTGTATCACCGTTATTATCTGTGTCGCCATGATGTGCGGCTCGTTTGTTTATGTAGGCAAGGATTTTAACGAGAGTATAGGAAAGCTTATCCCGTCGATTCTTGTTTCTTCGAGAATAAACAACGATAAAAAAGAACCCAAAACAGTTCCCGCAACCGTTCCGGCAACCGAAAGCACGACCGAGCCGGCAACCGAGGAAACCACGGGCGAGATGACGACGAGCGAAAGCACAACGGGCAAGCAGAATAATGTAAAGCCGAATACGACCGCAAAGCCGAGCACGACAAAAAAACAGACTACTACCAAAAAGGTAACAACGACAAAAAAGGTTACCACAACAAAAAAGGTTACGACAACGAAGAAAACAACGACAGCTCCGAAAAAGCTTACAACGGCGCAGATAATCAATAACTACAACGCAGCCGTAAATAAGGTAATCAGCTCAAAGGCAGGTTATTCCAAGACAAGAAGCACAAAGCTCAACAAGCTTGATGCAGGCGCACTCAGCAACATGGGCGTTGTTAAGGATGCTGTTTCCGGCTTCCTCGGAGTGGGTGACAAAACCTATACAAACGCAAAGGGCAAGAGCGAGTTCATGTCAACCGCAGGACTTAAAGCCGCCGATGTCAAGAGCGCAAGCTACACTCTCAGCGGCGGAAAATATACATATACACTTGTTCTCAATAACGGTTCAAGCTACGCCGATTCAGCAAACAAAAAGAATAATTCGCCTGTTGACAGGAGCGGAATCTTCGTCGGAACGGGCGATAAATCCGCATTCGATCACAAGTGCGCCGCAAATCTTTACACAGCCATCAACAATACCGACGGCGCTTCGGTTAAGTCTGTAAGAGAGTCTTCGTCAAACGTTAAGTGTGTTGCCGTTGTAAACGCTTCTAACGGCAGGCTCGAAAGACTTACCGTTTCATTTGATTTTGCCGTTACGCTTACCAACACAAAGTATGTTGTAACAATTAAGAACGCAGGCGGAAGCGCGTCAACATCCGTTAAGTATTCCGGCTTCAAGTTCTGAGCAAAGTAAAATAATCGACCGCTCTCAAAAGAGGGCGGTCTTGCTTTCTGTGCAGCTTATGCATTTGTGTCAATAACGGCATTGCAGATTTCCGGCGTTATGAAATCGAATACGGCGATGCCGAGGTGAGCCTTTTTATTCTTGATATTCTTCATAAATTCCGCATTGACGTGCTTCGCAACCCTCAGAACATGGGGATATCCGAGAACGCCGCTGTGAAAATTGATGCTGAGATTTTTCTTGCCGTTGCTTTCCTTGAGGATTTTGTTAAAATGCTCCGTAACGAGCTTCCACGCCTCCTCAACGTTTTCAAGCTTGAATTTATCCTGAATGTGCAGTCGAAAATCGCCGTGCTCGATTACCGATGTGCCGTTATGTACCCAGTTTTCGGAAGCGTCGATTCCGATTCCGAGATTTTTGACACGGTTAAGAAGAACCGCTTTTCCTCTGACCTCCGAAAGCTTCGGCAGGCGATTCTCTGTAAACCATATATCACCGTGAGCTTCAAGCTTTTTCATAAAAATAGAATTGAATTCATTCTTTTTGTCTCTTGAAATAAGCTCATGCTTGACGGATATAATTATCGTCTCGCTCGGGTTTTTACGAAGAAAATCAAAGCACTGTTCCATTACCTTGTCAAATGTGATTCCCTGAAAGATCGGACCGTGGGAGATTGCAAGATCACCTTTGACAACATTCGCTCGAATATCAAGATAACGAACTCCCATATTAAGCTGATCGGTGACGGTATACATCTGGCACTTGGCAAGCTCTCTGAGCGGTTCATACAGAGCACAGGTATCGTGTGATCCGGGAACAGAAATTTCGTTTATATATTTTTCACCGTCAAGACGGGACATCCAGTTGTTTTTATCAAAATTGCCTATTTCCTTGTGCACATAGTTTCCACGAAGCGCTTTTATCCAGGTTAAAAAGGGGAATGAGGGTGATTTTATCTCCGACATAGCATTATTTACCTTCTTTTCGGTTAGAAATATTGTAAAACACATAAAAAAATCAAATGACGGTTTATTTTATTTATAAATAATTATAGTCGCTGTTATTGCAAAAGTCAAATGTAAATAAAAATTGAATTTTTCTTTTTTAGCTTGCATAATTTCCGAAAAAAATGTATTATATATGTAAATAATTACATTTATAAGGAAAGGTGAGGCTTTTGAAGAAAGATTTAATACTCAAAAACCGAACCGCTGTCACGGAGAAGATCAAGGAATCGGCTCGCTCAGTTCTCCCGATAGTTATTATCGTTACATTGTTATGCTTCAGCATTGCGCCTATTAACACAGACCTGATGCTGAATTTTTTTATAGGTACAGTGATGGTGGTTATCGGTATCGGTCTTTTCTCGCTCGGTGCGGATACTTCGATGATCAAAATAGGAAACAAGATAGGAACCGCGCTTACAAAGACAAAGAAGCTGCCGCTGATTGTGCTTGTCAGCTTTGCGTTCGGCTTTGCGGTTACAATTGCCGAGCCTGATTTGCAGGTGCTTGCCGAGACGGTCCCGCATATTAACAATACGGTGCTTTTGATAACGGTCGGCGTAGGAGTCGGATTTTTTCTTGCCGTCTGCATGGTGAGAATTCTGACGGGTCTGAAGATGAGGTGGTTTTTGATTGCATTTTATGCCGTTGTATTTATTCTTGCGGGATTCACGGACGATAGATTTTTAAGCATCGCATTTGACTCGGGCGGAGTAACGACCGGTCCGATGACCGTTCCTTTTATCCTTGCGCTCGGTGTCGGTGTTTCTAATATTCGAAGCGACGATAAGGCGGAGGCGGACAGCTTCGGCCTTGTTGCGCTCAGCTCAATAGGTCCTATTCTTGCCGTTCTTGTGCTCGGATTCTTTTATCCCGGCGGGGACACGGTTACCGAAGTCAACGTTCTTTCTTTTGGCAGTACGGGAGAAATAGGCAAGATCTATCTTACCGAATTGCCGAGATATATGGGCGAGGTTGCGCTTTCGCTTTTACCGATTGTCGGAATTTTTTTATTGTTGCAGCTTTTGATTTTGAAGATTTCAAGGCGCAGTCTTGCAAAAATCTGCGTCGGACTTGTTTATACATATGTCGGCTTGGTGCTTTTCCTTACAGGCGTCAACGTCGGATTTTCTTCTCTCGGCTCTGTTCTCGGAGCCGCATTGGCAGAGGATTGGACGAAGTATATTATGATACCGCTTGCGATGATTTTCGGCTGGTTTATAATCTCCGCCGAGCCTGCCGTTACGGTGCTTGAAAATCAGATTGAGGAGGTCAGCGCCGGAGCTATCCCGGGCAAGGCGATAAAGATTAGCCTTTCCGCGGCAATTGCGGTTGCAATGGGAATTGCTATGCTCAGGGTAATGACGGGAATCTCAATTCTCTGGTTCCTTGTTCCCGGTTATACAATTGCACTTATTCTGTCGTTTTTTGTTCCCGATATTTACACGGCGATCGCCTTTGACTCGGGAGGAGTTGCCTCCGGTCCTATGACGGCAACGTTTATGCTTCAATTCTTTATCGGTGCGAGCATTGCTCTGGGCGGTGACGTGCTCAAAGATGCTTTCGGTGCGGTTGCAATGGTTGCGATGATGCCGCTGATAACCATCCAGACGGTCGGTATTTTCTATACAATAAGAGACAGAAAAGAGGAGAAGCACGCCGCTGCCGAATTCGGCGATTACGATATTGTTGAGCTTTGGGAGGAGAGTGCCGTATGAATTTTGTGATTTCAATTTGCAACCCGGACAATGTAAATATTTTAAAAGAGATCTGTCACGAGCTGAGTCTTCCTATAAATGTCATACTTAGGGGCAGGGGAACGGCGGTAAGAAGTATGCTTGACCTTCTCGGGCTTGAAAGCAACGAAAAGCGTGTTCTACTCTCGGTTGCGGATAATGAAAAGCTTAAAAAATTTATCAAAGAGCAGAAGAAAAAAATGTTTATCGGTGTACCGGGTCACGGAATTGTCGTATCTGTGCCGATAAAAAGCATAGGAGGTAAAAGAACGATGGAAAAGCTTAATGCCGATGCTCAGCTTATCGGAACGAAACCCGAATTTAATCCCTCGTATGAGCTCATTGTCGCCATTGCAAACGAGGGCAGAATGGATAACGTTATGAATGCCGCAAGAGCTGCCGGCGCAACGGGAGGAACGGTTCTGCACGGTAAGGGAGAGGGCGGAAGAAATGAGGAAAAATTCTACAATGTTTCAATTGCAAGCGAGAAAGAAGTTATCCTTATCGTTGCAAGAAAGGAACAAAAATCGGATATAATGCGTTCCATTCTTGAAAAAGCGGGACCGAATACGGATGCGGAGGCAATTGTGTTTTCACTGCCGACGAGCGAGGTCGCAGGATTCGGAATGTTTGACGATATAAACGAATAATATTAAACGCCGTGATTTTTTACGGCGTTTTTAAAATTTTATATTATATACTTGATTTTTTTATTCTGTTTGGTATAATTGAACCATAGTCCAAATAAAAGGAGAAAAAAGCAAATGTCCAGAAGATACGACAAGGAAGGTTCTAAGAGAAGAATTTTATCCGTGTGCGTAAAACTCTTTATCGAAAAAGGATTTAAAAAAACAACAAATGCGGAAATTCTTGAGCTTGCCGACGTTACAAGCAGCACATTCTATAATATATTCAAAACAAAGGACGGTGTACTCCTTGAGCTGACCGAGTTTATGTTTGAAAATCAGTTCAGCATAGCCGAAAAGCTTGTAGGAGAGGGCACGTCTCCCATTATGGTATATGCCGCAGAGACTGCCTTGCAATTAACTCTTACCGAGCTTAACGAAAACCTCAGAGAAATATATGTTGAGGCATATTCTCAGCCGCACATTGCGGAGTATATTTACCAGAATACTACAAATGAGCTCTATAAGATTTTTAGCTCGTATATGCCAAACTGCTCGCTCAGTGATTTTTATGAGCTTGAAATTGGCTCTGCAGGAATCATGCGAGGCTATATGTCAAGACCGTGCGATAAATATTTCACTATTGAAAAGAAGCTTGAACGCTTTATCAGAATGAGCCTGAGCGCCTATAACGTTCCGAAAGAGGAACAGGATAAGGCAGTTGCATATGTGCTGGAATCCGACATAATATCAACCGCAAATGCAGTTATGAAAATGCTTTTTGAGGCCCTTTCCATGAAATTCGATTTCACCCTCTCGCAGAAAATATGATAATTTTTTCAACCCTAAATCAAAAAGCGAAAGAAATTTCAGGTTAATCAGACCCAAGGTCGGAAAAAACCTAATTTTGGTATTACCGTTGGAAAATTTGAAATTTGATAAGAGAATTTTATCAGATTCTCTCAGTGCGATGTGGGCATCGCACCCTACGATTTGCTATGTCAAAGGCTCTTTTGTTTGAGTTGATAACCACGTCAACCCTAAATCAAAAAGCGAAAGAAATTTCAGGTTAATCAGAATATCGGTTTTATTTTAAAGAATCAACCGCCCTCAGATTGAGAGCGGTTGAATTGTTTATGTATTAAATTATTTCAAAAATCTTCCGACGGTGTCCGTATCGCTGTAGAATGTGCTGAAAAGGTCTCCGCCGACTTCAAGGAAGTTTTCAAACCTCGGGCCAACGTTCATGCCCATATTGAATTCAATATTGAACTTCGCCAATGCACCGAAGCCGGGATAGGATTTCTGCTTCAGGATAACGGAATTGCCCTTGAAGATAAAGCGTAATCTCTTTGACTGCGGTCTGCCTGAATTGTAGAGGAAAAATTCAAGGCTGCCGTCACGGTTCCATGTTGCCTGGGCGTCAACAATAAGCTCGTTTTCGCCGAGGGTGATAACGTTGTGGGTGTACCTGTTGTTCATGCCGGCCTTGACGGTCATTCGCTCGGAGTTATTCTCCTTGAAGGACATTATTGCATTTTCTTTATCAAAGCTAAGCACAACATCGGTAAGTCCGCCGATTTTTTTGCGCCACATAAAATAAGTAAGTGCACCCTGTGTGCTTGAAAATGGCAGCGGAACAAATTTCATCATTCTGTTGCTGTATTTTTTTTCACGCTTCGGATCACGCTTGCCGAGAGAATGTTTAAAATCCGGACCGTAAGCTCTTGTGGTCGTCAGAGCCTTGAATTCAAATTGCTTTTTTTCGTCAAGCTCCTTCGGCTCAATAAATCCCTTGGGGAAATGCTTGTAAACAGCGGCTATCGCATTGCCGTCACGAGTGTCGCTTGCGGTTATAACTACGCAGGCGTCCTGATCGGGGAACATGAAAGAAAACTGTCCGTAGAGTCCCGTAAAGCGATAGGTCGTATCGTGATGCTCATGGTCGATCCAAACCTGATAACCGTATTCGGCATTGTCGGAGAATACCGGATATGTCTTTTTGGTGTACGGATATGTCGCTTTTTTAAACCAATCTTCGGAGAAAATCCGCTTACCGTTGTAGACTCCCTTGTTGATATAAAGCAGTGAAATTTTAGCAATGTCCTCGGCTGTGAGCTTTAAGCCCCAGCCGCCGGCGTCAACATCTACCTGACTTTTTTCCCAGTGCGGAATCTTGATATCAAGCGGCTCATACAATCTCGGAGTGAGGTACTCCGTCATTGTCATTCCTGTTTCTCTTTGCAAAATCCATGAGAGAAGATAAGCATTCTCGCTAATGTATTTCCAATCGCTGTTCGGCTCAAACTGAATCGGTTTGTCAAGAATTCCGTTGACCCAGTCCGTCTTTGCTTTATCGTCAAAAACGCTTGTGACCTTGCCCATTCTCATGGAAAGGACATCATGGACCGTAACCTTCTTAGCCCATTCAAGCTGTTTGCCGGTCAGCCCGTCAAGCTTGTGCGGAAAATATTTTTCATATATCCTCGTGTCGAGTGAAATATAGCCTTCATCAACGGCAATGCCTATTGCCGTGGCAGTTACGCTTTTGCTCAGGGAATACATATCATGCGGCGTATCGACTCTGTTCGGTGCCCAGTGACATTCGCAGGCAACCTTGCCGTGCCTTATAACCATGAGGCTGTCTATATTATATACAAGCTTTTCAAAGAATTTAATTAAATCGGAAACAACGTCGGAATCAACGCCAACCTGCTCGGGATAATCGGCTCTGTCAAGCATTAAAATCTCTCCTTGTTTTTTTAAAATATTATAGCATGATTTGTATATAAAATCAAAGAAAAAATTGCAGATGAATTACTGTTTGTGTAAATTGTACAAGTAATTATTTACTGATTTTCTCAAATTCAACATTTTTTCCGTGCCGCGCGGATAGTCAAAAAATGTTATTATGCCGAAATCGGCTTCAACTGCAGCAATAGTTCTTTTTTTGCCGATTCTGTCGCATAGAAGCGTCAGAGCACGCATATCCTGCAATGCTTGAAAGAAAACCTCACTGCGAACAGATTCAATCGCACCGCTTTTTCCGGGGTAAACGGTAAATGAATCGCCCGACGGAAATGCCGAGTCTGCGTCTGTAACCGCAAACGGGTCGATGCTTCTCAGGGAGTACTGGGAGTTGTAGAAATTAAAGCCCCATTGTAAAAAGCCTTCAATCCCGTATTTAAAAAGCTGAAATCCTATAATTCTTGTTGTCGAGAGCGGCCTTCCGAAAAAGCGATTG
>UQZY01000031.1 GCA_900545655.1 uncultured Oscillospiraceae bacterium
GATTTTTTACATCATTGCCCTTGTTTACATCATTCAAGGGTTTCATTGTCGGGAAGAGGATGACATCTCTGATGCTTTCGTTTCCTGTAAGGAGCATACAGAGACGGTCGATTCCTATACCGCAGCCGCCTGTCGGAGGCATACCGTATTCAAGCGCCGTGACAAAGTCGTCATCAAGCATATTAGCCTCATCGTCTCCGCAGTCGCGGAGCATGAGCTGATGCTTGAAGCGTTCCATCTGATCGAGCGGGTCGTTGAGCTCGGAGTATGCGTTTGCGTACTCGGTGCCGCATATGAAGAGCTCAAAGCGCTCGGTAAGATACGGCTTTGACGGCTTGCGCTTGGTAAGAGGGGAAACCTCCACCGGATAATCCATAATAAAGGTCGGCTGCGTTAAGTTCGCCTCGACATACTCATCATAGAACTGGGTTAAGATGTCGCCCCATGTCTCCTTGCCGTTTTCAACCTCTATGTGGTGCTCCCTGGCGAGTGCGACAGCCTTTTCGTTGTCGCCGAGGAACTCATCAAAGTCAATGTTTGCGTACTTCTTTACGGCGTCAACCATGGTGAGCCTTTCAAAAGGCTTGCCGAGGTCAATCTCAACGCCCTTGAAATTTACAACGGTTGTTCCATTTGCGGCGAGAGCCGCATTGCGGAAAATGGCTTCTGTTCTGTCCATCATTCCGTTGTAGTCAGTATATGCCTCGTAGAACTCGATGGTTGTGAATTCCGGATTGTGCTTTGTGTCCATACCCTCATTGCGGAAGATACGGCCTATCTCATAGACACGCTCCATACCACCGACTATAAGACGCTTGAGCGGAAGCTCTGTTGCGATTCTCATGTACATGTCGAGGTCGAGTGCGTTGTGGTGTGTTATAAAGGGACGTGCGGATGCGCCGCCCGCTATGAGGTTGAGAACCGGGGTTTCAACTTCGATATATCCTACGTCATCCAATGTCTTTCTTACAGACTGTATGATTTTTGAGCGCTTGATAAACGTGTCCTTTACTTCAGGGTTGACTATGAGGTCAACATAACGGCGTCTGTAGCGTGTGTCCGCGTCTTTTAGTCCGTGGAACTTTTCCGGAAGCGGAAGAAGAGACTTTGAAAGAAGGCGCATCTCCTTTGCGTGAACAGAGATCTCTTCGGTCCTTGTCTTGAAAACAAAACCCTTTATTTCAATGATATCTCCGATATCCCACTGCTTTTTGAACGCCTTGTAGGTGTTCTCTCCCACGTCGTTTATGGAAACGTATGACTGGATACGTCCGAGCTTGTCTTGAATGGTTACAAAGCTTGCCTTTCCCATGATACGGCGCGCAATGATTCTACCGCATATGAAAACGTCTTTGTTCTCAAGCTCATCAAAATTTTCTTTTATTTCGGCTGACTCGTGAGTCTGCTCCGCGGTCATGACCTGAAACGGGTCGCGGCCCTCTTCCTGCATGGCTCTCAGCTTGTCAATCCTTATCTGTCTTTGTTCGTTGGTTTCTTCCTGGGTAAGTGCGGCCTCAGGTGTATGGTTTTCTGCCATAGGGGGTGTCACTCCTTAACTCAAATATAATAATTACTTCTTTTTCTCAATCTCAATAATTTTATACTTGAGTTTACCTGCGGGTGCTTCAACCTCTACGGTGTCACCCTTCTTGTGACCGAGGAGAGCCTTGCCGACAGGTGATTCGTCGGAAATTCTACCCTTTATGGGGTCTGCCTGCTGAGGTCCGACTATCTGATAGGTGAAGTCTTCCTTGAGCTTCATGTCTCTGATAACAATACGTGAAGCCCTGTTTACGATATCCGATGAGAGCTCGCTTTCGTCAATGAGCTTGTAGTTCTGGAGAATTGCTTCAATTTCATTGATGCGTGATTCGAGCTTGCCCTGCTCGGACTTTGCCTCATCATACTCGGAGTTCTCCGATAAGTCGCCGAATGAGAGTGCAACCTTGATTTTTTCGGCAATATCTTTACGTCCTGTGGTCTTTAACTGTTCAAGTTCATCCTGTAATTCCTTGAGACCGTCAGAGGTGAGTAATATTTCTTCTGCCATATGCTGTCATTCCTTCCGTGTGCCAAAAGCACTCATAGTATTATATTTAAATGGTATTGCTTTGTCAATTTGCTTCGCTTTGTAAATTTTTCGTTTAATATCAGTTTTCTTCGATAGCCTTCAGAGCGTCCATCTCTTCCTTTGTGACGGAGGTGCGGACGTCACGGAGAATCTTTACCTGCTTGCGGTTGTAGGTTGCCGGCGCGGCGTCGGGATTTTTGTCGAGCCTTACCTTTATGATTCCCGTTATGAGGTTTGATTCCGTAACGATACCCTTTCCCTCTTTTGTCTCCACAAGGGCTCCTGCCTTCGGGGTTATCTTCATAAGGTGCTCATATGCAGGCTGCTCATACTTAAGACAGCACATAAGCCTGCCGCAGGTTCCGGAAATCTTTGTGGGATTGAGAGAAAGCCCCTGCTCCTTTGCCATCTTTATGGAAACGGGTTGGAATTCACCCATGTATGAGTGGCAGCAGAAGGGTCTTCCGCAAATGCCGAGTCCGCCGAGCATCTTTGCCTCGTCACGTACGCCTATTTGACGAAGCTCAATTCTTGTTTTAAAAACACTTGCAAGGTCTTTTACAAGCTCGCGGAAGTCAACGCGCCCGTCCGCCGTAAAGTAGAAGAGAATCTTGCTGTTGTCAAAGGTGTACTCAACATCTATGAGCTTCATCTCAAGACCGTGCTTTGCGATTTTTTCTTCACAAATCTTAAAAGCTTTCTTTTCTTTTTCCTTATTTTCCTCAAGCTTTTGAAGATCCTTATCTGTCGCAATGCGGATGATGGGCTTAAGAGGTGCCACTATCTCGTCGTCCTCAATGAGTTTATTGGGAGTGGCGACCGTGCCGCATTCAACGCCTCTTGCGGTTTCAACTATGACACGCTGTCCTTCGGACAGCTTTATGCCTTCGGGGTCAAAGCAGTATATCTTGCCGACCTCTTTGAATCGTATACCAACTACTTCAGTCATTCTTACCTCCGATAAGTTTTGATGAGAGACGGCACAAAATGAGATTTTTGTTGCCGTATATGTTTATGGATTTCTGAATCTCCGTAAGACCCGCTACCGTACTTAGAAGAGTCTCTCTCGGAAGAGCCGAAAGCTCTTTCGCCTGTTTTTCCGCAAGGCTTATCATGGTACTGCCACCGGAAACAAGTACGAGAGCATCTCTCAGTATAAGTGAAAGTCTTTCAAGCGCGGGCTTTAGGAGTTCATAATTTTTATCAAAAAATGAAACGCAGGTCATAAGTGCAAATTCATCTTTATGTGCGATACACTCTGCCATTTGTTTTGCGACCTCGAGTGCTTCTTTGTTGTCGCCCTCGTCCATGTCCGGCTCCTCGTCATCAAGTGAAAAAAGAGCTACTCGAGAGAGCACGGTCGGAAGAAGGGATGAATGTGAGTCGCAGAGTAAAATGAAGCTTGCATATGCCGGAGGCTCCTCGAGAATTTTCAGAAGAGCATTCTGCGCATAGTCCTGCATAAGCTCCGCCTTTGCGATGATGTAAACCTTGTGCTCACTTTCATTCGGCAAAACGGATACGTCCTCTCTCATGTCGCGTATGACCTCGACGGAGAGAGTTTTTTTCTTTTTGTCCGGAAGCACGGTTATGACGTCCGGATGTATGTCGGAAAAAACCTTGCTGCAGGCGGTGCAGCTTCTGCACGGGCCTGCCGTGGTGTCGCCGCTGCAAAGAAGGGAAGCGGCGACCGTGTGCGCGAGTGAAAGGCGGGACTCATATGTTCCGCCGTCGATAACGAGCGCGTGTGGGATGCGGTTGCTCCTTATGAGCGTGTCAAGTTCCCTGTTCATAGGTCATGCCTTTTCGCCGGAATCAGCTTTGCGGGAGACGGTTCTCGGCATGACTGTGAACAGGAAGGCTGTTGTAAACAGCGCAAAGGCGAGGTCACAGTAGTGGACGGGATAATTCGTCGGCAGCATATAGCCTTTGCCCGAAACCGTGAGGATGATCGGAGCAAGCGCCACAACGTATGCCATAAACGAGCCCGAAATACCGGAGAACCAGAGAAGCCACATGCTTTTTTCGGCGTTTATACCGGATGCAAGGCGTGCGAATGAGAAGGTAAAGAGAATCATGAAGATAAGCATGATAATCTGCAGGAACAGCTGAGATACATTTTTGTAGCTTATAGGGTCTATGAAGTGATAAGCGAGTCTGCCCATGGCATATACAGCCGGGCACACCGCAAGGAGTTTACGTTTTTTGAAGGCTCCGTTTCCGAGAAAATAAGAATACGCAACAAAGGCGATGTATACCGCCGCGAGAATTCCGAAAAGAATCTGTAATCCTACCGCAAATGTTCCCGAGGTCAGTATATAGCGGAAAAGAGTCATGCCGCCGTCTATTGGGTACGCGTCATAAAGCGCGAGAAATTTACTTATCTGAAGGATTGCATCCGCTACGAGTGTTATTGCAAAAATAACGGAAAAAATACCGAGCGGTATGTCTTTTTCGTCGTCAAACTGCGGCGCGTGCATAACTCCGCTGAAAAGGGAGATAATAAAAGAGACTGCAACTACGACCGCACAGAGGATGTAAAGGATGTAAACGGTGAAATCCTTTGCAAGCCAGAATCCCGTTGATGCCTCGAGACAGCTTGTGTACTGAAACATGCGAACCGGCACTGCAAATAAAACCGCAATTGCCATTATGATAATGAGCGGCCCCGGTGAAAGCTTATCAAACTTCAATTTTTTCACGAACCAAAACCTCCGAATATTATTAAAGAAAATTACATAATATTGTATAACATCACATATTCAAAGTCAAGGAAAACGGGAGGTTCAAAAGCCATGAAAACTTATGCCTGTATTGCTGTTGTTTTAAGCTTTATTATGATATTTACACCCGCACTTACCATATCCTCGGATACGGATATGACTATGCCCGGAGCAGCGAGGGAGGTATGGCACAGTATCACCGAAAAAAGAGAAAAGCGAGAGGACTCGGAAAAAGCGGATAATTCCGAAAAAATGAACGGTGAGCCCGATGGTGAAGGTAAGCCGTCAAAGGATACATCGCCAAAGGATACAGCACAAAACGGTGACAGCGCAAGGCGGGAGGATACGGTCGAGGTTATGAGGCACGTTTCCGGCAAGACCGAAAAGGTTACGATGAAGGAGTATCTCATCGGCTCCGTTGCCGGAGAAATGCCGGCGGTTTATGAAACAGAGGCGCTTAAAGCTCAGACGGTTGCGTGCTTTTCGTATGCGAAGTCGAAGGAGGCCGACGGTGTTCTTCTTACGGACAACCCTGAGGTCAACCAGGCGTATATCTCAAAGAATGAACTCATGAAAAGATGGGGAAATACATTTGATTTTTACTACAATAAGCTCTCTATGATAGTTGACTCCGTGTACGGCGAATATATCGCCTATGACGGACAGCTTATCCGCACCGTTGCCTACCATGCGGTCTCGCCGGGAAAAACGAAGAGCTCGCAGGAGGTCTGGGGAGGAAAGCCTATTCCGTATCTCGTATCTGTGGACAGTCACTGGGACAAGTTGTCGCCCGAGCACGGTGAAAAAGGGTACGGTCATGGTGTGGGTATGAGTCAGTTCGGCGCAAATGAAATGGCAAAAGAGGGGTATTCATACAAAGAAATCCTATCTCACTATTATACAGGAACAGAAATTCTGCGTTTTTAACAAAAGCACTAAAAACACCCTGCCAAATTTATTTAATACGCATGATTGACTGTAGGTTGATAGTGCTATATAATGATATATGCACACGGTAAAACACAAGATATTGTGGTGAAACGTGAAACAAAGGGACCAGAAGGATTTGGGAGGAAATTGAAAAATGATTGATACCATTATAAAGAGAGACGGGCGTGCCGTACCGTTTTCAATTGATAAAATCGCACAGGCTATAAACAAGGCTATTGAGGCCTGCGGCAGCGGAAATTACGAGGAGGCGCTCGAGCTTTCACAGCAGGTTGTCAATCATATCGAGGCATCCGGAAACACCAGACCGACAGTCGAGGAGATTCAGGATACCGTAGAGAAGGTCCTTATAGAGAGCGGTCATGCAAGAACCGCGAAGAAATTCATACTTTACCGTTCCGAGCGTTCGCGTGTACGTGAGATGAATACCCGTCTTATGAAGATATACGAGGGACTTACCTTTAAAGACGCAAAGGAAAATGACATAAAGCGTGAAAACGCCAATATCGACGGCGACACGGCCATGGGTACCATGCTCAAGTACGGCTCTGAGGGTGCAAAGCAGTTCAATGAGCTCTATGTTCTCAAGCCGGAGCACGCAAAGGCTCATATCGACGGTGACATACATATTCACGACCTGGATTTTTATACCCTTACAACAACGTGCTGCCAGATAGATATACTTAAGCTCTTTGAAGGCGGATTTTCAACGGGTCACGGCTTCCTTCGTGAGCCGAATGATATCTCAAGTTATTCGTCACTTGCATGTATCGCCATTCAGTCAAACCAGAACGATCAGCACGGCGGACAGAGTATACCGAACTTTGAGACCGGTATGGCTCCGGGCGTAAAGAAGACCTACAGGAAGAGATACATCGACAATCTCTGCAAAGGACTTGAGCTTCTCTGCGGCTTTGAGGATGCGTCCGAGGCTACAAAGAATCTCTGCCTTGAGGTTGAAAACAAATACGGTATCTCACCGGTTCTCGCAAATGACAACGACTATCAGGCTCATGAGGCGGATTTGCTCGTAAACAAATACAGACTTCCCGAGGCAAACGTTAAAAAGGCACAGGAGTTTGCGATTAAAAAGGCGTATAAGGAAACGGACAAGGCTACCTATCAGGCAATGGAGGCTCTCGTTCATAACCTTAACACCATGCATTCGAGAGCGGGCGCACAGATTCCGTTCTCATCCATAAACTACGGACTCGACACAAGCCCTGAGGCACGTCTTGTTATGAAGAATGTCCTCCTTGCGACAGAGGCAGGACTCGGAAACGGAGAAACTCCTATTTTCCCGATTCATATCTTCAGAATAAAGGACGGCATAAACTTTAACCCGGGCGAGCCGAACTACGACCTCTTTAAGCTCGCTATGAGAGTTTCCGCGAAGAGACTTTTCCCGAACTTCTCGTTCATGGATTCACCGTATAACCTTCAGTATTACAAAGAGGGCGACTACAATACTCATATCGCTTACATGGGCTGCCGTACACGTGTAATGACCAATGTATACGACCCCACACGTGAGCAGGTATGCGGACGAGGAAACCTTTCGTTTACCTCTATAAACCTGCCGAGGATTGCCATAAAGGCACACGGAAATATCGACATTTTCTTTGAAGAGCTTGACAGAAAAATCGACCTTGTATTTGACCAGCTCTATGACAGATACCTTATTCAGGGACACAGGAAGGTTTATAACTATCCGTTCCTTATGGGTCAGGGACTCTGGCTTGATTCCGATAAGCTTAAACCGGACGATGAGCTTATGGAGGTACTTCGACACGGTACTCTTACCGTCGGCTTCATAGGACTTGCCGAAACGCTTAAGGCTCTCATAGGCTCTCACCACGGTGAGACTCAGGAGGCACGCAACCTCGGCCTTGAGATCATAGGACATATGAGGCATAGGACAGATGAGAAGTCACGTGAGACCGGAATGAACTTCTCACTTATAGCAACACCTGCCGAGGGTCTTTCGGGACGTTTTGTGCGTATGGACAGAGAGCGTTACGGAACTATTCCGGGCGTAACGGACAGACCGTATTACACTAACTCATTCCATGTTCCTGTATACTTCCCCATCTCGGCATTTGATAAGATTCGTATCGAAGGACCTTATCACGCACTTACAAACGGAGGACATATCTCGTATATCGAGATGGACGGAGATCCTACCGATAACCTTGAAGCATTTGAGGCAGTTATACGCTGCATGAAGGAAAATAACATGGGATATGCTTCTATCAACCATCCGGTTGACAGAGACCCTGTCTGCGGATACACCGGTATAATCGGAGACGTTTGTCCGCGTTGCGGCCGTCATGACGGCGAAGCCGTTTCGGAAGAGGTTCTCATGAAGATAAAGGGTTACTCAAAATCAGTTTGCGGATGCGACGAAAATCCGCTTGAAGAAGCAGATAAGGTTGCAAACCCCGTTGTATAAAGCTTAAAAACAGTAAATTGCAGAAAGGAAGCGTAATTATGGAAGGAAAAATGATAGGCGAAGGCGTAAAATTTGAAAGAATAAGAAGAATCACAGGTTATCTTGTAGGTACTCTTGACCGTTTCAACGACGCAAAGTATGCAGAGGTAAACGACCGTGTAAAGCACTCAATAGGAACAGGTGCCGGAGAGTTTGAGCAGATCTGATGGATACGAAGCTCAGACTTGCGGGTGTTATCCGTGAGAGCATTGTCGATGGTCCGGGGTGGCGTTTCGTAGTTTTTGTGCAGGGGTGTCCCCATCACTGCAAAAACTGCCAGAACCCCGGAACGTGGGACTTTGACGGCGGATACGAAACCACGGTTGAAAATATCATGAAAGCCGTCAAAGAGGACAAGCTTCTCACGGGAGTGACCCTCTCCGGCGGCGAGCCGTTTACGCAGGCGAAGGAACTTGCAGTCCTCGCCAGAAAGGTACGTGAAGCCGGTCTCGACGTCATGTCGTTCTCCGGCTACACATATGAAGAGCTCGTAAACGGCGCCACGGTCGACAACGGCTGGTTCGACCTCCTGTCGGAGCTCTCGCTCCTTGTCGACGGAAAATTTATCGAAGAGCAAAAATCTCTCGAGCTTAAGTTCCGGGGCTCAAGGAATCAGCGTATTATCGACGTCAGGGAGTCACTCAAGGTGGGTCATGCAGTGCTAAGCCCACTCAACGACTGACGTCTTATTTTTCAAAGTCAAAAAGATAAGAACATATTTGTTCCTAAGCTTACACAAAGCAGGAGGGGTAGACAATCATGTCCGCCCCTCCTGCTTTGTGTCTTCTTTTGTCCACCCATCGAAAAGTATCTTTCATCAGAGAGACAGTGCGTATAAATATATTATCAAATCAAACGAATTGAGCAAGAAAGCCTTAATGGGCTGAAATTTTCAATAATGACTTGAAAACACAGAAGAAAATTGTATATAATATTGAATAAGAAAGCCTTAATGGGCTGAAATTTTCAACAGAACGGAGTGGAGTTTATGCAAATAAGACGTGACAGTTATCTTGAACAGTTGATTTCATATCGTTTTGACGGTTTAGTTAAAGTAATCACTGGTATCAGGAGATGTGGAAAATCCTATCTCCTTAAAAACATATACCGGGATTATTTAATCCGGAGCGGTGTAAATGATGAACAGATTATCACAATCGACCTTGATCTTGCAAAAGATATTAAATATCGTAACCCTCTCATTCTTTCATCGTATGTAAGAGAAAAAGTGGAAAAAAGCAAAGAGCAATACTATCTTTTTATTGACGAAATACAGATGTCCGATGAGGTGGCAAATCCTTATAATTCGGACGGCAAGAAAATTACTTTTTATGATGCTCTTAATGATTTAAGAGAGTTATCAAATCTAGATGTATATGTAACCGGAAGTAATTCGAAAATGCTTTCAAGTGATATTCTTACCGAATTCAGAGGAAGAAGCGATGAAATAAGAGTACATCCTCTTAGTTTTGCTGAGTATTATTCTGCCGTAGGGGGAGATAAAAACGAAGCATTTGATGAATACGCATTTTATGGTGGTATGCCACTTGTTTTATCAAGGCCTAATGATGCAGCTAAGATGAATTACCTTAAATCACTTTTTTCAGAAGTGTATATCAAGGATATTGTTGAGCGTAAGAAAATTGAAAGACAAGATGTGCTGGAGCAAATTTTAGATTTACTTTGCTCATCGGTTGGCTCATTAACAAATCCAACAAAAATTGCAAATACCCTGAAGTCTAAACAAAGAGCCGAGGTGTCCGCGAATACGATTCGTGCATATATAGGACATTTGGAAGATGCGTTTCTTTTTTCTGAAAGCAAGCGATATGATGTAAAAGGGAAGTCATATTTTGAGTCCCCGAACAAATATTACAGTGAGGATATAGGACTCAGAAATGCGAGAATAGGTTTCCGTCAGCAGGAAATGACGCATATAATGGAGAATATCATATATAATGAGTTGAATGTCAGGCAACTTTCAGTAGATGTTGGTGTTGTTTATGCAAGAACGTTCAATGAAAACGGAAACTCGGTTCGTATTCCAAGGGAAATTGATTTTGTAGTTAATTCAGGAGGAAAACGAACTTATATTCAATCAGCGTATGCCATGCTTACTGATGAGAAAGCAGAGTCGGAACTTAAGCCATTTGCACTTACAGGAGATTCTTTTCCTAAAATTGTAATAAGGAAAGACATTGGAAAGCGTTGGTATGATGACAGTGGTATTTTAAATATAAATGTGATTGATTTCCTTTTAGATAAGAACCTTATTTAAGGGGAAACTGAACTATACTATTATGTTTTTTCAAAAATGACACTTTACACTTTATTCACAAAATTTCTCAACATAACGACCGAATGAGCGGCTTTTTCTGCCGTTCATTCTTTTTTTGTCTTCTTTTGCCCTCGAAAAGTATTCTATATATAGGGGGACTTTTTCAGAGGCTTTTTTAAAGGTGTTTTTTTATGCTGTTTTTTGGGATGTTTCAAGCCGTTTTTTTGAAGCGCTTTTTGAAGGTGAAACTTTCTGAAGGAATACCGTTTTTCACTCAATACTTCGCTTGCTTCCCATTTTTGAAAAGTTATTTAAAGCATCATCTGAAAAAAGAAAAAATATTATTCCAAAATAAAGGAGATAAAAATTATGGAAAACATAACCTTTGACAACCTTAAAATCTACGGAAGAAATTCAAGGTATGATGCAGCATGTAAAAGAATACTTTCAAGTAAAACCATACTTGCAAGGATACTGAAGGAATGTGTTTCGGAGTACAGGGACGTCGATGAAAAAACTATTGCCGAGAAGTGTATAGAGGGCAATATAACCCCTGAATCAGTCGGTGTTAATCCGGATACTTATTCTCCTGTGATAACGGGGCGCAACACAGAGGACAAGCTTCAATATGAGGGTATGGTGAGATACGACATACTCTTTGATTCGATTGTGCCCGAATCAAACGAAACAATAAGGCTTGTAATAAATCTTGAAATACAAAATCAGTCAAATCTCGGTTATCCTCTTATAAAGAGAGCACATTACTATACAGGAAGGCTTTTATCTGCACAGTACGGAACAGAATTCAAGGCTTCGGAGTATGAAAAGCTTAAGAAAGTATACTCAATATGGATATGCGGACCGGAGCATAAGGAACTGAGAAATACAATCACGAGATATTGCTTTAAAGAGGAAAATGTGCTAGGCTGTTTTAAAGAGAAGAAGATAAACTATGACATGGTAAACATAGTGTTTGTGGGACTTGAAAGACCCGAAGAAATAAAAGAAAACAATGTTGTAGGATTTCTTACAACACTGTTGTCGGAAAGTATACAACCGAAAGAAAAGATTGAACGGATAAAGGCGGACTACGGAATAAGTCCGGATGATAACACGAAACGGGGGTTAAGTGATATGGGAAGTTGGAGTCAGGGAATATATGACCGCGGTGTAAGGGAAGGCAAAGCAGAGGGCATCATGCAGGGCAAAGCAGAAGGTGCTGAAAACAAGCAATTAGAAATGCTCAAACAATTCATTGCAAACAATCATACTTTTAATGAATTTATAAACTTATTCAATATAACCGACAAAAACGAAATAAAGTTTTTGAGAGAAAACCTCTGAGTGTTTTTACCACCCCACAACATGACAATTACTAAAGCAAATGACATTTTGCGCGGAAAAAGCGTCGCGAAATGCCATTTTTGTACTCTAAAAAGGGGGTTGTACATCATTCGTTTAAAACTTTTTGTGATATTTTGCTAAAATTTTTCGACTTTTTTGATTTTTTTAGTAAAAAGTACTTGAAATTTGTTTTTTTGTGTTGTATTATGAAAACGTGCTCAGAACGAGCCGACAGAAATTGACGAAGGAGGTTTTGTTTAAGGTTGATTTAGTTTGATCTGTGCAAAGCCAAAACCAAAACAGGACTTATGTCCGTGAGGCACAGCGCGGGCGATTACATAAGGCATTGTTTAAATTCGTTTAAATTAATATTTACTTGAAGGGAGTAAATTACTTATGAAAATGTTAAAGAATTTAAAGGATAAGAAAGGTTTCACACTTATTGAAATCGTTATCGTTATCGTTATCATAGCTATCCTTGCTGCAATGCTTGTTCCTTCACTTCTTAAGTGGATTGACAGCTCAAAGGAAAAGACATTCACATCAGCATGCGGAACAATTAAGACATCTATTGCAAGTGTTATATCTGAAAATTATGCAACATCAGGAACAGTTCAAACTACACTTTCAGCAGATGATTGGACTAAGGTAAGCGATCTTGTTGGTAAGACAGTAGCAGCTTCCGGTGCAGATTATAATGTTACAGCATTTGATTATTCTGCTGATACCTACACAATCACAGACGGTACATTCCAGGGTGTCTGGGATGGCTCAACGTGGACAGTTACTAAATCTGCTGGTAACTAACTCTCACACATAACTTAAACATATTCTAAACTAAATTTTTGAGCCTCGTGCTATTGTGCCAACAGCGCGGGGCTCGTTTTAGGAGAAAACAATGCCTATTTTTCTTGCAAAGGTTCTGCTGGGGTTTATTGTCTTTATGATGGGCGCCTGTGTCGGAAGTTTCTATAACGTAATTACGATGAGAGTTCCGATAAAGGAGAGCTTTACAAAGGGCAGAAGCCATTGTCCGAAGTGCGGACATCAGCTGTCGGCACTTGACCTGGTTCCTTTTTTCAGTTTTCTGTTTTTACGCGGTAAATGCCGTTATTGTAAAGAAAAGATATCCATACGTTATCCGATTATGGAGCTTGTCGGCGGTTTGTCGGCACTGTTCTGCGTTTGGCAGTTTTCATTCACATGGGACGCATTGCTTGCGTTTTATCTCCTGTCAGTACTTATTACGCTCAGCGTTATCGATCAGGAGACCATGGAAATACCGGACGGGTTTCATATTGCTATCCTCCTAGCCGGTGTGGCGGGCTTCTTTGCCGGACCGCAGGTGGGATTGGTATCACGTATCATAGGATTCTTCTGCGTAAGTGTTCCCATGCTTATTATCGCGACTCTGACCGGAGGCTTCGGCGGAGGCGACATAAAGCTCATGGCAGCGGCAGGCTTCCTGCTCGGCTGGAAGGGAATACTCTGTGCATTTTTGGTCGGTGTTTTTTCAGCCTTATTCTATTGTATATATGTACTTATATATGCGACGGTGAATATCGCAAAGAAAAAGGTTTCCTCCTTCAAGGAGGGAATGCATGCGGCACTTAAAAAGCCGTTTGCCTTCGGACCGTATCTTTGCTTCGGCATCTTTATCTCGTATCTTTATTCAGACGCACTTATTTCGTTTTATTTGGGGATGTTCTCGTTATAGGCATATATTTCAGAATGTCCGAGGATTCAAGACTTAAAGTCAAGGCATTGTGAAATGTATGCCTTGCATGCATCTTTAGGAAAAAATATATTTGGCAAAGGAGTGGTAATGTGCCTGTATATCAATATAATGCCGTAACTCTCGAAGGTGCCAAAAGAAGCGGCACCATGGAGGCGGACAGCCCGCAGAAGCTTACCGAGCGTCTTAAGGATCAGGGCTTGTATGTATCTGACTACAGGGTAAAGGGTGGCAGTAAGACTCTTACTAAGGCAAAGCTTAAAGCTCCCGACCTTGCAGATATGTGCCGCCAGATCGGTACGATGGTTGGTTCCGGCGTTGTAATTGTCAGAGCGGTTAATATCATTATGAACCGTGACGGAATCGACCCCAAAATCAAAGCAGTTTATACCGAACTCCATAACTCACTTAAAGCAGGTCTTTCCCTGTCAGAGGCGATGGATGAACAAAAGGGAACGTTCCCGCCGATGCTTGTAAATATGATCAGAGCAGGCGAGGCTTCAGGTACTATGGACCAGACTCTTATGAGAATGGCTGAGCACTATGAGAAGGAAGAGAAGCTTAATTCCCGTATCAAGAGTGCCCTTACTTACCCGAAGATTCTTGTTGTTATCATATTGCTTGTTATCGTTGTTCTTTTCGCTTTCGTACTTCCTCAGTTCTTTGACATGTACGACAGCATGGGCTCGGAGCTCCCGACAATAACGAAGATAATGGTAGGACTCTCAAACTTCATCACAAAGAAGTGGTATATCTATATCCCCGTTATCGTTGGTATAGTCTTTGCATGGAAGCTTGCAAACCAGAACCCTGAGTTTGTCCTCAAGTACGATGCCTTCAAGCTTCGTTTACCAAAGGTAGGACCTCTTCTCAAGATTATCTACACCGCACGTTTTTCACGTACAATCGCATCTCTGTATGCGTCCGGTATTCCGCTTGTTGACTGTCTTACCATAGCGGCAGGTACTATCGGCAACACATATATCGAGAAGCAGGTTGTAGATCTTGTCAAGGAAGTCAAGGGCGGTGCTACCGTTTCTGAGGTTATAACCAAAGTTGACGGCTTTGACTCGAAGCTTGCCGCAACCATACTCATAGGTGAGGAAACCGGTAAGCTCGATGAGATGCTCAACTCGACCGCAGACTCATTCGACTATGAATCCGATCAGGCAACAGGAAGACTTACAGCTCTTATTGAGCCGGTAATGCTTGTTGTAATGGCTGCACTAGTCGGCATGGTTCTTATCGGCGTAATGGTTCCGATGTACGGTATGTACGACACAATCGGTGCAACTCAAGGCGTTTAATAGGAGGGACTATAAAATATGATTACTTCTGTATACATTTCAAATGAGAAGATACAGGTTTTAACAGGTGACTTCTCCAAGAATCACCTGGACGTAAAGGCTTGTATGTTCGTAACACTTCCTGAAAAGTCAATCGTTAACGGTGTTATTACCAACGAGCTCGGCGTAAAGGAATCAATCCAGAAGCTCTGGGATAAGTACAATCTCCCGAAGAAGGGAATAAGCCTCGTAATAGACAGCGGAACAATCCTCAACAAGAAGATGAAGGTTCCCGTGCTTCCGAAGGCGTCTATTCCGGCTCTCGTGGAGGAGGAGTTCAAGGACGTTGAAGGCTTTTCAAACTTCCTGTTTGACTACTCGGTTCTCGAGGACGGACATGACGGAGATCCGATGATTTTCTGCAATGCAGTATCAAAGGAGCTTGTTGCAAGCTATATCCGTGTATTCAAGGGACTAGACATAAGCTTGAAGAGCATAAACACAAGTCTCAACGCACAGATTTCTCTTATCAAGCTCAATCCGTTTACGGCAAAAGAGAATCAGATAGTTGTCGTTCTTGACAGCACATCTCTTACAAGCGTACTTTACATCGACGGTAAATACAGCTTCTCAAGCCGCAGCCGTCTCCTTGAAGCAAGAGGAACAGAAGGCTCACGTATGGAGCTTGTACGCGCTCTTTCTTCTCTCATTCAGTTCGCACGTTCTGAAAATTCTCAGAAGACCATGAAATCCATTTATATCTGCGGCCTTATCGAGGGCGAGGAGGAACTTTGCCCGAAGATTTCCGCAATGCTCGGTTGCCCGGTAACTACACTTCCGGCATGTGACAACATTACTTGCACAAAGGATAAAGAAAAAGCTGTATTCCTTATGTCTGACTACTCTTATCCGCTTGGCAATATGATTTCCTGAGAGGAGTGTATACGAAATGGCAGATATGATTAATAAAAATGCAACTCCTGAGGCAGAGGGCATGGCTCCTGCTCCGGTAAAGAAAGAGAAAAAAGAAAAGAAGCCAAAGCTTCAGTACCTTGAAAAGAATCAGATGAACTTCCTCGAGAAGTACGAGATTGTCGTTGAAGGAAAGAAGAGCAACGTTGACATAACGAAGATTGTTAAGCCTCTTATTATTCTTCTCATCGTGGTGGCAATTATCTTTGCATTGACAACTGGAATTAAGATTGTCATGAACCAGAAGGTTAAGTCACTTGATAAGTATATCAATGACCCGGCAAACGTTTCTTCCTATAACGAGGCTGTTGCTCTCAAGCAGGAGGGTGAGACGGTAAAGGCTCAGAAGTCAAACCTTGAGGCACTTATTAAGGCCGTTGATTCTTATCCGAACGTAAACAAAGCATTCTTCGAGGCTATCGGCAAGGCAGCAACCGACAACGGTATAACGATAGGTCAGTACGGATACGCAGGCGCAAACGGCGTACTTTCGGTATCATGTACATCTACGACAACAGCCGGTATTTCGGGCTTTGTAAGAGCTATGGAAGCTACGGGTCTTTTCGCAGACGTTGAGTACAATGCATTCAACGGACAGGCAGAAGGCGGATTTTCATTCACGGTTACATGCGTATGCAACGCATCCGAAGCAAAGTAAGAAAGGGGACATAAACAATGAGTGCAAACGATAAAAAATTAGTTATCATAGCAGCGGCTCTTCTTCTTACATTTGCAATTTGCTTCTTTGGAATCAAACCGGCAGTTACCGGAATAGTTGAGGCAAAGGGCAAGATTGAAGAGCTTTCCGCAAAGAAAACAGAGATGTCAAATGAAATAGCTGCAATCCCTTCTTACGAAAAGGGTCTTGAAGCAGCAAAGGCTGATTACGCAAAGACAGCCGACAGAGTTTACGGAGACCTCACAAACGATAAGATTCATGACGCAGTAGTTGACAAGCTTGTTGCTCCCAGCGGACTTTCTATCACAAGCTTTTCGATTTCTCCGTCACCGGTAACAAAAACCTCTATAGCAAAGTATGAGGTTACTGTTGCGGAAAACGGTGAAAATGTCGGAAAGGGCGGAGAATCCGCTGAAAATGCAAACTCCAAGCTTGCTCATATCACGGTAAGCGTTTCGGGAACAACTGATCAGATTATTACCTTTATTGATAAGCTTAATGCCGATGAGGGTATATACATCCAGAATACAAGTTTTGCAACCTCAAGTGAGGGTACAGCAGTTTCAGTTGACTTCTTCATGGTACTTTCAGAAACATTTGCGTAAAAATTTGTTAAAAAACTATTCACATTTAAAAAATTATAGTGTATAATCAGAAATGAAGAGGGAGTTGGTCGAAGCCTGTCGACTCCGACCAACTCCGAAATTGTAGTTGGCACACCTAATTCTCCAGTTTAAGAAGGAGGTTCATTACTATGAAAGTAATAAATAACAAGAAAGGATCGGCTATGCTGTGGACGATTCTTCTTACTGTTATTTTGACTATATTACTTGGTAGTATAATGACTGCATCGTATGCGTATTTCAACTATACCATGTATACGGTCAAAAGACAGCAGGCATACTTTACTGCCAGGAGTGCGACCAATGCGCTGATAGAAGAATTTTCCGACCAGGCACAGAAGGCTGTCACGTCTCCGGACGGCTATACCACGTATGAGGATCTTGACCCTGAGATTCTTCCCGAAAGAAACTCAAGCATAGAGATTTCCGACTTCGGGTTCCCATCGGAGATGGGTAAGGCGACGGCAAAGCTTGAGCGTGGCAACGGTGACGAGGTAGACATATCCGTAACCGCGACCTATGCCGACCAGGACTATACGATAAAGAGTACTGTTGTAAGACAGCCTCTTTACTTCGCGGGTATAGCAGTTAAAAATATCACGGCAGGCAGCGCAAATTCTTCTCTTAAGCTCGGTGACAATACTGACCTTTATTGGAACAATGCAACCACGACCTTTGAAACAACCATGAACGGTTGTAAGGTTTTACTTGACAAGGGCAACCTTGTTACAAAGGGTGACGCCAAGGTTCTCGCAGGAGCAACCGTTGCACGCCACAAGTTCGGAAGCACAGTAAGCTTCTCAAGAGCGTCAGGCTCCCGTTACATAAGGAAGATCTGGGGACCTGAGGAGTACATCATCTCCAACAAGACCTTAAAAGCAGGCGACAGTGAGAGTACGGAATACGTATCATCGGTACTCAATACTCTTAAGAACATTACAAATTACACGGTTAAGTATTGTAATAATTCTAGAAATCGTATGCCCAACCATTTCGGATATTTCGGATTTGATGATGACAGTACGCTCGGAAAGATACTTTCATTCTTAAAACTTGATAAGGCATATGAAGATATGCGAAATCAAAGTATGAGTTTGACAAAGCAAACCAACAATGCGCTTAACATTCAGTATATTAAGCTTCTGTCTCTTTCTGCCGAAATTGATAAGAGATATGATAAACTGAGTAATGAAGGAAATATATTCCAGCAATTACAGGCAGATATATATAAAAGATTTTTCCAAAAATATGTTCAGAGTCACGGATTAACTGTATTCGACGTATCGTATATTGAATTCAACGCGAGAGATGAAAACACGCGTGATGATGATATGATTCCTCTTGTATATCTTTTTGTTGATGGTGGTACAAATGAAAGAAATGGTATTAAAGTAAGAATCAAATATGGTAAGGATCCGGCGAAAGAGTCTGTTCTTTACAACGGAATAGAGGACATCAATAAGTGGATTACCGGAAAACTTGAGGATTGGTTTAAAATTAAAAATAACATGGCGTATGTCATAGTTTATCTTGAACCGAATTCGTCAATAGAACTTGGCTGTAAGGTGAACGGAAGAAACGACAACCTTCAGGATCTTGTGTTTGCTTACTCCATCTACGGCGGAGACAACACAACCGTAATTCTCAATGACAAGGTAACGGTTCTCGGTGAGATATATTGCGACAATCTCATAGTAAACGGAAACGCCAATGTAACCTATACAAACTCAAGCGGTTCACAGATAGCAAAGCAGAAGGTTGCCGAATACTGGACAATCGTTAACTATTCTGACTAAGGAGGGACATGCTTTATGAAGGCTTTGAAGAACAAAAAAGGTATGACTCTCGTTGAAATGATTATCGGTATCCTGCTTCTTGCAATTGCGGGAATTATGCTCGCACAGAGCTTTGCGTCCTGTGCAAATATCATTAACAGGGCAACTCTTTACAGGAACGCAAGTGACGCTACTTCTTCCTCTATCGAGTTACAGGAAGAGCAGGACTCAAAGGACGCCAATGTTTCCGTGGACCTTAGTACCGACACAAGCGTAAAGACGATAAGGATTGTCGGAAAGAAGAAAAACGGAACGACGATAAACAAGACCGTTAACGGCGAGCTTATTGTCGGCTCTGATACCGGTAAGTCAAGTCTTACCTACAGAGAATTCCTTCCGGGAACATTTGATTTTGTCATAAACGCAGAGGAAACCGGAGATTAAAGAAATCTGAAGTATTATTGAAAGGATGCATGCGTAATGTTTAAACTTCGCTATGATAAACGTGGTATGACGCTTATTGAAATGATAATTTCCCTTGTAATACTCAGTATTCTTATGTCCTCTACGATGGGAATGATTATTTCAAGTAATAACATTTTTGTTTCGACCAGTCAGGCTGCGCTTGACAGGTTGGTAGGTAACTCCGTCTATTCAACCCTTGAGTCAATGCTTAAGTATTCGACGAGTCTTACCATTTCGGCAACTCCTAAAAATGATAATAAGCAGCAGTCGTTTATGGTATCCGTTTCGGATAACGACACAAAATCCGGAAAGCTTATGTACAGAGGAAAAGCCGATGATGACGGTAACGCATCAAACTATATCTCTCTTTACGACCAGAGCTTCTATAACAACAGAACTATTCAGTATAGGATTGTTGAAGCCGGAAAAGATCAGAGACATGTTGACATGCAGGTTAGAGTTTACAGAAACGGAAAGCTTGTTTTCTCGAAGGATGCAATTATAAAATGCCTTAACCTTGCTCTTATCAGAAGTAATTCCAACCAGAATACTATCAACATGGATAAGAACGCAAGCGGAGCGGATTTTTATAATCAGTACCTCTATTTCACGGTTGACGAGCTTGCTATCGCCGGCGGTGACAATGCATGGGCTTTTGAGTATAAGATTCAGGAGTACATGGACAGGTACAATGCAATACTCAACGAGTATTATCAGAAGCTCGGTATTGTAAACAACTACTTCAATGACCCACTCATGGAAAACAGAGATGAGGACGGTTACAGAATTCAGAAAGATAAGCTTGCCGAATTATTAAACATAAGACAGCTTGCCATCTTCGGTGACGGCTCGGGCGACTCGGCATGGGAGGGTGATGAGGCAACAGGCTACAAGAACCTCAGGGCTCATTATCAGGAAGAAATAAAGAAGCTTCTCAACTTTGCCCCGAATACAATCAGTGACGCAAACAATGTTTACTATCAGGTTGTAGCAGACAAGGAAGAGCTTTACACCGGATTCCTCCTTACTTATTATGATAAAAATAAGGACGGAAAGATAACCAAGGCGGAGTTTCCGCACGAACAGGACTATGAAAAGTTCTTCGGCGGTACCGTTATGAAGAACTATGCAAACCCAAGCACAAACGGTATTGTAAATCTCACATATTTCAAGGACGGTCTCAATGACGATTATTCTAGATTGTTCACTACGGACCAGAGGGATATTTACTTCTACAACCAAAAGGGCTTGGTTTATGACCCGGATGATAAGCACTATGTTTCAAACATGCCTCTGGCTTTTGGCGGAGAAGCATTGAATTATTACGGTTATTCCGATCTGGATAACATAAACCACGGTAATCCCGTTATCTCTATCAGAGCATCTGCGGGCGGTGGATCACTTCCCCGTGCGTACAAGTATAACGGAGACGGTTCGGCAACTATGCCGGGTACATATGAGTCTAAAGAGTATCTTTACGGCAGTCTTCCTAAGGGGTATACTAACTACAAAGACACATATAGAGAATTAGTAAACAGAATGGGAAGCAACTTAGTTGAACTTACATATGTCGGTACGATTCAAGAGGGAAAAGGCGGAAACTACGGTGGAGTGGAATATCAATGGTCTTACACTGTAACCGCTACTACAGATATTCCGGAAGGCTGGTACTGGCTTAGAGATGAAGGTGCCGGAGACAACAAGGGACGCCATGTATTCTATCTTCAGGCGGCAAATAATGCCGAGACAAATGCTGACGGAAAGAGGATAGCAGTAAAGAAAGACGCAAAGATTTACGTATATTCTTATCATTATCTGTGCAGATTGGTTTGCTATGAGCAGGCACAGTATAATGAATCCGAAAGCTTTGATGCATCGACACAGAAGATTACAAACTACACCATAAACAGACATCAGTACAATGATTACTTCATATACGGTGTAGATTGGAACTCTTGGTACAAGGCAACACAGGACGGACTTCTCAACAAGGTTATCGGTGGATTGTCAAATCTCTTTACACACAGAACGGATATCAACCAGATAACAGCAACTAATGCTGATCAGGTGCTCGGTCTTAAGGGGCGCTATACGGTTGATAACATAGACCGCAGTCTTCGTTCTTATAACCTTGCATGGATTGTTTACAGTCCGAAGAGAAGCACATGGTATTACCTGCCGGATTCATCGACCAGAATTTCATCGGCACTGTCGGGCGTATCGTGGATTTCCAACAAGAATACACCTGTACCGCTTGACATAACCGGATGGTCATCATCCACCGCAATGGTCAAGGACATCGAAACACGAAAGCTGTCCTCAAGAGGTTTCTTTAACCTCATTGACACAACGGAGGATAAAATCTGGGTACCGCTTCCGACCGGAAGTACGATAGACAGAACTTCTGTAACAGAATAATAGGCACTTATACAAAGCAGGCAGTCTTCTTGAGATTGCCTGCTTTTTCTACCGCTTTTACCTTATGAGAATTATCCGCATATCATAGGAGATGATACCGTAGACAAGCTAGAGCGAGAGGGCACGGTTTACTATGACATACGCTTCAATACCCTTGTCCCGGGTACTGATGAGTACATAAAGCTTATCATCAATATTGAGG
>UQZY01000032.1 GCA_900545655.1 uncultured Oscillospiraceae bacterium
TTGATGACATGTGTAACTTAAGTGACGGTGTATATCTTGACGGAGTAGAAAAAGGAATTATACAAGGTGAAGCTCGTGGCATTGAAAAAGGCATCATGCAGGGCGCTGAAAATAAACAAATTGAAATGCTTAGACAGTTTATGTCCAACAATCATACGTTTGAGGAATTCACACAGTTATTCAACATAACCGACAAAAACGAAATAAAGTTTTTGAGAGAAAACCTCTGAAAAAAGTGATAGAGAGTTTCTGAAGAGGGCTGAGGAATAAGTTCTGATGATAATACGAAATTAAAACAAAAAGGACGCACGTGTGTGCGTCCTTTTTGAGTTTTACTAGTGCGTTTATAAATACTGTTGTGATGCTGCAACGGCAAGTTTGTCACAGCGTTCGTTTTCAGGATGTCCTGCGTGACCTTTTAGCCAGATTATTCGGTATTCGTGTTTTGAAAGCTCTGAAAGAAGCGTTTCCCAAAGGTCAGAGTTTAAAGCGGGCTTTTTATCCGCTTTGCGCCATCCGTTTTTTTTCCAACCTTCAGCCCAGCCCTTTGTTATGCCGTTAGCAACATATTGTGAGTCCGTGTAAATTGTTATGTCACACGGACGTTTCAGGGCCTTAAGACCGATTATGACCGCCATGAGTTCCATTCGGTTGTTTGTGGTGTTTGCTTCTCCGCCCGAGAGTTCCTTTTCTACGCCGCCTGCACGAAGGATTGTCCCGTATCCGCCGGGACCGGGATTACCGGAACAGGCTCCGTCCGTAAAGATATCAACTTTTGTGAGGTTTGTTTGCTCTGTCATTTTAAGTGCTCCTGATGTGAGTTTTAAAAAGTGCTTGCTTTCTAACTGCTTAAAGCAGGAATGGATAAGATATGTAAGCTTTTCATATGCGATGTACTCTTTGATATTTTCTTTAATGAAATGATTTTAACATTTCGGATTGAAAATCACAAGCATTTAACGCTTCTTCAAGCGAATACAATTCTGAGGACTGTCCATACTAAAAACAGAAACAAAAGCTTTTTTAGTCTGTGTTTCAAAATCAGTACTCGGAGGCGTTTTTTATGAAGGCAGTTATCATGGCAGGCGGAGAGGGCGAAAGAATGAGGCCTTTAACGTGTACAGTGCCGAAACCGATGTTAAGACTTTGCGGAAAACCGACGATTTATTACATCCTGGAGCTACTGTACAAAAACGGTTGTACGGAGGTTGCTGTTTCACTTAGATATTTGTCTGAAGAAATAGCGGAATATCTTAAGGATGAGTCGGGTCTTAAATGGGGCGGCATGAAGATATCCTGGGTTGAGGAAAAAGAGAAGCTGGGAACCGCAGGAGGGGTGAAGCTTGCGGCAAAGGATTTTAATGAGCCGTTTCTTGTCATAAGTGGCGATGCAATCTGTGATTTTGATCTTAAACACTTTATGTCTTTGCATGCCGGAAGCAATAACGAGGTGTCAATACTTCTCACAAAAGTAAAAGACCCGAGGGAATACGGGCTTGTAACCCTTACGAAGCTTTCAAAAATAGAGTCATTTATAGAAAAACCGGGCTGGGGTCGTGCCGTGTCAGATCTTGCTAATACGGGAATATATTTTGTGAATCCGAAAGTGCTGTCGTATATACCTGAAGGAGTGCCTTATGATTTTTCAAAGGACCTTTTTCCTAAAATGATGAAGGAAGGTCGTATAATCGGAGGCTTTGAAGAGAAGGGTTATTGGAGCGACATCGGAGATTTCAGGTCGTATATAGTTACACAGACGCACATGATGCAAAAGCGTGTTAAAACGTCACTCAATGTATCTGAAACCCTTGTTTGCAGCAATGACGGAAGAATTCCCGGCGGAAAATACAAAATAATACCACCGGTATTTATCGGAGAGCGTGTGAGTATTGGAAATGATTCGGTTATCGGGCCGGGAAGCGTTATTGATGACGGATGTGTGATAGGGAGCAATGTACACGTTAAGAACAGTATTGTTTTACAAAATGCAAAGCTGGAAAACAATGCAAGGCTTTCCGGCACTATAATCGCCGAGAACGGAACTGTGAAAAACGGTGCGCAGCTTTTCGGGTTATCTGTACTGGGAGAGGGGTCAGTTCTAGGCGCAAAGTCCACCGTCCTGCAAAATGTCCTCATTTGGCCCGGAAAAGAGATACCGTCTCTTGTACGGGTCTGTGACAACGTCGTGGAACAGGCGTTGTCTTTTGACATTTTTGACGACGGTGGAGTGCGCGGCTCGGCTGATGCCGAGCTACGCCCCGAGCTTTGTGCAAAGCTCGGCAGGGCGTGTGCCTCCGTAAAGCAGGGGATAAAGCTCGGAATAGCGACCGACGGCACACGCTGCGCAAAAGTACTGAAGATGGCTCTCATGTCCGGTGCAATGGCAAGCGGCGCTTATCTCTGGGATTTCGGAGACGCTTTCGCTGCACAAATGCCGTTCTTTTCGTCCTTTTGCGGCCTTGACCTCGGCGTTTTTATAAAAACCGCCGAGGATGAAAGCACCAATGAGGCTGTCCTTATGTTCTGCGGCCCGGACGGATTGCCGCTTTCGCGAATGCGTGAGCGTGATATTGAGAAGCGTGTCAGTAAATCGAATTTTTCGCGGGCGGTGATAAATAAGGGCAGAGATATCTCAAGTATCACGAGCATTCGTATGATTTACTCGCAGGAGCTTTGCCGGGTTGCAAAATCCGACCTTTTGGGTGTCGGGGTCGGAATTGAATGTGACAACCCGGAGGTATCCCGTGTGCTCCGCGAGTGCCTTGACCGAGTAGGCGCGGTCTACTCGGATGACCTTACCGTCAGAATTAATTCCGACGGTACAGACATGGTCATGTCTGAGAGGAAGTACCCGGAGGTCTCTTCGGAAGTGCTTCTCGCCATATGCTGTAACAACGAATTTCGTCTCGGCCGTGATGTAGCACTTCCGATGAACGCGCCGCATATGATTGACGATATCTCGAGAATGTACGGAAGGCGCGTGCTCCGTTACTTTGATTCCCCGACTGACGACTCCGATGAACAGGCACGTCGACTTGCAATGTGTCAGTCGTGGTCGAATGATGCGCTTTTTATGACGATGAAAATCCTGCGGATTATGCATGACAGACAAAAAGCGCTCCATGAGCTTGCGGCTGAAATTCCGAAGTTCTACAGATGCAGTAAGGAGATTGCAATAAATTTCTCTCCGGTAAAGTTAAAAGATATTTTCAGTAATGAATTCTTGAATCCCGAGGCAGCGTTTGCCGCAGAAGGGATAAGTCTTCTTGATACAAAACAGCGAGTTAAGGCTACGGTAAAGCCGTCTAAAAAGGGTGACAGACTGAGTATCCTTACGGAGGGGTCAAGCATGGAGGCTGCAGAGGAATTTGCACTCAATATTTCACAAAAAATTGTATCGGAAATTTATCCGAAGACGTTGACTTAAAATTGTATATATTATACAATAACTTAAATGTACCATTGTTAAATTGGGTCAGTAGGCTCTATTGATTTTGCCTCGACCCTTTACATACGGAAAATAAAATTGTAACACAATAAAGGAGCACATATTTTTATTATGCAAAACAAAAAAAATACCGGGGAGGGTATTGCACCTGCACGTAAGCCTGTGCGTCGAAACAAGACGTCAGACAAGCAGGTAACAAAGAAGAACGTTGCGCGTAAGGTGTACAATACGTTTAAACTTCCCATACAAATTTCCTTTCTCGGAGGACTCAATGAGATTGGAAAAAACATGACTCTTTACGAGTATGACGGAGATATGTTCATTGTGGACTGCGGACTTGCCTTTCCGGAGTCCGAGATGCTCGGTGTCGACCTTGTTATTCCGGACTTTACCTATGTTCAGAGAAATGCCGACAAGATAAAGGGTATACTTATCACTCACGGGCACGAGGACCATATCGGCGGACTTGCATATCTTCTCAAAGTAATCAATATTCCCGTATACGGAACAAGGCTTACCATAGGCCTTATCGAAGGTAAGCTTCGTGAACACGGAATACTTGAAAAGTGCAAGCTGAATGTCATAAATCCGGGAGATAGGATAACCCTCGGAAAATTTGAAATTGAGGCTATTCATGTCAACCATTCCATTCCCGATGCACTGGGCTTTGCGATAAGGTGTAAGGCCGGTACCATAGTTCAAACGGGTGACTTCAAGATTGATACCACTCCTATTGACGGACAGATGATCGATCTCGCAAGGTTTGCCGAAATAGGTAAGGAGGAGGGAGTCCTCTGTT
The DNA here is from genome assembly GCA_900545655.1 of uncultured Oscillospiraceae bacterium. Taxonomy (GTDB): domain Bacteria; phylum Bacillota; class Clostridia; order Oscillospirales; family Acutalibacteraceae; genus UBA1227. The sequence continues at coordinate 4,248 of UQZY01000032.1, forward strand.
ATCTTGCGGACTCTACCAATGCGGAAAAGCCCGGCTATTCGCAGAGTGAGAGAACAGTCGGACAGTCATTTGAAAACCTGTTCAGACAGGCCGGAAACAGAAGAATAATCGTTGCGACATTTGCGTCCAACATTCATAGAGTACAGCAGATAATAAATGTTGCTGTTTCTCAGAACAGAAAGGTTGCGCTTTCCGGAAGAAGTCTTGAAAACGTTGTTTCCGTAGGACAGGAACTCGGATATCTTGACGTTCCGGACGGAGTTATCATCTCCCTTGATGAGATAAAGAACTATACACCCGAGCAGTTACTTCTTGTTACAACGGGAAGCCAGGGCGAGCCGATGTCGGCTCTTTCACGTATGGCATTCTCGGATCACAGAAAAGTAAACATTACAGCCAATGATTACGTTATTATTTCCGCAACGCCTATTCCGGGAAATGAAAAGTCGGTAACGAAGGTTGTAAACGAACTTATGAAGCATGGTGCGGAAGTCATTTATGAGCGTATGTATGAGGTTCATGTTTCGGGACACGCAAACCAGGAAGAATTAAAGCTCATGCTCGGTCTTATTAAGCCGAAGTATTTCATACCGGTTCACGGAGAGCAGAAGCATCTTATGAAGCATGCGTCTCTCGCTATGCAGATGGGCATGGAATCGAAAGATATTATCGTTGCGGATATCGGAAAAACCGTTGAGGTTTCGGACAATTCGTTTAAAATATCCGGTACGGTACCGGCAGGTAAGGTTTTCGTTGACGGAACCGGAGTCGGAGATGTCGGCTCTGTGGTTCTACGGGACCGTACAAAGCTAGCACAGGACGGAATCATTACGGTTGTACTTACTCTTGATTCGGCATCGGGCTCCGTTATTGCGGGACCGGATATCGTAACACGCGGATTTGTTTACGTCAGAGAATCTGAGGAGATAATGGAGGACCTCAAGGAGGTTGCCATGTGGGCGGTTGACAACTGCGTTGAAAACGACATCCACGACTGGGCTACCATAAAAGCCAGAATTCGTGATGAAATCTCAAGACTTGTTTACGAAAAGACAAGAAGAAGTCCAATGATTCTGCCTATTATTATGGAGGTTTAAAGGTGAAAACAGCGTTTTCTGTTCTCTGCGGTTTGGCGGCTGTTGCTTCAACCGTTGCTGTGTTCTATTTCAATACAACGATAGGAATAATTCAGGCGTGTATCTTTGCCGCTCTCATGATTGCAGCGTTTATTGTTTGGTTTGTAAAGACCCGAAGCATAAAGGAGATGGCTCGGCGCGCCTCAAAATACTTTGAAACCACCGGGAGATCCGACGGTTTGCCCATGCCTGCGCTTGTTGCGGATGAGAACGGAACTGTTATATGGTTCAATTCACTTTTTGAAAATGAAGTTTTACCCGGTGATGTCGTGTCAAACGAGCAGCTTTCCGACATCCTGGGTGACATAAGATTTGAAGTTCTCTGTGCGGCGGAGCACGGAACTAATATCGTCTATAACAGTAGAAACTATGTGGTTTTTGCAGAAAAGATTGATGACGGAAAATCCTTGTATTGCCTCTATTTTATAGATAACACAGAGCTGAAATCCATAGCCGAAGAGTATAAAAATTCACGCCCCGTTGTTGTTCAGATGAAGATTGACAATCTTGATGAGGTATACCAGAATTACAAAAACAGCGAGTGCGAGGTTATAAGCGGAGAACTTGAACGTATTCTTGAGTCGTGGGCGGGAAAGACCGACAATGTATTTCGCCGTGTAGGAAGCGGAAAATATTTCATGATTACCGATGAGCGCGGTCTCAGTGTCATGATTTCTAAAAAGTTTGAAGCGCTTAAAATGGTACGTGACTTCAAATACGGTGATAAGCCCGTGGAAATAACCCTTTCAATGGGTATAGGTCACGGCGGAAATCTTTTTGAATCAGATGAATTTTCAAAGCAGGCTCTTGAGATGTCTCAAAGCCGCGGCGGAGATCAGGCGACGGTAAATAACAACGGTGAGTTGGAGTTTTTCGGCGGTACCGTTTCGGGCTCTACAAAGCGCAGCAAGATAAAAGCGAGACTTATAGCAAATGCTTTTGCGGACCACGTTTCAAATGCGGATGCGGTTTTTGTTATGGGACACTGCTTCTCCGACCTTGACAGCGTCGGCGCGTCGGTCGGTGTTTACGCTATGGTAAAAGCTCTTGATAAACCGTGTTATATCGTTGTAAACAAGAAAAAGAGTATGGCAAAAAATCTGATTGAAAATCTTGAGGCGGATACATTGCCGGACACCTTTATAAACGGCTCAAAGGCAGCGGATTTTTGTACGTCAAAAAGCTTGTTGGTAATTGTTGACACGCACAGGGAGGCATCTCTCGATTACTCCGACATACTCCGAATGTTTGATAAGGTTATCGTGCTTGACCATCACAGAAGGACAGCAAATTACATAAACGACACGATTCTTTACTATGATGAGCCGAACGCGTCTTCGGCTTGTGAAATGGTAACGGAGCTTATTCAGTACATACCTGTCAAGGTGGATGTTTCCCCGATGTGCGCAGAGGCACTTCTTTCGGGAATAATGCTTGACACGAGAAACTTTGTCCTCTCAACCGGGTCGCGTACCTTTGAAGCCGCTGCATTCCTTAAGGAGAACGGTGCAAATACTATTTCGGCAAAGCAGCTGTTTGCCAACAATATTGAAAATTATAAGCAGAAAAACAATATAATCAGTACAGCGGTAACGTATAAGGGCTGTGCCGTCGCCATCGCTACGGAGCATTTTCACGACATGAGGATTACGGCGAGCCAGGTTGCCGATGAGCTTCTGAACATTGCGGGAATCAAGTCCTCCTATGTTCTTTTTGAAGAGGACGGAGTGATAAATATTTCCGCGCGGTCTCTCGGAGAGATGAATGTACAGGTTATAATGGAGCACCTTGGCGGAGGAGGACATCTCACCATGGCCGCCACACAGCTTGAGGGAGTCACTATGGGTGACGCCGTTGTAAAGCTTGAGGGTGCAATAAATGAATACTTTGAGGAGAACAAACAATGAAAGTAATATTAAAAGCCGATGTAAAAGGTCTCGGAAAAAAAGGTGAACTTGTAAATGCCTCGGACGGATACGCAAGAAACTTTCTTTTTCCTAGAAATCTCGCAGTGGAGGCAGATGCCCAAAATGTTACCGAGATGAAAAATGCAGAGGCGTCAAAGCAGTTTAAGTATGATACGGACAAGGCAAACGCACAGGCTGCAGCGGACAAGATAAACGGCAAAACCGTCGTTCTTACCGCAAAGGCGGGAAAGGGCGGAAAGCTTTTCGGCTCCGTTACAGCCAAAGAAATTGCACAGAAGATAAAAAACGACTTTGCAATAGATGTTGATAAAAGAAAAATAACAGTCGGTGAAATAAAAGCATTCGGAACCTACAATGCAACCGTCAAGATGTTTGAAGGAATAAAGGCGGAAGTAAAAGTTCAGGTTACAGAGGAATAATATGGATAACGTAAACATTGAAAGTATAAATCTGCCTTATAGCATGGAGGCCGAACAGGCGGTTCTCGGGTCGATTCTTATGGATCCGTCATGCCTTACTCTTGTCCAATCAAGAGGCTTTATAACCGAATATTTTTATCGCCCGGAGCATAAGGCTATTTTCAATGCAATGATAAGAATTGACAGCCGCGGACAGCGTATTGATCCGCTTCTTGTTCTTGATACGCTAAAGGCGGAAAACGTCTTTGATGATGCTGCGGGAAAGACCTACCTTTTTCAGCTTGCCGAGTCTGTTCCTACAACAGCCAATGTTGAGGCTTACGCAAGAATCGTAAAGGAAAAGTTTTTTGTTCGTTCGCTTATCAATATTTCCGGTGAAATTCTGCGAGATGCAACGGAATCCGACGTCAGTGCGGACATGCTCCTTGACAGTGCAGAACAGAAGATATATGACATTCGTCAGGGAAAAAATACGGCTGAGGCTTCAAGACTTTCGGACATCCTGACCGATAAGGTATATGACAGGCTTCAGGCACTTAACTCCGATGATCCCGAAATAAAGGGTCAATACATCGGCTTTACAACAGGATATAAAGATCTTGATAAGGTTATTTCAGGACTCAATAAATCCGACCTTATTATTGTCGGCGCGCGTCCTGCCATGGGTAAAACCTCTTTTGCGTTGAACCTTGCCAGAAACGCTGCCGTTCTTGCCAAGAAGAAGGTTCTTTTCTTCTCTCTTGAAATGACAAAGGAGCAGCTGGCACAGCGTGTTATCTCAACGGAGGCGCGTATAAAGGGTATCAAAATGAGAAACGGAAATCTTGACGCAAATGACTGGCTTCGTCTGAACACTGCAACTGCCGCTCTCGCGGACTGTAACCTTTATTTTGATGATACAAGCAGCATCACCGTAAATGAAATGAAAGCTAAAATCAGAAGAATGAAAGACGTTGACTGCGTCATAATTGACTACCTTCAGCTCATGAAATCCGGCACGAGGGTTGAGTCGCGTGTGCAGGAGGTTTCGGAGATAACAAGAAACCTTAAGCTTATGGCAAAGGACCTTAACATACCCGTTATTGTTCTTGCTCAGCTTGCACGTGGCACCGAGGCCAGAGGAAAGAGCCACAGACCGCAGCTTTCCGACCTTCGTGAATCGGGCTCAATCGAGCAGGATGCCGACATCGTTCTCATGCTCTACCGTGAGGATTACTATTCCGACGGAAGTGAGGAACAGGAGATGGAAAAAGAAGTGGATAAGGTAGATATCATTGTTTCAAAGAACAGACACGGTCCGACGGAAACAGTCACACTTGGCTGGAACGGTGAATTCACGCTGTTCTCCGCAATAAGCAACAGAGAGGATCCGCTTCCATGACAGGCTTTAAGGAAAAGGTAAAAAGCACTATAGAGCGTTATCAGATGTTACACCGCGGAGACACCGTAGTTGTCGGTATTTCCGGAGGCGCTGACTCTGTAGCGCTTTTTTCCGTTTTGAACGAGCTGAAGGATGATTTTTGCATCTCCTTGGCGGGGGCTCATGTTAACCACGGCTTGAGGGGCGCTGAGGCTCTGCGTGACGAGAAGTTTTCCGAAGCTCTCTGTAAGGATTCAGGCGCAGAATTTTATGTTCTTCATGCAGATGTCGCAGTTCTTGCAAAGGAGCAGGGCATTTCCTTTGAGACGTGCGGAAGACAGGTAAGATATGACTTCTTTGAACAGGTCTCATCCGAAATTATGAAAAAGAGTAAAGGCTCAGGTGTTACCATTGCAACCGCACATAACGCCAACGATGTATCTGAAACGGTACTTTATAACCTTTCTCGCGGCTCGGGACTCAAGGGAGCAACTGGAATACCGCCGGTCAGGTATACGGAAAAAGAAAAAATAACGGTTGTAAGACCGATAATAGACTGTACAAGGGACGAAATACTCGGGTATCTCGAGGCCCTCGGTCGGGAACACATGACTGACAGTACAAATCTTGATGATTCATATGCAAGGAATAAAATAAGGCTTCATGTTTTGCCGGAACTTTGCGGGATAAACAGCGGTGCTGTCTCAAACATTGCACGCTTTGCGGATTCCGTCAGAGAGGATGAGGAATTCCTGTTGTCCATTTCCGAAAAGCTTACGGAAAAATCACGAATTTCAAAAGGAAAATATTCCGTGAGTGCTTTTTCCGACGCAGAGCCACCGATTCTGAGAAGAGTGCTGTCGGAGATAATCTTTTCGGAAACCGGTGTTCATGCCGAAAAAACTCATTTGGAAGCCACTCTCAAGGCTGTAAAATCTGCCGACGAATGTATACAGAAACTTTGCTTCAAGATTCAGCTTCCGGGAGGTGACTATCTTGAAATAAAGGATGGTCTTCTTACGGTTTATAAAGTTACCTTTGACGGAGGAGACGACGGTAAAGGTGAATTACCCGAAAAAAGGGAATACATTGTCGAAAAAATATCAATAGATATGTATAAAAAAAGTGATATTCATCTATTGGAAAACATGCTTGACTGTGATAAAATGAATGGTAAACTTTTTTTCAGAAACAGGAAAAACGGAGATCATTTCAGACCGTATCGCAGAAAGATAAACAAATCACTTAAGAGTCTTTTCAATGAGGCTCGTATTCCGGTCGAAGAAAGAGATCACCTGAGTATTCTCGAATGCGACGGAGAAATCATATGGATTGAGGGCTTCGGTCCCGCCGCAGGTTATCAGGTTACAAAAGAAACGAAAGAGGTTTTGTATATACATGTTCAGTGAAAACTTAAATGACGACGTTAAAGAAATTCTTCTCTCGGAAGAGGAAATAAAAACGATTACAAAGCGGCTCGGAGAGCAGATAAGCAAGGAATACGAAGGAAAAAATCTTCTCCTTGTAAGTGTTCTCAAGGGCTCTGTGGTATTTATGGCAGACCTTATGAGAGCCATAACGGTTCCGTGCTCCATTGACTTCATGGTTGTGTCAAGCTACGGCTCATCTACCGAGAGCTCCGGTATAGTAAAGATAATAAAGGACCTCGACATGAACCTTAACGGACTTGACCTTCTCATTGTAGAGGATATCCTTGATACCGGAAGAACGCTTTCGTCACTTATCGACATCCTCAAGATGAGAAAGCCGAATTCCGTTAAGATTTGTACGTTCCTTGACAAGCCGGAGCGCAGGCTTGCTCCGATAGAGGCGGATTATGTGGGCGCACGTGTCCCCGACGAATTTGTTGTAGGCTATGGGCTTGATTACAATGAGCGTTACAGAAACCTTCCGTATGTCGGCATTTTAAAGCCGTCGGTATATTCAGACCTTTTGACCTGAACTTAAGACGGGCTTAAACAGTTTTAACCAAATATTCAAAGTCTAATTCATAAAATTTACAAATTACCGTATTTTTTATCATACTTTCCAAGTATATTTTCTATGTGAAAAATCCGTAAGAGAAAGGGGAATCCTTTTTGGACAACAAAAATATGACACCGGGTCCTGTGGAACCTCAAAAACCAAACAGAATTATACCAAGCCTTATTTCATTGGCTATGGTTGTTCTTATGGTTCTTCTTATCTGGCAGGCTTTAAAAGTTGAGCCGAATAAGATTGATGACGGTTACTATCAGATTATTTCTTATTTTGATGAGGGTAAAGTCACGGAGTATGACCTTAACCTGTCAAACAGAAAGCTTACCTATGTTTTAAAGGGTGAGAAGGAAAAGAAATCATACACGGTACCGAGCGCAGATCTTTTTGTGGCTGACGTCCATGACCAGGTGAGAGAGTACAACAAAGAACATCCTGATGCTCCGATAAAGATGAATTACGAATCCGGAACGTCCGGATACTGGCTTACACAGCTGTTGCCGATGGCCGGATTTACGATCCTTATGGCAGTAATGCTGTATATGGTTGTCAAGAAGATAGGTGCCGGTATGCTTGATGATACCAAGCGCTCTATGGCTTTTGGTAAAGCACGCCTTAAAACCGGACAGGATGCTCAAAAGACAACCTTTGATGACGTTGCAGGACTTGATGAGGAAAAAGAAGACCTTGAGGAGGTTGTTGAATTTCTTCGTGATCCGCAGCGTTACAGCGAGCTCGGCGCTCGCATACCAAAGGGTGTCATCCTCGTGGGACCTCCCGGTACGGGTAAAACATTGCTTGCACGTGCCGTTGCGGGAGAGGCCAATGCAACCTTCCTTTCCATTTCAGGTTCAGACTTTGTCGAGATGTACGTCGGTGTCGGTGCATCTCGTGTAAGGGACTTGTTTGATACAGCAAAGAAAAATACACCGTCAATCATCTTTATAGATGAGATTGACGCAGTAGGACGTCACAGAGGCGCTGGTATGGGCGGCGGTCACGATGAACGCGAGCAGACCCTGAACCAGCTCCTGGTTGAGATGGACGGCTTCGGTGAAAATGTAGGTGTTATCGTTATGGCAGCTACAAACCGTCCGGATATACTTGACCCGGCACTTCTCCGTCCGGGACGTTTTGACAGACAGATAACGGTTAATTATCCGGACGTCAAGGGACGCGAGGCTATTCTTAAGGTTCATGCAAGAAATAAGCCTATTGCTCCGGACGTAAGTCTCAGTGAAATTGCAAGAGCCACCAGTGGCTTCACGGGCGCAGACCTTGAAAACCTCCTTAACGAAGCAGCTCTTCTTGCGGCAAGACGCCATAAGAGAGCCCTCACCAAAAAGGAAATAGAAGAAGCTACCGTTAAGGTTATTGTCGGTACTGAGAAAAAGTCGAAGATTATAACCGATGACGAGAAAAGACTTACTGCTTATCATGAAGCAGGTCATGCCGTTACAAACTTTTATCTTGAAATGGTTGACCCCGTTCACCAGATTTCCATCATTCCGCGCGGTATGGCAGGCGGCTATACCATGTCGCTTCCGAAAGAGGACAAGAGCTCATATGTTTCCAAGAAGCAGATGCTTGACCAGCTTGTAACTCTTTTGGGTGGACGTGTTGCAGAAGCAATAATTCTCGGAGACATCTCTACCGGTGCTTCAAATGATATCGAAAGAGCAACCAATATTGCCCGTTCGATGATTACAAAGTACGGAATGAGCAGTAAGCTCGGACCCATAACATACGGTGATGACAATGATGAGGTATTCCTCGGAAAGAATTACAGTCATGTAAGAAACTATTCTGAAGAAACAGCATCCATCATTGACAAGGAAATTGAAAATCTCATCACAGATGCTTATGAGAGAGCGGATGAAATCCTGAGACTTCATATCGATAAGCTTCATATGCTTGCAAAGTTCCTTATGAAGTATGAAAAGATTGACGGAGATACCTTCCAGACTCTTATGTCGAGTGAAGACTTTGATATCGAAAATTATAACCGACAGGGCTCAAAGAATGAGCCTGTTTCGGAAGAGAGTCAAAGCACAAATACGGAAACTCCCGAGGACTCTCAGACACCGGATGCTGAAAAAACTTCAGCTGATGAAGAAGCAGACGGTGAGGAGACATCTGAAAATAAAGTTGAGGACGTTCAGACAGCCGACGCCGAGGATGTTTCTACTTATGAAGAGGCAGACGGTGATGAAGCATCTGAGGATAAAGCCGAGGGCGTTCAGGCACCTGATGCTGAAGATGCTTCGGCTGAAGAAGGAACAGACGGTGAGAAAGCACCTGAAGATGAGGACGAAGATGCTAAGACTCCTGCGGTTGAAATTGATGACAGTTCCATTGGAGAAGAGAACTTCGACGACATAATTGATACTCTTAATACCGAAAACAAAGAGGTTGTGCTTTCGGAGGCAGAGCTTGAACTGAAGAGAGAGCTTGACAGACAAAACGGTCTTATTTCCGCGGAAGACGAATATGCTCAGGCGGAGCTTTCTCCGGACGCCATTTCGGAAGCGGATATTTCTGACTATCTTGAAGATGAAAAGTCTGAAAAGGATGCCGAGGATACAGATAACGAACCCAGGGTTGAGGGCCTTTCAGGAAGCGGAGCTTCAATCAGTGAAGAAACCTCCGAGGATTCCGTACTTCCCGGTATGACGGAGGACGAAGAGTTTAAAGAGGAAATTGAAAAATTCAACAATGATCCCATGGATATCGGCGGATTTATCAATAATATGACTCCTTCGTATACCGATGAAGAGCGTGCTGCCGTGGAAAAGGTTCTCGGAAAGAGAGGCGGCAACAAGAAAGCACCCGAAAAGGAAACAGTCGAGGAAGATTCTTCTGAGGCACCGGATGAGGTTTCGGAGGACTTCAATTACGCATCTGCAAAGAAGAAGGGCAGCTTCACCGAAAATGATGAGATTTACGCCCTGTATGAGCTTCTCAAAGCCACACGTGACTTCAATGAAGATGATGACAGCGACGACTGGAAAAAGAAAATGAAGGATGATTAAATCCGATGAAAGAGCTCACCGCAAGGCTGAGCTCTTTTGAATTTTCGACGTTTTTTCCGCTTGACCGAGGATACGCGGTTTTAAGCTGCTTTTGTGCTGCAAATGTGCTTTATTTGTGCTATTTGCTTGACGTAACCACAAAATATGGTGTAGAATACTTATTTGTATAAATATGTTTGTGCGCATTTTCGCACATACCTTTGGAGGAAGAAATGGCAGTAAAAAAATCTGATTACGGAAATGAGGATATAAGCCAGCTTAAGGGCGCCGATCGTGTCAGAAAGCGTCCCGCCGTAATTTTCGGCTCCGACGGAATAGACGGTTGTGAACACTCGTTTTTTGAGATACTTTCCAACTCAATCGACGAGGCCAGAGAGGGATATGGTGACAAGATAATTGTCACCCGCTTTCTTGACAAATCTATTGAGGTACAGGACTTCGGCCGCGGTATTCCCATGGACTATAACGAAAAGGAGCAGGAGTACAACTGGAAGCTTGTTTTCTGTGAGATGTACGCCGGCGGAAAATATAACACAAATGCAGCTGATGCCAATTACGGATTCTCTTTGGGCCTTAACGGTTTGGGTCTTTGCGCAACTCAGTATACCTCTGAGTATATGGATGCGGAGATAAAAAGAGATGGCTTTAAATACTCTATGCATTTTGAGAAGGGCGAGCCCGAAAGTGAACTTCAAAAAGAGCCGTACACCAGGAAAGACACCGGCTCGAGGATTTCATGGAAGCCCGATCTCGACGTTTTTACCGACATAGATATCAGTCTTGAGTATTTTCAGGATACCATGAAAAGACAGGCTATTGTAAACAGCGGTGTGACGTTTATTTTAAAAGACCAGGTAAGCGGCAATTCGTTTGATACTTATGAGTATTATTATAAAGACGGAATAGTTGATTATATCAAGGAAATTGCGGGAGATGAAACTCTTACACAGACACAGTTCTGGACTACCGAGCGTTTCGGCAGAGATCGTGCGGATAAGGAAGAGTATAAGGTTAAAATCTCTGCTGCCGTTGCTTTTTCAAACAAGCATCAGATAAAGGAATACTATCATAACTCCTCCTGGCTTGAGCATGGCGGTGCACCGGACAAGGCTGTTCAGACGGCGTTTGTTCATCAGATTGATAAGTATCTCAAGGATAATAATATGTATAAAAAGGCGGATCCGAAGATAAAATTTCAGGATATTGAGGACTGCCTCATGATTGTCATTTCCTCATTTTCTACTCTTACCTCCTATGAAAACCAGACGAAAAAATCCATCACCAATAAATTCATACAGGAAGCAATGACGGATTTTTTCAAGCATTCGCTTGAGATCTACTTTATCGAAAACAAAATAGACGCGGACAAGATATGCAATCAGGTCCTTATAAACATGCGCTCACGTGTTCATGCCGAATCAACGCGTGTAAATATGAAAAAATCTCTCACGGCAAATGTAGACATGTCAAACAGAGTTCAGAAGTTTGTCGATTGCCGAACAAAGGATGTTTCGCGCAGAGAGGTGTTTATTGTTGAGGGTGATTCTGCTCTCGGCTCATGTAAACAGGCAAGGGACTCCGAGTTCCAGGCCGTTATTCCCGTAAGAGGTAAGATACTCAACTGCCTGAAGGCAGATTATAACAGAATTTTCAAAAGTGAAATAATCACAGACCTTATAAAAGTGCTTGGCTGCGGTGTCGAGGTACAGACAAAGGCAAAGGATGTAAACGCATTCAATATCGACAATCTACGCTGGGATAAGGTTATCATCTGTACAGATGCCGACGTTGACGGATACCAGATACGCACGCTTATTCTTACTATGATTTACAGGCTTATGCCGTCTCTTATTACTGCCGGAAAGGTGTATATCGCCGAGTCTCCGCTTTATGAAATAAGCTGTAAGGATGAGGTGTGGTTTGCTTATACCGAGGTTGAAAAAACTCATGCACTTACCGAAATCGGCGACAAGAAGTACACCATTCAGCGCTCAAAGGGTCTCGGTGAAAACGATGCTGACATGATGTGGCTTACCACAATGAATCCAAAGACCAGACGTCTTATAAAAATAAGTCCGTCGGATGCCGAAAAAACGGCTGAGACATTTGACCTGCTTCTCGGAGATAACCTTGCGGGACGTAAAGAACATATTGCCGAGGACGGACATCTCTATCTTGATATGACAGATCTTTCGTAAAGGAGGGGGAGACTATGGCACCGAGAAAACCGAAACAACCACAGATAAATCATGAAGAAGAAAATCCGAATGCACATATCCTGGGCGCCGGAGAGGTCGCTGACCAGCCTATTGTCGAAACCCTCGAGATAAATTATATGCCGTATGCGATGAGTGTTATTATGTCGCGTGCAATCCCCGAGATTGACGGCTTTAAGCCCTCACACAGAAAGCTTCTTTATACTATGTATAAGATGGGACTTCTCACGGGTCCCCGTATAAAGTCGGCCAATATCGTCGGAAGAACCATGCAGCTCAATCCGCACGGAGATGCCGCTATCTACGATACCATGGTTCGTCTTTCAAAGGGATACGAGGCTTTGCTTTATCCCTATGTTGACTCGAAGGGTAACTTCGGTAAAGCGTATTCAAGGGATATGTCGTGGGCCGCTTCGCGTTATACGGAGGCAAAGCTTTCACCTATCGCAGCGGAGCTTTTCCGTGAAATTGATAAGGATACCGTGGACTTTGTAGATAACTATGATGCGACTATGAAGGAACCGACTCTTTTGCCGGTAACATATCCGTCCATCCTTATAAACAACAACACAGGTATCGCTGTCGGTATGGCGAGCAATATATGTTCATTCAATCTCCAGGAAATCTGTGAAGCCACAACGGAGCTCATAAAGGATTCCGATTATGACGTGCTCGAAACGATAAAAGCACCCGATTTTCCGAGCGGCGGACAGATTGTTTGTGATAAAAAAACCATGACTGAGGCGCTTTCCACCGGTCGTGGCGGTATTTTGGTCCGCTCAAAGTACAGGTACGACAAGTCAAATAACTGTATTGATATCTATGAAATTCCGCCTACGACCACTGCGGAGGCCATAATAGACAAAATAATAGAAAAAGTAAAGTCCGGAAGTTTCAAGGAAATTTCCGACATCCGTGACGAGACGGATAAGTCCGGACTTAAGATAACTATTGACTTAAAGCGCGGCACGGATGCGGAAAAACTCATGAAGAAACTCTATAAGCAGACACCGCTTCTTGATTCTTTTCCTTGCAACTTCAACGTGCTCATAGGAGGCACTCCGCAGGTACTCGGTGTACGAGACCTTCTTCTCGAATGGATTGCTTTCCGCACCGAGTGTGTAAAGCGCCGTATATACTTTGACCTGGATAAAGCTCAGAAAAAGCTTCATCTCTTAAAAGGTCTTGAAAAAATATTGCTTGATATTGACAAGGCTATAAAAATTGTCCGTGAAACACCTGTAGAGGCAGAGGTTGTTCCGAATCTTATGATCGGCTTCGGAATTGATGAGATACAGGCTGAGTATGTTGCGGAAATAAAGCTCCGTCATTTGAACCGTGAGTATATCATGAAGCGTTTACAGGATGTCGAGGAACTCACGAAGGAAATCGCCGAGATGGAGGATACGTTATCAAGCAAAACGAAGATTAAAAAGATCATTATTGCCGAGCTTAAAGAGGTGTCGCAGAAGTACGGGCAGCTCAGAAAGAGCGAAATTATTTATGCAAACGAAATTGACGACGATGATGATGAATCTTTCGAGGATATTCCGGATTACGCGCTTACCATTTTCTTTACCAAGGCAGGATATTTCAAAAAAATTACTCCACAGTCCCTGCGCATGAGCGGAGAACAAAAACTTAAGGAGGGGGATGAGCTTTCTCAGATTGTTGAGAGTTCAAATGCAAAAGAACTTCTCTTCTTTACGGATAAGTGTCAGGTTTATAAGGCACATGTTTCTGACTTTGAGGACTCCAAGGCGTCCGTTCTCGGTGATTATATACCTACAGCTTTAGAATTTGATGACGGAGAGCAGCCGCTCTATATGGCCGTTACAGATGATTTTAAGGGATATATGCTTTTCTTCTTTGAAAACGGCAAGGTCGCAAAGGTTGACATGAACGCATATGAGACAAAGACGAACCGAAAAAAGCTCATAAAGGCGTACGGTTCAAAGTCACCGATAGTTGCGGCAATGTATATACGTGAAGACTTAGAGCTTGTTCTTACAAGCTCAAGCGGGCGTATGCTTCTCTTTAACACAGCTGTTATAAGTCCTAAAACCACGAAGGATACGCAGGGCGTCGGTGTTATGACCATGAAAAAGGGACAGCGTCTCATGGGCGTGCGACCTTATGTTGAGGGTGAGTTTTCAAAGCCACATCGCTACAGAACAAAGAATTTGCCGGCACTCGGATCAATGCCGCTTCCGGAAGACACTGCGGGCGAACAACTCACACTTTAATTAATTAGACTTTTCATTTGTACAAAAATCAGAAAAATCGGGCAGGGTCTGTGAAAACAAATCCTGCCCGAAACGCTTACCGTACAAACGCCTTTATCGTGCTTTAACCGGTAAACCGCGGCATATAATTTATGTCGCAAGATTATTTTAAGCATTTTTTCATTTTATATACATATTACTTTCAAAATTCCTTGCAAAGTATTGGATATTGTGCTAAAATACCTTAGTCGCTTAAACGAACATTACCTTTTTGGAGGCTTATGATATGACCGGATTACAGATAGCACTTGCAATTATTTTGATTATTATTTCCATAGCTCTCATTGTTGTTGTCCTTATTCAAAAAGACAGAAGCTCGGATGCATCTGCCGTAATGGGCGGCGGAGATTCTTCCTTTTTTGACAAGACAAAGGGTCATCAGAAGGATGCTGTTCTCTCAAAGATAACAGTCATTCTCGGTGTTGCTCTTGTCGTGGTTGCCATAGCAACTCTTGCAGTTTTACTCTTTGTTTGATTTGTAAAAATATCCTTGACTTCATGCGCCTTATAAAGTATTATTTATGAGGCGCTCAGAACATGATTCATTAGCTCAGTTGGCAGAGCACTTGACTTTTAATCAAGGTGTCCGGGGTTCGAATCCCCGATGGATCACCAACATGAACAGAGACTCATTTGAGTCTCTGTTTTTCTTTTCCTTGAAAAGGAATTTGAAATTAGTTGCCGAGGTCATTTTACTGGAAAAAATAAGGTAAATATGATATAATTAATCGTCATCAAAAATAAGAGGGAGGCGAACATTTATGGACAGTTGTGATAGTCAAAGTCGAAGTACATATAACGATGAAATCAGACTTGGATTATGCATAAAGAGTCTGTAGGTGTGCGTCTTTTTTTGTATATAATAAGCCTTTTTTCATCGTGATAAGCTAAATCACAACAAGGGATTGTTTGTGTAACAGTGATGTTACGGTGGATTTTTTATGCCCTTTTTTGGGGAGGAAGGAGGCTTTGCGATGAATAAAGAAGTATTAAAGGAGCCGATTTTTGTTGAGGAGATAGTGAAAATTATTTCTTCATCGCCTGGATATTCCTTATTCGTGTCTTTAAGATTGCTTAGAGGGTAAAGCATATTAAATAATATTCTGAAAAAGACAGACAACAGGTAATGCTGTCTGTTTTTTTGTGAAAAATACCATAAAAGGACCTTGGATTTTTGTAAAGGGTTATGCGTTTAACCATTGCGTACTCTGTTGTTCTGCTATACTATGTAAACAGATAGAATAAACAGGATAAAGAAGGAATGAAGATGTCACAGAACCGAGTTCGAATTGTGGATATAGCAGAAGCATTAGGTCTCAGTACGGCGACAGTTTCTAACGTAATTCACGGCAAAACAAATAAAATTTTAGATGAAACGGTAAAAAGAGTCCAGCAGGAGTTGGAAAGGACAGGATATATCCCCAACATGGCCGGTATTCTGCTTGCCAGAAACAACTCAAAAATAATCGGCGTGGTGATAAATGACCATGTTAAGTATGAAGGCAGAGTTTTGGAGGACGGCTTTGTTATGTCATCGTTAAATGCACTTTCGCACGAAGTAAACAAAAAGGGATATTTTCTGATGATAAAAACAACGGCAGATATCAAAGAAATTCCGGTTTTTGCATCTATGTGGAATATGGAAGGATTAATTCTTATGGGTTTTTGCGAAGCTGATTATGAGAAACTCAGGAATCAGATGAGAATATCCTTTGTTGTATATGACGGTTTTTTGAGAGATGCTCAAAAGTGGTCAATTTAGTAATTGATAATTTTGACGGAGGCTATCAGGCGGGAAAATATTTCAGGGAGCTTGGACATAAAAAAGCATTATGCATCTCAGATAATTATGTTTGTATGGATAAAGTGCGTATTGAAGGCTTTAAAAATGCTTTTGCTCCCGGGGAGACCTTTTTCTGG
>UQZY01000033.1 GCA_900545655.1 uncultured Oscillospiraceae bacterium
ATATGGTTTTCAGCAGTTTACAATTTGTTTTGATTTTTATGCCTGTTTTTTTCGGGTGCTATTACATCGCCCCGGAAAAGTACAGAAATATCATCCTTCTGATAGGAAGTATGACTTTTTATTTTATAGGAACGCTGAATGCGCCGTACCACTTTGTATTGTTCATCATCAGCATTCTGGTTGACTTTACAGTCGGGCTCTTTATAGAAAAATACCCGAAGCATAAAAAGCTTTTTCTTGTATGCGGTGTGATTTTTCATCTGATTTCCCTGTGCATATTCAAATACGGAAACTTTATTATAGGTGAATTCGGGAAGATAAGCAGCGGTCTTGCTTCGTTTAAGGAAATAATTCTTCCGATTGGAATTTCCTTTTACACATTTCAGGGTATGTCGTATATCGCGGATGTTTACGGCGGAAAAATCAAAGCGGAAAAGAATCTGCTTAACTTCGCGGTTTATATCTCCATGTTTGCGCAGCTTATCGCAGGGCCTATCGTTACCTACAGAGAGATTTCCGACAGACTTGAGAAAAGAAGGATAACCCGCAGGATGGCTTTTAAGGGGTTCGGGATTTTCATTTTCGGGCTGGGACTTAAGGTGCTGCTTGCAAACCCCATAGGCAAGCTGTGGACGCAGGCTCAGACCATAGGCTTTGAAAGCCTGTCAACACCTCTTGCGTGGATGTCGGTAATTGCGTTTTCATTTCAGCTGTACTTCGACTTTTTCGGGTATTCGCTTATGGCGATAGGTCTCGGAAAGATGATGGGCTTTAAGCTTCCGATAAACTTCAATCATCCGTATACAAGCGTTACCATGACGGACTTTTGGCGCAGGTGGCACATAACGCTCGGAAACTGGTTTCGAGAATATGTGTATATACCGCTCGGCGGAAACAGAAAGGGAACACTCAGAACAATCGTAAACCTGCTGATTGTTTGGCTTCTGACGGGAATATGGCACGGGGCGGGATACAACTTTTTACTGTGGGGCTTCGTTCTTTTCCTTATCATTACCTCCGAAAAGCTGTGGACAGGGAAGTTCCTTTGCGACCATCGCGCGATAGGTCACGTATATATGGCATTTTTAGTTCCGGTTACGTGGGCGGTCTTTGCCGTAAATGATATCGGTCAACTGGGCGTTTTGTTCACAAGGCTTTTCCCGTTCTTCGGGCAGGGAGTATGGTCGGTATTCAGGCACGATTATCTTAAGTATCTCGGTCAATACTACCCATTCTTTATTGCCGGAACGATACTTTCTTCAAAGGCTCCGTACAGGCTTTTACGGCGAGTAAAGAACCGGAAGATAATATGTGTTTTCCTTTTCGCAGTTCTTTCTGCAAGTCTTTATTGTATGTATCGCGGTTTTGATGATCCGTTTTTATATTTCAGATTCTGAGAGGTGTCACTGATGAAAAAAACAAATTTCCTTACAATAGTTATGTTTGCGCTTATGATAGTTTTCGTTGTCATTTTTTCCTCATGTAAAAACAGCGGAAAAGAAACCGACAAGCTGACAAAGCCAACGCATGAATCCCCGAGTAAAACCGTTACGGAAAATGTGACTAAAGCGGAAAAGGAAGCCTCTGCGGAAACAAAAACGCAGCCTGCTACGGAAGCAGGCAAACCGACCGAAGCCGAAAGCACGGAAAAGAAGGAGCTTCCGCCGGAGTTTTTGTCGGACACTCTTTTCATAGGTGATTCCAGAACGGTCGGCCTGATGGAGTATGCGGGACTTGACAAGGCGAATTTCTTTTGCGGAACCGGTATGAGCGTATTCAACATAAAGAAGAACCGTATTTCGGTTCCGTCTGTCGGAAAACTTACCCTTGATGAGTTGCTATCCAACAAAAAATATGGCAAGATATACGTAATGCTCGGTATAAATGAGCTGGGATACGATTTTCAGAGCATAATGAAAAAATACGGCGAATTGATTGATTACATTGCCGAGAAACAGCCTGACGCAAAAATTTTCATTCAGGCAAACCTGCACGTTTCCAAAAAGCGCAGCGACAGCGATAAATATATAAATAACAAGTCCATAAATAAGCTTAATTCGGAGTTGTCAAAGCTTGCCGACAGCAAGAATATTTATTATATGGACGGGAACCGTTTATTTGACGATAAGGACGGAAATCTTTCTGCTGACAAGACATCCGATAATGCGCATCTTTATGCGAAGTATTATGTCGAGTGGGGCAAGTGGATTTGTCAGGAGACGGCAAAAATCATCTGAGGAGGCATGACGTTGATTGATAAGGATACATTTTGTGAGCAAATAAAACTTCACGAAAAGGCGATGTATTTTCTCGCGTCTTCGTTACTTCAAAATGATGCAGATGCCGCGGATGTGATTGGGGAAGCAATTTTTCGTGCCTATGAAAATATTGATTCGTTAAAGAATGAAGAGGCATTTAAAACGTGGATACTTAAAATAATTCATAACACGGCGGTTGAGTATATACGCAAAAACACGAAAATAATTCCGATGTATGAGATAGATGTTTCCGACGAGGGAAAAGAAAAAAAGGATATCGAAGTAAAGATGTCTCTGCAAAGAGCGGTAAAAAGTCTGAAGCAGCCATACCGGACGGTTATTTTATTGCATTATTATGAGGATTTATCAATCAACGAGATTTCAAAGGTAACAGGTGATACAACGATTGCCGTAAAACAGCAATTATCCCGTGCAAGAAAGCAATTGCGGGAAATTCTTAAGGAGGATTTCGGGGATGAATGATTTTGATAAGATTATAAAACAGAAGATAGAAGAAGAGGATATCTCTGTTCCCGACGTCGTAAAAGAAAGAATAGATAAAGCTCTTTCAGACTTGCCGGAAAAGGAGAGTAAGCCGACAAGGATTAAGCTTCTTCCGAAAATTGCAGCCGCGGCGGCGTGCTTTATTTTCATATGCTTTGTAGTTCTTCCGAACTGCAGTACAACATACGCACACGCCTTGGAAAAGGTGCCTGTTATCGGCAGCTTTGTAAGGGTAGTGACCATACGCAATTATTTTTATTCGGACGGCAAGCACGACATGGATATCGATGTTCCGGCGATTGAATCCGAAAAGGGAGATGCTGTAGATTTTATCAACAAGGATGTTGATGAGCTTACAAAAATTCTTGCAGACAGGTTCAACAAGGAGGTTGAAGAGGTCGGAGACAAGGGACACAGCGGTATTTTTGTAGACTATGATGTTGTAACAAATACCGACAGATGGTTTACTCTCAGAATCCGTGTTCATGAGGCAGCAGGCAGCAGTAACACATACTATAAGTTCTACCATATTGACAAAACAACCGGTAAAATTGTAACCTTAAAGGACCTTTTCACAACAGAGGATTTCTCATCTGTTTTGGAAACTGAAATCAAGCGACAGATGAAAGAGATAATGGCTGCGGATCACGACAAGCTTTACTGGGTGGACCGTGCCGAGATAGGCTATGACTTCGTAAACCTTGATAACAGCCACAATTTCTACTGGAATGAAAACGGAGACCTTGTTATCGCCTTTGACAAATACGAGGTTGCGCCCGGATATATGGGAACACCGGAATTTGCAATAAAAAAGGATGTTATAAAGGATATTCTCAAGGAAGAGTATAGGTAAGGGCTGTCAAAGGATTTACAGTAATAAAAATTTTTTTAATCGAAAAAATAAAGAGCGATGTAATTGTTGTTGCAATTACATCGCCTTTTTCTTGTCAAAAATATGCTTGTGCCGTTTAAACACCGCTTTAATTTCTGAAAAATTTATTGAATTTTAACGCATGTGTTTTATTTGTTTTATAACAGAATATTTTGTTTGTTGAATAGCAGCTTTTTAAGTGATGAATGTTGATGTATATATCTTATTCATTGTTTAAAAGCTTATAGATGTCACTTTTTTTAAGTCCGGACTGTTTTGCCGCCATCTTTGCCGCATCATTTTTTGACATGCCGGCATCCACAAAGGAGAGTGCGAGCTTTTTTGCGTCGTCAAGCGTTATTTCTTCCTTTGCCGATTCTTTTGCACCCTCTATGATAAGTACAAGCTCGCCCTTTAGGTTGTTGTCCGGGTAGTCGATAACTGCCTGTGAAAGGGTTGTGCGTATCACTTCCTCGTGTATCTTTGTTATCTCGCGTACTATGGCAATATTTCTTTCTCCGAGCGCCTCGTAAAGGTCCTTGAGCGTTGTTGAGAGCTTATGCGGCGCCTCGTAGAAAATCATTGTACGGCGCTCGGCGCGAATCTCGTCGATATGCTGTCTCCGGGACTTCTTGTTGACGCTTAAAAATCCTTCAAAGGTGAATCTGCCGTTGTCCATTCCGGAGATAGCAAGCGCCGTAGCAAAAGCCGTCGGGCCGGGTACCGACACGACGGAAATACCGTGCTCGTGGCATGCGTTTACAAGTTCCATACCGGGATCGGAGATGGCAGGCATACCGGCATCTGACACGAGCACACAGTTCTCGCTGCTCATGATGCGTGATAGAATGGTATCCTGTTTTTGATCCTTGTTATGTTCATAGTAGCTTGTGAGCGGCTTTTTGATGCCGAAATGATTGAGAAGCTTTAACGTAACACGTGTATCCTCGGCAGCAATAAAGTCGCAAGCCTTTAGCACCTCTACGGCGCGCGGCGAGAAATCCGAAAGATTTCCGATGGGGGTACCGGTTACAAATAATTTACCGGGCATATTATTACTCT
This sequence comes from uncultured Oscillospiraceae bacterium, assembly GCA_900545655.1. Taxonomy (GTDB): domain Bacteria; phylum Bacillota; class Clostridia; order Oscillospirales; family Acutalibacteraceae; genus UBA1227. The sequence continues at coordinate 4,696 of UQZY01000033.1, forward strand.
CCTTTATAGTCGCCGATTATTTTGTCGAGTTCTTCCGAATTGCTTCCCTTTTCGTTTTGGATGATGAGGGGAGGCATGACGGTTATATGCGGCTTTGCGCCGCGTTTACCTTCAATGAGAAAAAGCCACGGAGCGGTGTCGGGACGCTTCATGACAAAGCGTATTCGCTTTGGCTCAATACTGTTTTCTCTCATGCTGCATATGACGTCGCAAAGGCGCTCCGGTCTGTGACACATGACAAATCTTCCGCCGAAATTCAGGAGAAAGGCAGCCGCCTTGCATACGTCATCTATGTTGCACATGGTTTCGTGGCGGGCAATTTTATCTGAATCGGTTTCCGACAGTATACCGGTATATGCGGGCTTGTACGGCGGATTCATAGTGACAAGGTTAAAGGAACCTCCGGGCAGGGCTTCGCGTATTTTTCTCAGGTCGTGATTAAGGACTGTGATATTTTCAGGGGAATTGTTAAGTCTGAGTGAGCGTGAAAACTGTTCTGCGGCGTATTCCTGTATATCAACCCCGTATATAGCTTCACGTACTCCGTTTCTGTACCAAAGCATGGGTATGATACCGCAGCCGCATCCGAGATCACAGCATTTGTCATTCTTTTTCGGAGACGAAAAATCGGCAAGCAGTATGGCATCCGTTCCGAAACCGTGCGAGGGGGAACAGATGAGAGAAACACCTTTACCGAGCGTTTCAATGAATTCGTCTTTTTTCAGAATTTCATTGCCGTTATCGCATTTTGACATGTTTTTCACCACCGTTTCGTATTTTAACATAAAACAAAAGACCCGGCAATGGGAGACCGGGTCTTTTGTCATTTTTTATTCAGGCGGATGGAGAGAAATAAGCTTTTATAAACAGGTCTTATAAAACCATAGGGAAAAGCCCGCCTGAACTCTTGAATATATTGTAAAATACCAATGTCAATGGAGCAGTGAAAAGAGTATCGTAAAGCCGGATGAGAATTTCGACGTGCCCGGGGAGGAGCTTGTCGCAATCCTTGATTCCGCAGATACGCTTTATCACGGACATTGATAAATCACCGAGGTTAGTGACTACAGAAAAACTGTCCGTAAGCTTTTGTTGTTTGCAAAAACGGTTATGAAAGCAAGAACCAGAACGAGTGTCTAAGGAATAAGCACAGGCGCGCTGTAATAATTTTCGCATTTGACTGCTTGTTAGCTTTGCAAGACTACAAAAAGAAAGGGGCAGTCAGCTTAAAGCAAAAAACTTTCCATGTGGGTGTTATATCCAATGAAATCTCCTCGAAATTTGTCATGAGCGAAACTTAAAACAGTAATCGCGAATAAAACCGGTGTTCTATTGTAAAAACAGGCACCCGTTATGATTCTTTGCTTCATAGGGTATTGCTTTTTTTAGGTACAAGGTGATTACTGAAGTCGTCTTTAACCCCATTCTAGATAAAAAAAGAGAGTGCAGAAATAGACATTCCGCACTCTTTGTCGTATTTTTGTACACTAAGGTGTGTTTGTAGCAGATGAAGAGGCATCCATAAGCTTATTAAGCAAGGTTTCAAGGGAACCGTTTATTATGGCAGAATAATAGTCGATATGGACGACAAATCTGTCCGGAAGACCTTCTTCAATCCATTTAAGTATAAAGCCGCAGCATGCATAGACATAGAAGTTTGCAACAAAGTTTTTCATGTCGTCAGAGATATCTTCTTTGTCGGAAAAAGAATTTATCTTATTCAGCACAACGGGAGTTATGAGAATTCGTATGATTTCCTCATACTGTACTCTATGCTCGGAGTCATATGAATTAAGAATCGGTGTTTTATTTTCGAGAAAAAAGTAAAACAAGGCCTTGATGGCGACATTTATGTCGGGATTGTCAAAGTCAATCCCTTTTTCATCAAAGTATTTTGTTATTTCGTATGTATAGGTGTAAGCAAGAAGATCGTAAACGTCCCTGAAATGATAATAAAAGGTTTGTCGGTTTACACCGCATATTCCAACGATATCTTTTACGGTTATTTTACTTATGTGGCGCTTTTCAAGTAATTCTTTAAATGAGGTCGCCAGCGCCTGCTTTGTTATTTCAGACATAGTTGTCCTCCCCGTGTATGGCGAATGTGTTTATAAAAGCACAATAAGTATAGCACATTTTAACTGTGTATAAAAGAAAATAAAAACAAAATAAAACAAAAAAGACCCGACGGCAAAGCCGGGTCTTTTCCGCAAAGTAATTACACTTATGCCTGCTCAATAGCTCCTGTCGGGCATGTGTCTGCACATGAACCGCAATCGATGCAAGTGTCAGCGTCAATCTTGTAGATGTCGCCCTCAGAGATTGCCTCTACAGGACAGCCGTCCTTACAAGAACCACAAGCTACGCAAGCGTCAGTAATTTTGTAAGCCATGCTAAGTGACCTCCTTTATTTAGTTAAATATATTTTAAACATAACGATTTATATTTTCAAGACTATATTTATATTTTTTTGCAGTATCTCTGTTAATGTTTTGTCAATTTTATACGGACAAGCATAAAGGTCAATGAGAAAAAGTATGTGTATGAGCTTATGACTTTTCGTGCTTTCTGTTTTTGATGAACATATATATACCGACGAAAAGGAACGGTGCTACCGGAATAAGAATATACCATGTGCGTGCAAGCACACATATGGTTGTACAGCTTACGACCGTCATTATCAGTATTCCTCGCGGACCTGGCTTCGGAAGCTTGAAATTCAAAACAAAGAGAACGGCTATGATGATCAGAGAAATCTGATAAAAGGTCGAAAACATCGAGCCTGCGAAATCCTTAAACAAAAAAAGAACAGGGATAAGCAGGGCAGTGCTTGTTACCGGAAGACCGGTATAAGTGTGGTCGTCATTTTCCGGGTCGCTGCGTCTTTTCATTTCCTCAACATTGAAATACGCAAGTCTAACAACACCCGCTAAGATAAGTGTGGCGCCTGCAACGGCAGCTAAAATACAATTTCCTCCAAGGCAAAAGCCGAGTGTTGCGGGTAAAACCGTAAAGCATACAAGGTCGCATAGTGAATCTATCTGCATACCGAAGTTCTTTTCGTCCTCGCTTCTGTTTTTCTTCGTCCTTGCCACACGTCCGTCAAACATGTCACAGAAGCCGCATATGAGAAGGCAGCCAAGCGGAAAGATGACACTTGAGATGATTTCACCTGTTGCAAAAAGAACGGAAAACACAATTCCCGTGAAAGCGGAGACAAGCCCCAAATAGGTGAGAATCACCGTATAACTCCAATATCCTATCAAAAAAAGTCCCCCTAATATGATAATAACCGAATTTTTCTCCTAAAAACTTTCAGTATTATACCACAAAGGGGGAAGATAAACAATCAGTATATTGGTTATGTTGCCTGTGCTTTTGAGTTGAGACCTCAGATATACCTGAGTATCGCTTTAACGGCATCCTCGATTGCACCGTTATTTTCAATCTCAACGTCTGCGATTTTCTGATAGAGAGGAAGGCGTATTTTTTGCATCTCCTTGAGGGTTTCGGGACTTTTTGAGAGCGGTCTGTCATCTGTCGGGAGAAGCTCGACATCACGCCTTATGAAAAATATTTTACCGTTTTGTCTTATGGCAGGGTGATTCTCGGAATCCAGTACAGCACCGCCGCCGAGGGCAATTATTTTTCCGCTCTTCTTGCAGTGTTTCAGTATTTCTCCGTGCTCAAGCTCACGGAATTTTTCCTCTCCGTATTTTGTTATTATTTCGGCACAACTTCTTCTGTTTGTTTTTTCTATCTCGGTGTCGATATCTATAACCTCTCTGCCTGTTGCAACGGAAAGGGCTTTCGCTATTGTGCTTTTACCGCATCCCGGCATCCCCGTAAGGATGATATTTTCCATCTCGCTCTGAAGCTTATTGACAATATCCGCAACAACCGAGTTTGGAAGCTTGCGGTCAAAGAATATCTCAAAAGACGCCTTTGCCTGCGCAACAAGCATATGAAGTCCGCCTGCATGGGGTATGCCGAGGTTTTCCGCTTCAAGCAGAAGCCCCGTGAGCTTCGGATTGTATATGATGTCGAGCACGCCCGTAAGCTTTGGAAAACTTTTGAGAGAAACAGGCTTTTTTAGGTTGTCGGGATACATGCCGACTGGCGTCGTGTTGACAATGACATCCGTATCAGGGTGAAGTGAAAGGCAGTCATAGTCTATAGGACCGTTTCTCGAGATGACAATTATTTCAGACGCACCGAGTTCCCTGAGTGCAGCGCAGACTGCCTTTGATGCGCCGCCGGAGCCGAGTACGAGGACCTTTTTACCGTCGATGTTTATCCCGGAGGCAAACACCATATATTTGAAGCCTTCGATATCTGTGTTATATGCATATAATTTTCCGTCACGCTTAACGATGGTGTTCGCCGCGCCGCAGCTTAAAACGCTTTCGGAAATTTCTTCACAAAAGGCAAGCACCGCTGTTTTATAGGGAATGGTTACGTTCAGTCCCTGAACGTCGGGGCGGCTTAAGAAGGCTTCAAGGTTCTCCGGCGGCGTTTCGTGGAGCTTATAATCATATGCAACCTTGCCGACAAGTCCGAGAAGCTGGTGAATTTGTTCTGAATAGCTGTGGGAAAGATGCTGTCCGAGTAAGCCGTAAATACCGGGCATTTCTTCAACCTGACGCTTTTGCTCCTTATTATACCCGCGTATCCAATGCTCCTGATAGTCTTTTGAAAGTTCAATCATTGTTCGGAATAGGGCGGAGGAGTACGCGCCGAATTCACCGCTTTTTGCGGATACATTTTCGATAATCTGCAGCTCGCGTGTTGTATCCTCTATAGGCATATTGTTTTCCGCTTTATAAAGGGCAACATCCTCCGAAAGCTTCATTCTTTTAAGAAATGCGTCAAGTATTGTCTTGTCAAGACTGTCGAGTTCGTTGCGTACATCTTTAAGATCACGGCTCATCTCAGGTTTCTCCTTTAAGCTTCAAAATGGTTTCAAAGTGTTTTCTTCCTCAGGCTACGTTTTTTGTTTATCTCTTGCTTTTTGCTTTTCTTGTAGCTTATTTCAAAAAATATTTTAACATCCCGGGGTGCTTCTTTCAAGAAATTAGTAAGCGACAGTAAATCCGGTTTTCAAATAAACTTGTTATTTCAAATATACCTGCTTTCCAAACATGCTTGCTTTCCAAACATGCTTGCTTTCCAAACATGCTTGCTTTTTGAACATGCTTGCTTTTCAAATATGCTTACTTTTTGAATATATTTGTTTTCCCAAATATGCCTGTCTTTCGGCAGATTTGTTTTTCCTGAATAAGAAAAAAGAAAAATGAAAAATACTTATAAATCGCAGCCGCTTTCGAGTAATAAATCTGTTATGACAAGTGCCGCCACGGCTTCGACAACGGGAACGGCGCGCGGAACGATACAGGGGTCGTGGCGACCCTTTATCACTATTTCGGTATTTTCCTTTGTCTTGAGATTTACCGTGTGCTGAGACTTGCTTATTGACGGCGTCGGTTTAAAGTACACTTTAAACGTGAGAGGCATTCCGGTGGTTATTCCGCCGAGTATACCGCCGTGATGATTTGTTTTTGTTTTTACCTCGCCGTTTTCATAGCAGAATGGGTCGTTATTTTCCGACCCTTTTAACGCTGCGGCTTCAACACCGTTTCCGGATTCAATTGCCTTTACAGCCGGAATGCCGAACAGGGCAGAGGCAAGTCTGCCCTCGACGCCGTCAAAGAGCGGACCTCCGAGACCGGCGGGTAAGCCGACTACGGTACATTCCACAACACCTCCGACAGAGTCGGAGTCCGCCGCCGCTTTTTGTATCTCTGCTTTCATCATTTCACCGGCATTATCATCAATAACCGGAAATTCTTTTTCACCAATTGATTTCAGAAAAGCCCTCGCGGAATCAAGCGTCGGAGGAAGAGCGGCGGAAAAATCTTTTTCGCAGACCTTTCCTATACTTAAAATATGCGCTCCGACAGTAATCCCTTTTTCGGACAGCAGCGGTAAGCACATCCCTCCGGCAACACAAACAGGTGCTGTAAGCCGTCCCGAAAAAGGACCGCCGCCGCTCATGTCTACGGTATCACCGTATTTTATACGGGCAGAGTAGTCGGCGTGTCCCGGTCTCGGACAGTCCTTGAGATTGTCATAGTCCGAGGAACGGATATTTGTGTTTTTTATAACAGCGCGGATAACTTCTCCGTTTGTAATTCCGTTTTCGTCGAGTCCCGATTCAAAAATCGGTATATCGGCTTCACTGCGCGGTGTGGAAAACTTATTTTTTCCCGGCTTTCTGCGGTCGAGAAAGTTTTGAAGCTTATGTTTGTCGATAAATTTGTCTTTTGGAAAACCGTTGATGATAACACCTATTTCCGGTGCATGTGATTCTCCGAAAACACTTATTTTAAGTTTATTACCAAGGCTTGATAACATCTGCTTTACCTCCGAGTCGTCGGTATTCGTCAAAAAATGTCGGATATGATTTTTCTATTGCTTCGGCATCCCTTATTATTACGCCGTTTCTGCAGAAGACACCTGCTGTGGCGGCAGCCATAACCAAGCGGTGGTCATTGTGACTTGATATCGTGCCGCCTGTCAGCGGTATACCGTATACGAGAAGTGCATCGTCGCCGTCTTTGTCAAAGGTCTCTTCTGCTTTTCCGCCGAGCTTGTTTATCAACTCGCAAACTGTCGCGAGCCGATTGCTTTCTTTATACTTAAGACGCCTGCAGCCTGTAAACAGCGTGTTTCCCTTTGAAAATGCGGCAAGCACGGCGAGCACGGGAACAAGATCCGGTGTGTTTGTTATGTCAATCTCTCTGTCTCCGTGTGTTTCAAATTCTCTTGAAATTTCCACGATTTTTGAGTCACCCTGAAGAGAATTCATGGAAACACCGTGGATTTGCAGCTGCCCGAGTCCGTCTGAAACAGTGGAGAGTATATTGCTCTGAAGCTCGGATACGGCAATAAAGGGTGCGGCATTTGACCAGTCACCCTCGCAGAGAATTTTCCCCGGAGACACGTATTCGGAGCTTTTCGCCGCAGTATATTCTCTTTCATCTCTTACAAGTATATTTATACCGAATTTTCGCATTGTTTCTATGGTCATATCCACATAAAAATTTGACTCAAGAGGCGAGGTGAGTGAAATCCTGCTGTCCTTAAGCAGAGGCAGGATAAAAAGAAGCCCGGATACGAATTGTGAGCTTACGTCACCCGGCAATGTAAAAACTCCGGCTTTAAGACCGCCTTTAACAATAAGAGAATTATTTGCTTTTTTTATTTTTGCACCGTGCTCTGTGAGTGTATTTATAAGGTCGTCCGTCGGACGTGACATGAGAGATTCTTTTCCTTTTATGTGTATCTCCGAAAATATACCCTTGCTGCACAGATAGGCGGTAAGGGGAAGAATAAACCGCAGCGTTGTACCGCTTTCATTGCAGTCGAGAGCAACGGCTTCATCCGTATTTTTTGAAAATCCCGGTCTTACATATGCTCCGTCTGTTATAAATGCAATTTTTGTTCCGAGAGCCTTAAGGCACAAATACGTTGCAAGAACATCCTTTGAAATTCTTGAATGGCTTTTACCGAATTCAATATCCGTATCCTCTGCGCATAGGGCGGAGCACATAAGAAGTCTGTGAAGATGCGACTTTGATTCGATAGCGTTGTAGTTGCCGTGAAGAGTGCTTTTTGTGATTGAAATGTCCATTTTTCACCCCGATTTATCCTTTGAGTCCGAGGGATACAAAATTCTCGATTTCCGCAACCGGAATGTCCCTCAAAGTACAACGACCGATTCTTTCGGGTATGACAAGAGAGATAACGTCGCCGTTTCTCTTTTTGTCACCGAGCGCATTTTTTGCGATAGCTTTATAGTCGCTTGTCGGAATTATATTTTTGTATCCCTCAAGGTCGGTCGGAAGGAAAAACTTTCGAAGAAGGGAATTGACCGCTTCCCAAGTGCCTTTTTCGGTGTATCCGAGCGCTTCGGAGCCCTTTGTAATGATTGACATACCGAGTGAAACCGCACATCCGTGGGTCAACTTGAAAGAACTCATTTTTTCAAGAGAATGGCCGATTGTGTGACCGAGATTGAGCATTTTTCTCTCCCCGTTGTCAAACTCGTCGGCGACAACATAATCCGCTTTTATTTTAACGGACTCTGCGATTATCTCCGGAAGGTAATCCTCAAGAGCCGAATAGATACTATCTTTATCGTCTTTGTCCGAAATACTTATCTCATTAAACAATTCAAGTATTCTTCCTCCGCGCAGAACCGCATATTTTATGCACTCCGCCATTCCGTCGATAAGGGTGTCGCACGGCAGGGTTTTCAGAGTCTCGGTGTCACAGATAGCGGTAAGGGGTTGGAGAAATGCGCCTGCAAGGTTCTTTCCGCTTCTCAGGTCTATAGCGGTTTTCCCGCCGACAGATGAATCCACGGCAGCAAGGAGAGTGGTGGGAATCTGAATAAAATCTATTCCTCTGAGAAATGTCGCCGCGGCAAAGCCCGAGATATCTCCAACGACACCGCCGCCAAGGGCAACGATACAGTCCGACCGTGTGATTTCATTTTCGGCGAGAAAGTTCCATATACTTTCAAGCGTGTCTGCGTTTTTGGATTTTTCCCCGGCATCAAAAACAAAGGATACCGCAGTGAAACCCTCGTCGATTAAAGAACGGCATACTCTGTCAAGGTAGAGCGGCGCAACATTTGAATCGCTTATAACCGCGATTTTTTTGCCGTATGCGGTTTTTGTCTTTCCCGTTCCCGAGAGAGTTTCCGAAATAAGCGCACCTGCACGGTCAATAAGGTCCGTTCCGATATGTACCGTGTATTCATTGGAAGTACGTACATCAACATCCGTTATGAGATTCATCATTCACACCCGTCTTTATCATTGAGTTTTTTAATAAGACCGTCCTCGAGCAGGCTGTAAAGTCCCTTCTCGTCATCAGCCTCCAGCGCGTCCAGGTAATCGGTAAGATTTTTTATAAGCTCGTGAAGCTCTGCGCAAAGGTTGTCACGGTTGTCAAGAAAAAGCTCTGTCCACATGGCGGGGTCAAGTCTTGCGACTCTTGTCATATCCTTATAGCTGCCCGCGGAAAAGCCCATGTGTTTTTGCGAGGTCGGGGATTTTATATATGCGCTTGAGGTGATATGGGCAAGCTGCGATGTATAAGATATGATTTGATCGTGCTCCTCCTTGGTGGTAAACACAACCGTTCCGAAGCCTATACGGAGAAAAAAGGACTTAAGAGCGTCGAGGCAGTTTATATTGGTTTCCTTTTGAGGAACTAAAATCATTGAGGCTCCGTTAAAAAGAGACGGCTCGGCATTTACAAAACCGGAAACCTCTTTTCCTGCCATAGGGTGTCCGCCTACATACGGAAAGCCGTAGTTCTTTGATACGGGAATGAGCTTATCCATAACTACACGCTTTATTCCGCAAAGGTCACAGAGAATGGTGTCTTTGCCAAAATATTTCGCATTTTCGCATACCCAGTTTATGAGCCTCTGCGGTGTGAGGGCTACCATAAGGAGGTCACATTCTCTGAGCTTTTCTTTTGTAAGCATACCCTTTATACTTCCCGACATGACAGCCATGTTCATTACTTCATTGTTTATGTCAAAGCCGAAAACGGCAGCACCGGTATGCTCTGAAACTGCCTTTGCCATAGAACCGCCTATGAGTCCCAGACCGACAATACCGACGGTTTTAATATCTGTATTCATTTTTATCCTTCCTTAAGAAACTACCTTATGTATCTCCGCACATTTCTTTGCCACGGCGTCAAACTCCTCGGGGCGAAGGCACTGCGGACCGTCAGAAAGTGCGTGCGGAGGGTCATTGTGTACCTCGATTATAAGTCCGTCACAGCCCGCCGCAACACCCGCATAGGAGAGAGGAGCAACAAGTTCGGATTTTCCTCCGGAATGGCTCGGGTCGATAACTATCGGAAGATGTGTAAGCTTTTTGAGAACCGGAACAGCCGCAATGTCGAGGGTATTTCTTGTATAGGTCTCAAATGTGCGTATTCCGCGTTCACAGAGAATAACCTGCTTGTTTCCTCCGGACATAATGTACTCCGCACTCATGAGAAGCTCTTCATACGTTGCCGAAAGACCTCTTTTTAAAAGTATCGGTTTATCAATCTGTCCGAGAACCTTCAGAAGCTCAAAATTCTGCATATTTCTTGCGCCGACCTGAATGATATCCACTTCCTTGAAAAGCTGGAGCTGTGAGATATCCATTATTTCGGTGATTATCGGAAGTCCCGTTGCTTCCCGTGCTTCAAGAAGAAGCTCAATTCCGTCCGCACGCAGCCCCTGGAAGGAGTAGGGGGATGTACGCGGCTTGAAAGCACCGCCTCTTAGAATTGTGGCACCGCTTTCTTTAACTGCTTTTGCAATCCCGATGATTTGTTCCTTTGATTCAACCGAGCAAGGACCGGCAATGAGCGTAAGATTTCCGCCTCCGATTTTTGTTCCCGCTACCTCAATAACGGTATCCTTCGGATGAAATTTTCTGTTTGCTTTTTTATAAGGCTCCTGAATCCGTTTTACGTTTTCAACGATATCCAGTGCTGAAATGAGGTCTATGTCAACCTGTGTTGTGTCCCCGACAAGACCCCAGATAGTTTGGTGCATACCCTTTGATTCGTGTATCTGAAGACCTTTATCCGTAATCCAGTTACGGAGACTTTGCAGTTGTTCTTTATTCGGGTTTTCCTTTAAGATGATTACCATATTTGTTTCCTACCTTCAAAAAAAATAGACCTCACAGCCGGTTGACTGTGAGGTCGCAAAATCATTTCTACAAAAAAGCCGTAGTCTCCTGCGTTAACTCTCTTTTTCAGCCACACCGAAATAAGCCTTGCCATAGTAGTAGGCATAGCTTACGTAACGGTATTCAACTGTGAGAGTTCTTTTAGTCATGAGAACTTACTCCTTCTTGTCGTTGGTGAAATGCTATCACAACTCATCCGGCATGTCAACAGGAAAGATTATTTTTCCTGAAGTAATTTTGAAACCTCGTCAAGGAAGGTGGTTATGTCCTTGAACTGTCTGTAAACAGAGGCAAAGCGAACATATGCGACTTCGTCGATATCACGGAGCTTGTCCATGGCAAGTTCTCCTATCTTATCCGAGGTTACCTCTCTGTCAAGAGAGTTCTGGAGATAAGATTCGATATCATCTACGGCAGCCTCAATAGTCTGGAGCGGTACGGGTCGTTTTTCACACGCACGAAGCATGCCGCCCATGAGCTTGTTTCTGTCAAACTGCTCACGCGACTTGTCCTTTTTCACAACTATAAGAGGCACGCTCTCGATAACCTCGTAAGTCGTAAAACGTTTTCCGCATTTCATACACTCTCTGCGGCGTCTTATACGTTCTCCTTCATCTGTTGGTCTTGAGTCAATTACCTTGCTCTCCTCAAAACTGCAAAAAGGGCATTTCATTTCTCCACACAACCTATCCATTGTATATTTTCCGTAAAAGATACACAAATTATAGCATTTTATATCGACAACTTCAACAGTTTATTGTGTAATAAACGCTTGTGAATTATTAAACATGCCAAATTCCGTTTTTTCACTGAAAAAAATAAATAATGACAAAGAGGAAAAAAAACTGTATAATGAAAAAGCAATTTTGCAAATCAGACTTTATAAAAGGAGATTAAAAATGAAAGTTTCAAAAAGAATTCTCGCATTATTAATGGCTATTCTTATGATGTCTCTTCTTTTTGCCGCATGCGGTAAGGAGAAGGATGACGGAAAGACAAAAGAAGAAAAGGTGTGGGTAATCGCATCTGACAATGCTTTTGCACCGTTTGAGTATCTTGACACAGACTCAAACAAGTACGTTGGTATCGACATGGATATCATTGCTGCTATCGCTGAAGATCAGGGCTTCAAGTACAAGATTGACAACGTTGGCTTCAAGGCTGCATGCAGCGCAGTTCAGACAGGTCAGGCAGATGCCGCTATCGCAGGTATGACAATAACCGATGAAAGAAAAGAGACATTTGACTTCACCGAGGGTTATTTCAACGACGGTCAGATCCTTGTAACAGCTAAAGACAGCACAGTTACAAAGCTTGAGGACCTAAAGGGCACAAAGGTTGCGGTTAAGTCAAGTACAATGGGCGCAAAGTATGCTGAAGAGGCTGCGAAGAAATACGGCTTTGAGATTCAGTACTATGAGGATTCCCCGACAATGTACACGGCAGTTAAGAACGGCAACAACTCCGCTTGTTTTGAGGATTACTCGGTTATGGGTTGGGCTATAAAGACCGATGAGAACATCGGACTTAAGACAGTCGGCGACGTTATAAATGCCGCTCCTTACGGAATTGCCGTAAAGAAGGGTGAAAACGAAGAGCTTCTTAAGATGCTCAACGAAGGTCTTAAGAACATCTCCGAAAACGGAAAACTTAAAGAAATCCTTGCAAAGTACGGCTATTAATCGTATTATTGATTTCTGAATAATAATTACAGATAATTCAGTGTGGTACTCTTACCATGCTGAATTATCTTTGGATTGAGTGGATTGTGTTATGGATTTTGCGAAGGTCTTTGAAAAGGCTACTCCGTTGCTTTGGGAGGGTGCCGCATTTACAATTAAAGTTTCGCTTATATCTCTTCTGATAGGCATGTTTTTGGGTCTTATTGCCTGTCTTATGCAGTTATCCAAATCTAAAATTCTGAAAGCTCTTTCAGGAGTTTATATCTGGATAATAAGAGGTACGCCAATGATGGTTCAGGCTATGCTCGTATACTTCGGTATTCCGCAGATTGCAAACCTTATCATCAAGGCGATGGCTGACGGCGGTTCTTTTGAACGCTTTACGCTTTCGCCGATGTCCGCGGCTATCATTACACTTAGCCTTAACGCGGGCGCGTATCTTGCAGAGATATTTCGAAGCGGTATTCAGGCTGTTCCGAAAGGTCAGACGGAGGCTGCGAGAAGTCTCGGTCTTACAAAGTTTAAAACCATGCAGAAGATTGTACTTCCACAGGCGTTCAAAATTGTTGTTCCTGCGCTCGTAAACCAGTTTATTATTACAATTAAGGATACATCGATTCTTTCCATCATCGGACTTTCCGAGATTGTAAACAAAGCCGGTGTATACGCGGGAAGCACATATCAGTATTTTGAGACTTATATGTACGCAGCACTCTTCTATCTCGTTATAACATCCATTCTCATGGCTGTTTCAAAAGCAATCGAAAGGAGACTTAACCGTGGCCATAAAGAGCAATAAAGTTAAGATAAAGGTCGAAGGCCTGAAAAAAAGCTTCGGTCACCTTAAGGTTCTCAACGGAATTGATTTGGAGGTTCATGAGGGCGAGGTTGTATGTGTTATAGGCCCGTCAGGAGGCGGTAAGTCAACCTTTCTCCGCTGCCTTAACAGGCTTGAGGATATTACAGCCGGAAAGGTTATGATTGACGGTTATGAGATAACCGACAAAAAGGTAAACATAAATAAGGTGCGTCAGAACATAGGAATGGTGTTCCAGCAGTTCAATCTTTTTCCGCATAAAACCGTTCTTCAAAACATCATGCTTGCACCGGTTGACCTTAAGCTCATGTCAAAGACAGAAGCTGAGAAAAAGGCTTTTGAACTTCTGAAAAGAGTAGGGCTTGAAGAGAAGGCTGATTGTTATCCGCATCAGCTTTCGGGCGGTCAGCAGCAGCGTGTGGCTATTGCACGTGCTCTTGCCATGAGTCCCGACATCATGCTGTTTGATGAGCCGACCTCTGCACTTGACCCCGAGATGGTCGGTGAGGTTTTGAACGTTATCAAGGAGCTTGCCGAGCAGGGTATGACCATGGTTATCGTTACACACGAGATGGGATTTGCTCGCGACGTTTCCGACCGCGTTCTTCTCATAGCAGACGGTGTCATAGCGGAAGAGGGTACACCGGAACAGATTTTTGAGAATCCTCAGGTAAAGAGAACAAAGGATTTCCTTGCCGCTGTTCTGTGATTCTTGAGAAGTTTTCCCATAAATAAAAAAGGCTGAAATAATCCTTGATTTATCTTCAGCCTTTTTGTATAATAAATCCCGCGCCGATAAAGCGCATTTCATTTGGAGAGTTGTCCGAGCTGGCCGAAGGAGCACGATTGGAAATCGTGTAAGTCCTTAAAGGGGCTTCGTGGGTTCGAATCCCATGCTCTCCGCCATAAGGCCACCGTAATTTTGATAGAATTACGGTGGGCTTTTTCTATACCCGAAAACCGCTTGAAATAGGGCTTTTCGGCTGTTCAGGCTCATAAACGAACCCCGATGCAGGCAATTCTGCGGCGGGGTTTTGTGCGTTTTAGGAGGATTGTAACTTTCTGTGCCGTTGTAATCGTTAAAAAGCCGAGTATTCGTTGAACTGCTGAGGGTAATCGTTGAATTATAGGTGCAATCGTTAAATGATTGTTTTTCAATCTTAGAGATTTAACGATTGTAGGTTGAATTTAGTATTATCAATATAATGCTTATACATGGTACTCGCAGGCAACAAACGAATCTGAATATTCTGTAATCCAAAATTCTGCAGCATACCAAGTGATACCACACCTTTTTCGATGACATCTGAAGACGCAGTCGGTATGAGGAAGCAATTTCGTACCGTGCTGATCTGGTGAGTCTCCACAAAAGGCTGATAGGGGCACCAGTTGTCCATTTCACATCTTCTTGACGCTGGAATAGACCGAACTTGAAATATGAGCCACCTGAAATGCTTCCGAAGGTTTTTTTAATTTTGGATTGAACTCCAAATGATAGCAGAGGCTGTCATTGCTTCAATCCGCTGTTAGAGCGCCGTCCCGAGAACACCGCAGATAATGCTGACCACCATGCGCCATGTGGCCATATCGAGATAGGCGACCTTGACCATCAGCCCGATGGATTCCGTGCTTTGGGTTTTCCCGGTCGCCGCAAACAAGAAGTCGCCGATCACATAGAGCGAGCACCCAATCATGCCCGCAATAAGCGCTCGTTTTTCTTTGCTCATTTTCATTGCTTGCCACCAAATCTGATCTTCACGATCTGCATTTTCATCATACCGTCGCCGATTTTGGCGAGAAAACGGAAAAAGCCGCTGACGGATGGATCGCGGAGATCGTTGTAGCCCAGCATATAGCCGTGGCTCGTAACCTGCAAACGGCTGTGCCACGCACCGATCTCTTTGGGAGCGTCGGAAACCGCGAAATACGCGCCAACATCTTGAATCTTCGCACTCTTGAGCCATGTCTTCGCGATCATCTTTACCGCCGTCCGGTTTGCTGCGTCAAATACCAGCATGCCGCCGGGAAAGGCATCTG
>UQZY01000034.1 GCA_900545655.1 uncultured Oscillospiraceae bacterium
TGACATAGAAGCGCAAAATCCGAATTGCTTCTTTGCGACTCCCGGGTTTTCATCCGACAATGCCGCAGGTCTTGCCATACTTGCGTCACTTATGCAATGAGTATTCAAAAGGGTAGATAAAGATGGAAAGTGTTTCACCGAAGGTTTATACTGTTTCGACACTTAACAACTACATAAAGGATATGATCGATTCCGACATAACGCTGCGTGAATTATTTATCGTCGGAGAGATTTCAAACTTTAAGGCGCACTCGAGCGGTCATATGTATATGACCCTTAAGGATGAAAAATCGGCGATAAAAGCCGTCATGTTCAAGGGTAACGCATCACGTCTTAAGTTTATGCCTGCCGACGGAATGAGCGTTATAGTATTCGGCAGTGTTTCCGTATTTCAGAGGGACGGACAGTATCAGCTTTATATACAGAATATGCAGCCGGACGGAATCGGCTCACTGACTCTTGCCTTTGAACAGCTTAAGGAAAAGCTCATGAAGGAAGGTCTGTTTGCGGCAGAGCATAAGAAAACGCTTCCGCGTTATCCTAAAACCGTGGGTGTTGTTACCTCCGATACGGCGGCCGCGTTTGAGGACATTAAAAATGTTCTGAAGCGCAGGTGGCCCATGGCGGATATACTTCTGTCGCCGACAAAGGTTCAGGGTGAAGCGGCTGTTCCCGAAATCATAAAAGCGATTACGTCACTTGACGAATCAGGCAGAGCAGATGTTATCATTCTTGCACGCGGCGGCGGCTCCATTGAAGACCTTTGGTGCTTCAATGATGAGCGTGTTGCGAGAACCATATACTCATGCAAGACTCCGCTCATCACGGGCGTCGGTCATGAGATTGATTATACTATTGCAGACTTTGTTGCGGATTATAGGGCTCCGACGCCCTCAGCCGCCGCAGAGGTAAGCGTACCGGACATAAGAACCGAGCTTTCCGACATCTCAAAGATGCGATTGCACATTCAGCGTACCGTGACAAATATGCTGAATTCTTACAAGGACAGTCTTGACTTTATAAGGTCAAAGAATGTGTTGAAAAGCCCGTTGGGTCTTATCGATGAAAGAAGACTTATTCTTGATGGGTATTCCGACAGGATGAGCTCATGCATGACCTCTGTGTTTACTGCACAGAAAAATCGTTTTGAACTTGAAATGAGACGTCTTGACGCTTTTTCACCGCTGAAGGTTCTGGGAAGAGGATATGCCATCGCGGAAAAAGACGGCAGAGTGATAAAGAGCATAAATGATGTTTCTCTTTCGGATGATATTTCACTTAAGGTCGCAGACGGAAAGATCAGCTGTAAAGTAATTGATAAGAAAAATGATAAGGAGTAGTTGATATATGTCGGAAAAAGAACTTACTTACGAAGAGGCAATGGTAAGACTTGAAAAAATCGTTGCGTCTCTCGAGGACGGCTCAAAAAATCTCGATGAATCGCTGAAGCTCTTTGAAGAGGGGACAAAGCTTGCGGCTTTTTGCAACACAAAGCTTACCGAGGCTGAGCAAAAAATAATAAAGCTCGCAGGTGCAAATATTGAAAAAGAATCAGAACAAGGGGAAAATTAAAATGCAGGAAAAAAGCGGCTTTCAACTTTCGGAGGAAGCAAAGAAGTACTTTAAGTCATATATAAATCTCATAAACGTTACTCTTGACGAGTATCTGCTTATAAAAAACACGGATTATCAGATTGTTGCCGACGCTATGGCTTACAGTGTTGAAAACGGAGGAAAGAGACTTCGGCCGATACTGACGCTTGAGTTTTGCAGGATGTGCGGAGGAAATATTTCCGACGCCATACCGTTTGCATGCGCTCTCGAAATGGTCCATACCTATTCTCTTATACATGATGACCTTCCTTGTATGGATGACGACGATTTTCGCAGGGGGAAGGAATCATGCCATAAAAAGTTCGGCGAAACCTTCGGTGTTCTCGCGGGAGACGCTCTTTTGACATATGCCTTTCAGATTGCCTCGGACGCATCTGTTTCTCCCGAGGTTGCCGTCAGGTGTATACGTTTTCTCTCAAATTATTCGGGTATTTACGGAATGGTCGGCGGACAGACAATGGATGTACAGAACGAAAACCGCTCAGACCTTACGATAAGAGATATCGAGGAAACTCACAAGCTCAAGACCGGCGCGCTTATACGCTGTGCATGTGAAATAGGCTGTGCATGTGCAAGAGCTACGAATATCCAGTTTGACGCTGCGAGAGCATATGCCGAAAACCTCGGACTTGCTTTCCAGATTGTAGATGATATACTCGACGTTACAGGCTCCCCTGAGCTTCTCGGAAAAGAAGTCGGACAGGATGCCGAAAACGGAAAAGTCACATATGTATCCCTGCTCGGCATTGACAAAGCAAAGGAGCTGTCCGCCGAATACACAAAAAAAGCTGTGGACGCACTCTCTGTTTTCGATAACAATCATAACCTTGTTGAATGGACAAAATACCTGCTCTACAGGGCGATGTAAAGCTTTTAATTTAATGGATTTCGCATAGAAAATTTACGAACTAAAATCATAACAAAAAACTATCAGTCAACAATAACAGGACGAAAAATATGGATATTAGATACTTAGATAAAATAACCGGTCCCGATGACATAAAGAGTCTCGGCGAGGATGAACTTTACAGCCTTGCTGACGAGATACGGAATGTTCTTATAAATACTGTTTCGGTTACAGGCGGACATCTCGCTTCAAACCTCGGAACGGTTGAACTCACAATAGCAATGCACCGTGTGTTTAACTCTCCTGAGGATCACTTCGTTTGGGATGTCGGGCACCAGGTTTATACTCACAAGCTCCTTACAGGACGTTATGATAAATTTGATACACTTCGTCAAAACGGCGGTCTTTCGGGCTTTCCGAACCCTGAAGAAAGTATACATGACGTTTTTGCGGCGGGCCACAGCGGAACCTCTGTTTCGGCTGCATACGGTCTGTCCGTGGCGGAAACAATCAACAATAAAAAATCATTTACGGTTGCTGTTATCGGTGACGGCTCCTTTACAGGCGGACTTGTGTATGAGGCGCTAAATAACGCCGGAGGAAAAGACACAAACCTTATTGTCATTCTGAATGATAACGAGATGTCTATCTCCCCGAATGTCGGTTCAATGGCGATGTATCTTGCCGCTGCAAGGACAAACCCTGTTTACTACCGCTTTAAAGAAGGCGTTTCCGATATTCTTGAAAGTATTCCTGACGGCGGAAAGATCTACAGATTTGTAAAACACACAAAAAAGGCCGCCAAAAATCTTCTTTATCAGAGTAATTTCTTTGAGGACCTTGGCTTTTCATATATGGGACCGATAGACGGACACAATATCAAGGCTCTTGAAAAAGCTCTTGAAAGTGCCAAGGAGTTTGACACTCCCGTTTTACTTCATGTCAGAACAATCAAAGGAAAAGGATATTCATTTGCGGAAAACAATCCGTCTGTGTTTCACGGTATCTCAAAATTTGACATTGACACGGGAGAGCCCCTGAAAAAATCCGGGGATAAAAATTATTCCGACACCTTCGGAGATATCCTTTGTTCTCTTGCGGAAAAGAACGGAAAGATATGCGCCATCACGGCGGCAATGGCTTTGGGAACCGGTCTTGAGGGATTTTCAAAAAAATTTCCGCAGAGATTTTTTGACGTTGGAATTGCGGAAGAGCATGCCGTGACATTTGCCGGCGGACTTGCCGCGGGAAGCATGATTCCGGTTTTTGCTGTTTATTCGACATTCCTTCAAAGATCATATGATGAAATCGTGCATGACGTTGCCATGCAGAATAAAAAAGTTATTCTTGCCGTTGACAGAGCAGGCTTTGTAGGCGAGGACGGAAGAAGTCATCAGGGACTTCTGGACGTTCCGTTTCTTAAGAGCATACCCGGTGCGGTTATCTACAGTCCTTCGTCATATGAAGAAATGAAAATCGATTTTGAACTTGCGGTGGACGGAGAGGATTCAATTGTTGCCGTGCGTTATCCGAGAGGATGCGAGGGCTATCTTCCCCCAAAGTATGAGGCAACGGACAAAACCTATTCCGTGTACGGCAAAAAGTCTTCAACTGTTGCAATAATTACATACGGAAGTCTTTTTTCTCAGTCTGCACTTGCTCTTAAAAAGCTTTCAGAGTACGACATTGACATCAAAATCATAAAGCTCAACAGGATATGGCCTATAGACAAAAAGGTTGTAAACGAGCTGAAAAAGGTTGATACGGCTATCTTCTTCGAAGAGGGAATGAAGTCGGGAGGAATAGGGGAATCATTCGCATCCCTTATTCTTGAAAGCGGATTAGAGCTTTCTTATTCTCATATTGCCGTTGAGAATACATTTGTCCACCATGCTCCGATACCGGTTCTTCTTTCCGAGTTCGGACTTTCCGCGGACAAGCAGGTTGAAGAAGTTCTGAGGAGAGTGTAAAAAAACGTGAGCGATAAAAAAAGACTCGACGTTGTTGTTTACGAAACCGGTCATACGGACAGCAGAGAAAAAGCACGAGCATTGATTATGTCAGGAAACGTATACGTAAACGGACAGAAAGAACTTAAAGCCGGTGCGCAGATAAAGCCTTCGGATTCCATTGAGGTTCGAGGCAGTAAGATGCCTTATGTCAGTCGCGGTGGCTACAAGCTTGAAAAAGCCATGAAGGTCTTTCCTCTTGAGCTTTCGGGGAAGATTTGTATGGATATCGGTGCGTCTACGGGCGGCTTCACAGATTGTATGCTTCAAAACGGCGCTGTAAAGGTCTATTCGATAGACGTCGGTTACGGACAGCTCGCATGGAAGCTTCGCTCGGATTCACGTGTTATAAACATGGAACGGACGAACTTCAGGAACGTTACCGAAAAGGAAATTCCGGATCCTATTGACTTTGCAAGCGTGGATGTTTCTTTTATTTCTCTTAAAATAATTCTTCCGGTCATGCGAGAAAGGCTTAAAACGGGCGGACAGGCAGTATGTCTTATCAAGCCGCAGTTTGAAGCAGGCCGTGAAAAGGTTGGGAAAAAGGGCGTTGTAAGAGAGCTTTCGACCCATGTGGAGGTACTTGAGACTATCACATCCTTTGCTCTTTCAAACGGCTTTTCATTGCTCGGTCTTGATTTTTCCCCTATAAAAGGTCCTGAGGGAAATATTGAATACCTTCTGTTTATCGAAAAATCCGAAGCTCCGTCGAACCTGCTTACGACTTCTCCGTCAGAGCTTGCTAAACAGTCACATGAGATACTTAATTCTTCAAACAAAGAGGAGAATAATCAATAATGAATATTGCATTGCTTCCGAACCTTACCCGTGAAAAGGCAAGGGATGTCACAGTCGAAATATGTTCATGGCTTAAAAAATACGGAGCCGATTACGCAACCATCAAGGAAAACACCGAGGCTTTTTCATCAATCGAAAATATGTCGTTTATGACATTTGACGAGCTTCTCAGATGGTGTCATGTTGTCATTTCGGTCGGCGGAGACGGCTCAACGCTCAGGGCGGCAAAGACTACCGTTGAGTATGATAAGCCGATTCTCTGTATAAATGCGGGACGGCTTGCATTTATGGCAGGTCTTGAGAGCGACGAGCTTGAGCTTCTTAAAAACCTTATTGACGGCAGCTACATCATAGACCTGCGTATGCTTCTTGACGTCAGCGTAAAACGCGACGGTAAAGAGATTTATTCGGCTCGTTGCATAAACGACGTTGTGCTGGCAAGAGGGGATACTCTGAAGATAACGGATCTATGTGTAAACTGTGACGGTAAGCTTATAAATACATACAGAGCTGACGGAATTATCGTTGCGACTCCCACGGGTTCATCCGCATATTCGCTTTCAGCCGGAGGCCCCGTTATAAACCCGAGTATAGAGGCTATCCTTGTTACGCCTATCTGTCCGCAGTCTCTTTTTGCGAGATCAATTGTATTCAGCGACAAGAACAGGATAGATGTTTATTGCAGTGAAAGCACTACAAATACGGACCTCTTTCTTTCCTGTGACGGAGAAGAATCAAAGAATGTTATCAAGGGGGACGTCATCTCCGTCAAAAAATCCGATAAATACGCAAAATTCATAAGAATTAAAAACGATGAATTTTTTGAAATACTAAACAATAAGCTTGCAGGAAATGAGGGAAAATGAGATGAACATACGAAAAAAAAGACAGCAGGAGATAGTTACACTTATCACTGATGAACCTATCTCAACCCAGGATGAGCTCATAAAGAAGCTTCGTGACAGGGGCTTTGATGTCACACAGGCAACCGTGTCGAGAGACATAAAGGATCTCAAGCTTATTAAAAAAATCGGAGATTCCGGTAAATCGGTGTATTCGGTAAACACCTCCGAGGAGGATAAGCTTACTGAAAAGTACAGAACTATTCTTTCCGGCGCGATTATTCAAGCCGATTTCGCGATGAATATGTGCGTTGTTAAAACCCATGTGGGAATGGCAAATGCCGCATGTGCGTCCATAGATGCGATGCATTGGGGAGGAACACTCGGAACACTTGCGGGAGATGACACAATTTTTGTTCTTTGCCGTTCCGAGCAGGACGCAAGGTCTTTTTGTGAAAAACTCAAGTCAATAATGGTTGAGTAAAAAGAAAATTTTTTGTCCGAAGAGGAGTTCTTATGTTAAGCAATCTGAAAATTGATAACATAGCTATAATTGAGAGCGCCGCTATCTGCTTTGAAAAGGGGCTGAATGTCCTAAGCGGTGAAACAGGTGCCGGTAAATCCATAATTATAGACGCACTTTCTGCCGTTCTCGGGGAGCGTACGTCCAAGGAACTCATACGCACCGGCTCTGACAAGGCAACGGTTGTTGCCGTCTTTGACGAAATTTCGGACGACGTTAAGAATACATTGTCGGACATGGATATTCCCTTTCCCGATGACGAAAGTCTTATCATTTCAAGAACAATAAATGCCGACGGAAGGAATATTTGCAAGGTCAATCAGACTCCTGTCACGGTTTCCATGCTTAAAGCCATAGGAAAGGACCTTATAAGTATTCACGGCCAGCATGACAGCCAAAATCTGCTCAATCCGGAGTATCACTATAAGTACCTTGATTCACTCGAAAAACTCGAGGGACTTTACAACGACTATTTAGAGAGGTATACCGAGTATTCCTCTCTTTACAGAAGATACAAAGCTCTCAGCAACAACGAAGATGAAAAGAACAGAAGAATTGAACTTCTCAAATACCAGATTGAAGAGATTTCGGCTGCCGATATTCGTGTCGGAGAGTATAATGAACTCTGTGAAAAGCGCAGCCTTTTCAGAAACTCCGAAAAGGTTATGAAGGGTCTTCAAAGCTCTCTTTCCGTAATGAATGATTCAGATGAGAACACAGGAGTTTTAAACCTCTTGTTTGAAACATGCAGAGAACTCGAGCGGTCGGCAAATTATTATGAGCCGTTAAGAGATATCCACACGTCATTGCTTGACCTTACTTACTCTCTTTCCGAAAAAAAGGACGAGATTGAAAAGGCTCTTTATGACTGTGAATTTAACCCTGCCGAGCTTTCACGTATTGAGGAACGCATAAGTCTTATCCACTCTCTTAAGGAAAAGTACGGAGAGGATGAGGAAGAGATACTGAAGTATCTCGAAAATGCCTCTTCGGAGCTCGAAGCGCTTACGAACATGGATCTTTCAAGAGAAGAACTCGAAAAAGAGCTTGAGATAAAGAAGGATAAGCTTCTTTTATCCGCGGATAAATTATCCGACGCAAGAAAGCATGCAGCCTCTGTTTTTGAAGTTCACGTAAAGCACGAGCTCTCATTTCTTGATATGCCGAATGTTGAAATAAAAACAAGCTTTACGCACTGTAAGCTCAATCCGACAGGCTCGGACGTTATTGAATTCCTTATTTCGCCGAACCCCGGAGAGGGCCTTAAGCCGCTTTCGAAAATTGCTTCGGGCGGTGAATTGTCGCGAATACTTCTTGCCATACAAAATGTACTTGCTGACGTAAAAAACAACGTCGCGACAATGATTTTTGATGAAATTGATACCGGGGTTTCGGGAAGCGCCGCCGAGAAAATTGCAATTTCCCTCTCAAGGGTTTCCGAAAAATATCAGGTTATCTGTATAACGCACAGCGCCCGTGTTGCGGCGTATGCGGATTGCCATTTTCTCATCAGCAAGGAAGTTCGCAACAATAAAACATATACAAACGTCACTCCGCTTGACAGCGCCGGGCGCATTCGGGAAATTGCCCGTATTATCGGTGGCGTGAACATAACCGAGCTTCAACTTGAGAGCGCAAAGGAAATGCTTGAAAATACCGGTAGAATGGTATAACATATTCCGTAATGCTTTGACAATAAATTTTAAAACCATATGGTAAACATATGATATACAAAAATATTCAAATGAAAGGAAAAGATCGATGACAATTTATGACGAACTTGTTGCACGTGGGCTTATAGCTCAGGTGACGGACGAAGAGGAGATAAAGGAGCTTATCAACAACGGTAAGGCCACCTTTTATATCGGCTTTGATCCGACAGCAGACAGTCTCCACGTAGGTCATTTCATGGCTCTTTGCCTTATGAAAAGACTTCAGATGGCAGGGAATAAGCCTGTTGTACTTATCGGAGGCGGAACAGGTTACGTTGGTGACCCGTCGGGAAGAACGGATATGCGTTCAATGATGACCCCTGAAATCATTCAGCACAACTGTGACTGCTTTAAGAAACAGATGGAGCGCTTTATTGAATTCGGACCCGACAAGGCAATTATGGTAAACAATGCAGACTGGCTTTTGAAGCTCAATTACATTGACCTTCTTCGTGATGTCGGTGCCTGCTTCTCGGTAAACAACATGCTGAGAGCGGAGTGCTACAAGCAGAGAATGGAGAAAGGTCTCTCATTCCTTGAGTTTAACTATATGATTATGCAGTCTTATGACTTCTATTATCTTTTCCAGAAGTACGGCTGCAATATGCAGTTCGGCGGAGACGATCAGTGGTCGAATATGCTCGGAGGTACTGAACTCATCCGCAGAAAACTCGGCAAAGACGCATATGCAATGACAATTACTCTCCTTATGAACTCTGAGGGTAAGAAGATGGGCAAGACGGCAAACGGCGCCGTATGGCTTGATCCGAACAAGACCTCTCCGTATGAGTTCTATCAGTATTGGAGAAATGTCGGGGACGATGACGTTCTTAAGTGTATCCGAATGCTTACCTTCCTGCCGGTTGAAGAAATCGACGAGATGGACAAATGGGAGGGCTCCGAGCTTAACAAGGCAAAGGAAATCCTTGCATATGAGCTTACAAAGCTTGTACACGGTGAGGAGGAAGCAGAAAAAGCACAGACTACCTCACGTGCTCTCTTCGGCGGAAACGGAGATCTTGACAATATGCCTGAGACAGTTCTCACAGCAGAA
Organism: uncultured Oscillospiraceae bacterium; assembly: GCA_900545655.1. GTDB lineage: Bacteria > Bacillota > Clostridia > Oscillospirales > Acutalibacteraceae > UBA1227. The sequence continues at coordinate 9,403 of UQZY01000034.1, forward strand.
GATCTTACAGACGGAAAAATAGGACTTCTTACTCTTCTCGTTAAGACAGGTATCTGCGGCTCAAACGGTGACGCAAGACGTCTTGTACAGCAGGGCGGCGTATCTGTTGACGACGAAAAGGTGACAGATCCGAAAGTCTCTTACGATGAATCAGCTCTTAAAAACGGCATTGTTATCAAAAAGGGAAAAAAGGTATTCCACAGAGTTTCTATGTAAAGAAATAAGATTGCTGTTACTAAAAAAGATAACATTACTGTTATAATTAAAATCTATTTATCATTACCAAAACAACTCCTTTACTGATTCTTCGGTAGAGGAGTTGTTTTAATATTGTAATATAATAAAAATTTTCAAATTACCTGTTGACAAATGAAAAATAATTGATATAATAATGATAACAGTTATCATTATTGATAAGGAGATGAGAGAGGAATGCCGATAGCAAGAAACAGTAAACAGCGAAACGCCATTTATGCCGAGCTTATGGGTAGATATGATCATCCGACAGCTGAGGACCTTTACCGTGACTTAAAGCCCGAGTATCCCGCTCTCAGCCTTGCAACCGTTTACAGAAACTTAAAACAGCTCTGTGAGGACGGACAGATAATTTGTATCAAGGGGGATACATCGGACAGATTCGACGCAAACACTTCACAGCATTTTCACCTATCCTGTAAGGACTGCGGCGGTATGTTTGACCTGGACTTCCCAGAGATTCCCGAAATAACGGAAATCCCCAAAAAGCTTTATAACGGGAGAGTAGATACATACTCCCTTATTTATAAAGGCATATGTGAAAATTGTTTAAAAAAACAAAAAACATGATTTTATTATTGGAGGTTAATTATTATGAAAAAGTTTGTTTGTACAGTATGCGGATACATCTATGAAGGCGAAGCAGCACCGGCAGAGTGCCCGGTTTGCCACGCAAAGTCAGATGCTTTCAAGGAAGTAAAAGGAGAGCTTACACTTGCTGCTGAACATAAGTTCGGTATCTATGCCGAGACAGTAAAGAACAATCCTGACATATCTGAAGAGGATAAGAAGTACATCTTCGATCAGCTTATGGCAAATTTCAACGGTGAGTGCTCAGAGGTTGGTATGTACCTTTGCATGGCTCGTATCGCTCACAGAGAGGGTTATCCCGAAATCGGACTTTACTGGGAAAAGGCTGCTTATGAAGAGGCTGAGCATGCTGCAAAGTTTGCCGAACTCCTTGGTTCTGACCTTGAAGCAAACATGAAGGCTGACACAAAGTCAAACCTTGCATGGAGAGTTGACTGCGAATTCGGCGCAACACAGGGTAAGGTTGAGCTTGCAACAGTTGCTAAGAAAAACAACCTTGACGCAATCCATGATACAGTTCATGAGATGGCTCGTGACGAAGCAAGACACGGCAAGGCTCTCAAGGGTCTTCTTGAAAGATACTTTGGCTGATAAATAAACCATATTCAATTCCTCAACGATACACTTTAAAAGACAGAGTTTACATCTTGTAAGCTCTGTCTTTTTGTATCTTCGGTTTGGTGCTATGAATAAAAAATTTTGTTTATTGAATATCTTTTATGTATGAATACGAATAAATCGAGTATCCTGCGCAGTTTTTTCTTGAATTTACCTCTTTGATTTGTTTTTTTATAACATCTTTTCCGCCGTCAATGAATTCGGTTTTACCCTCGCCGGCATACGCGTCCTCTTTTCCGATCTTATAAGCCGGCAGACCGGGAATAAGCTTTACGGAGTCATTTTTTATAAGTGCCTCCCATGAATCAAGAGTCTTTGTAAACGGCATGCTTGAGTTTTTAAAGCCAAAATAAATCTGCGGAATTATCCAGTCACAGTAGCCCTTGTTTCCGCACCATGCATACACGTCCGCATAGTAGGAAATGTAGTCTTTTTTTATGTCGGCACCGGGGCTTACGGAAAAAATGAGATTTTCATCTTTTTCTTTTAAGGTGCGGTATATTTCCTTTATAAGGTTGTTTACATTGCTGCGCCGCCATGCGTCAGTCTCCAGTGTTCCGCCGTTTTTCTTGTACTCAATGTAACTGTCTTTGTCTGCATCTCCGATATCGGTCGGATAAAAATAGTCGTCGAGATGTATACCGTATACTTCATAGTTGTCGATTATTTCTCGGATACCGTTTATAATGAGCATTTGCACATTTGCTGAGGAGGGGTCATAGTAGATTCCGCTGTCGGTTTTCAGCATGCTTTCCGTCACTTTCTCGGTCTTGTCGTAGCTTACTCTGTAAGGATTTATCCACGCGTGTACGTGAATACCGTGTTTTTTTGCGTATTTACATATTATTTCAAGTGCGTCAAAGGGCATGCCTCCGCCGCAAAGGTACTTTGTCGGTTTGAAAAATTCCGACCTGTAAAAAGCATCGGAAAAGGCTCGCACTTGCACAAAAGCTACGTTGTATTTTTCCTCTTCAAGTGTACGAAATATCTTGGAAATTTTCTTCTCATACGCCTTTTTATCCGGATTATCGGTTGCAAGCTCCTTGTAAAAAATCCAAACCGCACGAACTTTTTCTTCACTGTCACTTTGAGTACCTTTTTGCGCTTTTTTCGGTATTTCATTATCTTTTCTTTCAGTGTCAACACCGTAAAGCTTCAAGAATGAAAGAAGGGAGAGTAGTAACAGAATTACAGCAATGAACAGCGATAAAAATTTATTCTTCATTTTTAAACTCCGTAAGAAATATATTAGTTGACATACAATATTTAAAAATATAAAATGTTTCTATAAATGTAATGCAATTGTTGTGTTTGAAGGAGATATTTGACATGAAACTTGCAGCTGATCATATCAAGAATTTTGGAGTGACGGAGAGTATCACCTGCCCTCAGTGCCAAAAAACCGTTTTTATGAATATCCTTAAGGCCTCCAGCGGAGTAGGGGCATTCGGTATTTCTCTTTATGATTATAATCACGACCTCTTTGTTATCTGTCCCGAGTGTATGGCGCTTTACAGTGTTGACCGCGAGATTGCAAAACGTGCTGGTAAAGAGAAATCAAACAATTATTCAATGATAAATGAGGGAAACATCACGTTTATCCGTACTCTCAAATAATATGGATAAGAGAACAGTGTTACTTTGCCTTGCAGTATATCTAACCGCCATATCTCTAGTGGCGGTTATTATTACAATATCTGATAAGTATAAGGCGAAGCACGACAAATGGCGTGTCCCGGAAGCAAGCCTTTTTCTGATTGCTTTTCTCGGAGGCGCACTTGCCGAATTTCTCACTATGAAGCTCGTTCATCATAAAACTCTTCATAAGAAATTTATGCTCGGACTTCCTATGATATGCCTTGTGCATATTGTTATGATTTATTTATTTTTATCGGTTGACTTATGATAACAAAGTGATAAAATTATTGTCGCTTTAAACCAAAACATTTTTAAAGAAGGTGGAGACAATGGTATTGGCAAAGGTACTTGCAATTGCCATTTTCGTGTGCATGTTCGCTCTTATCATTTCCGAAAAGATCGAGCGCCATTACGTCACTCTTGCAGCCGGAGCTCTCATGCTTATTCTGGTTCTCGGGATTTGTATGCACTCGCCCGAAGCAATTGTAAGGACACTTAATTATAAGAGTCTCGGAACCCTTGGGTTCTGGTACGGTAAAGGCGGCGAATCGACCGGTATAAACTGGTCAACCATCATCTTCATAGCGGGGATGACCGTTATGGTTGAGGGAATGGGTCATGCCGGATTTTTCAACTGGCTTTGTCTTAAGATTGCGAAGCTTGTACACTATAAAACTACTTCGCTTCTCATATGCTTTATGCTTATGTCCGGTGTGCTTTCTATGTTTATAGACAGTATTACTGTAATCATGTTCCTTGCAGCAGTATCCATCGAGCTTGCGAAAACTCTGAAGTTTGACCCGATTCCGCTTGTTTTGTCTGAAATTTTCTGTGCGAACCTCGGCGGCTCGGCGACGATGTGCGGAGATCCTCCAAACATAATTGTAGGTACCGCTCTCGGCTACACTTTCTTTGACTTTATTACAAATACCGGACTTATTGTTCTCATAAGCTTTGCTTTGATCATTCCTTATTTCTATTTTGTAATGAGAAAAGAGCTTAAGGAAAGCGAGATGAACAGACCGGCTGACATCGTTTATCCTAACCCTTCAGATGAGATAACAAATAAAAAAGGCTTTGCCGGCAGTGTTATTGTTTTTGCAATAACCGTAGTTCTTCTTGTTACACATGCGCAGACAGAGCTTTCCGTTGCGACAATCGGCGTCATTTCGGCTGCTCTTACATTGCTTTCCACCGTTATTGCATACGGCAAGAAATCCGTTATTGCGATAATTAAGAAAATCGACTATAAGACTCTGCTGTTTTTTGTTGGTCTTTTTGTTGTGGTTTCAGGTCTTGAGGAGACAGGAATACTGAGCGTTATTGCGGCGTTTATCGATAAGGTATCAGGCGGAAACATATTTGTTATGATTGCCATTGTGCTTTGGGTTTCTGCTGTTGCGTCCGCATTTATCGATAACATACCGTTTGCGGCTACGATGATTCCCGTTATTGAGTCAATGGCTCAGACTACCGGAGTTCCGCTGACAACACTTGCCTGGACACTTTCACTCGGAACGGATATCGGCGGCTCGGCTACACCTATAGGTGCTTCCGCAAACGTTGTCGGAACGAGCCTTTCCGCAAAAGCGGGACATCCGATTAATTGGAGCAAATATTGCAAATACAATGCGCCGGCGACTGTTATTACAATTGCCGTGTGTATGATTTGCCTTTACGTAAGATATACCTGATAAAAGGAGGTTGAAGAGTTATGGCTGATAATAAAGGTCAAATTATTATTACCATAGGACGTGAATACGGCAGTCTCGGACATCTGATTGCCGATAAAGCCGGAAAAAAGCTCGGTCTTCCCGTGCTTGACAAGGCTCTTCTTCACAAGATGGCTGAAAATCACGGATTTGATCCAAGGTTCATTAAGGATTACGACGAAAAGAAAAGAAATCCGTTTACCTCAAGAAGCATAAATGGTCACACCAACTCAATCGAGGACGTTCTTGCCGAGATGGTTTTTAAGTATGAAAGAGATCTTGCGGATACGGGAGAATCGTTTATCATCGTAGGACGCTGTGCTGAGGAGGTTCTCAAGGACCGTCCGGGACTTATCCGCGTTTTCATAACAGGTGACTACGACACAAAGCTTACTCACCTTGTAAAAGACAGAGGCTTCACCGAACGCGAAGCTGCTGACCTTATGAAGAAAATGGATAATAAAAGAAGGTCATATCACAATTATCACAGCTCAACCAAATGGGGAGAGGCGAGTGGTTATGACCTTGTTATCAATTCCTCGGAACTCGGTATTGACAATTCCGCAGAGCTCATTTGCAAGTATGTCGAGCTGTGGAAAAACAAGGATATTCTTGAAGAACGCGACTGATAAATGCTCCTCATTTTCGTGCTGAAATGAGGAGCTCCTTTTTATATTGACTTTTTATTATTTTTACTCTATATTTTTATTTGCAACTTTTTTTGAGAGGGAGTGCATACGTGGAAAATAACGTTATTATCGAACTAAAAGATATTTGCGTAAGCTTTGAAAATGAAACTATTCTCAAAGATTTAAACCTTTATATTCGCGACGGTGAATTTGTAACCCTGCTCGGACCGTCGGGCTGCGGTAAAACAACCACGCTCAGAATTGTTGCCGGATTCCTTGAACCTGATTCCGGAGAGGTTATTTTCGAAGGAAAGTGTATCAATGGTGTGCCGGCTCATGAGAGACAGGTTAACACCATTTTTCAGCGTTATGCATTATTCCCGCATCTTAACGTCTATGAAAATATCGCATTCGGACTCAGACTTCGCAAGATGTCGGAGCAGGAGATAAAAGAAAAGGTTGAAGAGATGCTCTCCCTTGTTGACCTGAAGGGTTTCGGCAGACGTTCCGTTGATTCTCTTTCGGGTGGTCAGCAGCAGCGTGTTGCCATAGCAAGGGCTCTTGCCGTAAATCCGCGCGTTCTTCTCCTTGACGAGCCTCTGGGTGCTCTTGACCTGAAGCTTCGTAAGGATATGCAGGTTGAACTTAAAAATATCCAGCAAAGACTCGGAATTACTTTCATATACGTAACACATGACCAGGAGGAAGCGCTCTCCATGTCGGATACCATTGTTGTAATGGATCATGGTGAGATTCAGCATATCGGTTCGCCGACAGACATATACAATGAGCCGAAAAATGCTTTCGTTGCCGACTTTATAGGTGAGTCGAACATACTTGACGGTGTTATGAAAAAGGACTTCAAGGTTGAATTTTCAGGTCATGTTTTTGACTGCGTTGACAAGGGCTTTAAAGAAGATGAAAACGTCGACGTTGTCGTAAGACCTGAGGACGTTGATGTGTGCTCTCCGGAGGACGGAATGATTTCGGGAACCGTCACATCGGTAACCTTCAAGGGCGTTCACTATGAAATAATCGTGGATATCGGCGGCTTTAAGTGGATGATTCAGTCAACCGACTATCAGGAAGAGGGAGATATCATAGGTCTCCTCATAAAGCCGGATGAGATACATATCATGAAGAAGTCAAAATATTCGGGACTTTACGGTGACTATTCAAGCTTCTCGGATGAGATGGATTATATCTCTGACGTAAATGAGGTTCTTGTTTCCGAGGAACCGGAAGAGGTTCAGGAGTAAAAGGGAGGGGAGACTGTGAAAAACAGGACATATAACGCTATTTCGGCGCCTTATGCACTTTGGTGTGCAATTTTCATTGTTGCTCCGCTCTTAATTGTTGCTTACTATGCACTTACGGATCGTTCCGGAAATTTTTCTTTTGAAAACATTTCCTCCCTTGCGATGTATACCGATACTATCGCAAGATCCGTCTATTTCGGAGTAATAGCGACAATCATTTGCCTCCTTGTCTCATATCCGCTTGCGTATATCATCTCAAGGACAAAGGCTTCTACACAAAAGATACTTATCATGCTCATCATGGTTCCCATGTGGATGAACTTTCTTCTCCGTACATATGCTATCATGGTTCTTTTTGAGGATACGGAAATTATAAACAACCTGCTTCACAGGATAGGTCTTCGTACCGTTCATATGATCAACACACCCGGCGCGGTTATTTTCGGTATGGTTTATAACTATCTGCCGTTTATGGTGTTGCCGCTTTATACCTCTATGACCAAGCTTGACTATAAGCTTGTAGAGGCGGCAAGAGACCTCGGAGCAAGCGGATTCCAGGCGCTTACAAAGGTTATTATTCCGCTTACTAAAGCCGGAATAGTTTCGGGTATTACCATGGTGTTTGTACCGTCCGTTTCCACCTTTTATATCTCACAAAAACTCGGCGGAGGAAAATATACTCTTATCGGAGATGTTATTGAGTTGCAGTTCCAGACTGCGTATAACTATAACCTTGGGGCAAGTATTTCTCTTCTCCTTATGGTTCTTATTCTCATCTGCCTTGCGGTCATGAATAAATTCGGAGATCCCGATGACGGAGGTGTTGTGGTATGAAGAAAAAAAACAGCTTTGCATCAAGATTTTATCTCGTTTTTATCTTTATTCTTCTCTATGCACCTATTGCCGTACTCATTTTTTACTCTTTTAACTCATCAAACAGTACCAGTGTTTTTGAGACGTTTTCTTTGCATTGGTATAAGGAGCTTTTCCGTGACGAAAAAACTATTGCGGCTCTTAAAAATACACTTGTTCTTGCCGTTCTTTCGTCAATTATCTCGACTGTTGTCGGAACTATCTCCGCAACAGGACTTTATTATTCAAAAACAAAGCCGTATAAGAAGCTCACTATGACGGCAACAAATATTCCCATGATGAATCCGGATATCGTTACCGGAATTTCAATGATGCTTCTTTTTGTATTCATAGGTACGATACTTAAGGTTTCCGGAGTGCTTGGCTTTACAACCATGCTTATTGCACATATTACATTTGAATTGCCTTATGTGATTTTAAATATTCTTCCGAGATTTCGTTCTATGGACAGGTATCTGACCGAGGCTGCCTGTGATCTCGGTTGTACGCCCGTTAAGGCGTTTTTTAAGGTTACATTGCCGTATCTTAAGTCTGAAATACTTGCAGCGTTTATCATGGCGTTTACGCTTTCTCTTGACGACTTTGTTATAAGTTATTTTGTAAGCGGTCCTGAATTCCAGACGCTTCCCATACGTATTTATTCTATGACGAAAAAACGTGTAACACCGGATATGTACGCGCTTTCTACAATTATATTTGTTGTGGTTTTTGTGCTTCTCATTCTTTTCAATTTTGCACAGGATGAGAATCGTCGCGAAGCGCGTCGCCTCCGCAAAGAGAAAAGGAGGTTGGAGTCGTGAAAAAAACAATGAAGATTATTTCCGTTGTTCTTTGTATGTCTTTTTTGTTCGCACTTTCTGTTCCTTTTGCTTTTGCGGCCGAGGATGAACCGCATTATTATCTAAAGGATTACAAGATAGACGAAAATTATTATAAGAACAATCCGTACAGGGGTACGACCTTAAACGTATATAACTGGGGGGAGTATATCTCCGACGGCTCCGAGGACTCTCTGGATGTCAATAAATACTTTGAAAAGCTTACCGGCATAAAGATAAATTATACTAATTTTGACAGCAATGAGGATATGTACGCAAAGCTTAAGAGCGGCGGAGCAAATTACGATGTAATAACACCTTCGGACTACATGATTGAGCGCCTTGCGGATGAGGGACTGCTCGAAAAGCTTAATATGGATAACATACCGAATTTTAAGTATATCTCGGATGAATACAAAGGTCTTTATTTCGATAAGAACGATGAATATTCGGTATGCTATAACGTAGGCTATGTTGCCCTTATCTACAATTCGAAGCTGGTGGACAAAAAGCCCGACAGCTGGGAGGCTCTCTGGGACGAAAAGTATGCGGGAAACATCCTCATGTTCAACAATCCTCGTGACGCCTTCGGAATTGCACAGCTTATTCTCGGTCAGGATCTAAACACAACCGACCCGAAGGATTGGGCTCTTGCATATGATAAATTGCTCTCGGAAAAGAACGTTGTTCGCTCGTATGTTATGGATGAGATATTCAATATCATGGAGAGCGGAGCCGCAGCATTGGCACCGTACTATGTCGGAGATTTCCTCACAATGAAGGACAACAATCCGGATCTTGAAATTGCGTATCCGAAGGAAGGCGCAAATATCTTTGTTGACTCCATGTGTATTCCAACGACATGCCAAAACAAGGGTGCAGCCGAGCTTTACATTAACTTCATGGAGGAACCTGAAATAGCACTTGCGAACGCTGAGTATATCTGTTACGGTACACCGAATAAAATCGTAAGGTATCTTGACGAGTACTCTTTAAGAGACAGCAGTGTTATTTATCCCGATGAAAGCATTACTGAAAACTATCAGTATTTCCACAATCTTGATTCCGAAACACAGACTCTTATGAGCAACTACTGGAGCGACCTAAAGGTTGACGGTACTTCAAATGTGTCGACTTACGTCGGACTTGCGTTATTTGCAGCACTCGGAATAGCCTATGCGGCGTTTGCTTTCGTAAGAAAAAAACGACGTGAAAAATACTATGATTAAGGTCACTTAAAATGCCTTTAAAATATTTGATTTTTTTAGCAAATATTTGTTGACACGGAGCAAAGCCTTTGTTATAATAGTCAACGTTGCGTGAGGGAAATATCCCACGCGTGGCATGCGAGAGTGGCGGAATCGGCAGACGCGCACGTTTGAGGGGCGTGTGGGGCGACTCGTACGGGTTCAAGTCCCGTCTCTCGCACCATGGTCCGGTTCGTGCGAACCGGACCTATTTTTTAAAAAGTAAATATCCGGGTGTGGCGAAGTTTGGTATCGCGCTTGAATGGGGTTCAAGAGGCCGC
>UQZY01000035.1 GCA_900545655.1 uncultured Oscillospiraceae bacterium
CTTATGTTATTTCTTAAAAACAGACCCCTTGAAGACGTTATTGTGATAGCCAGCCATAATGACTTTGATTGCAATGGCGGTGCATTTTATGACTACCTCATAAAAAATAACTACAACAAAAAATACAAAATCATTTGGATACTCAGAAATGACAAGAAATATAATCTTCCGCAAAATGTAAAAGCGTACTACGAATTCAGACCTTCACCGGCAAAAGATTACTATGTTTGTGTTGCGAAAATATTTACAGCGGATTGTGACATAACTCATAAGATGAGGAAAGATCAGAAATCATTTTTCTTTTGTCATGGGCCTATCGGTCTTAAAAATGTTAAAGGAAACCATGTTATTCCTGATTACGTTGACTACATCCTTGCTCCGTCAATGGAGTTTATGCCGGTGTTTGCGGAGCAGATGGACATAGATATCAATTCAAAAAGGTTTGTTCATCTCGGTTATCCGTTCTTTGATACTCTTTTTTCAGAGCCTACGGGAGAGCTAAAGAAAATTACGAAAAAAGAGTTTTCAAAGGTTATTCTTTGGATGCCCACCTTCAGAAAAGGAGGAGGGGATCGGAGAAATGACAGCGCGGCAGAGCTTCCTATGGGTATACCCACTGTGGAAAATGAAGAGATGCTCGTTGAACTGAATGAAAAGCTTGTCTGTATGGATATGCTTCTCATAATAAAAATTCATCCCATGCAGGATCTTTCAGAGTTTAAACTGCATTCCATGTCCAATATTTTCGTACTGACGGGGGTAGATGTAAAAAAACTCGATATTGACAACTATCGTCTTATGCGTGAGGTTGATGCACTTATAAGCGACTATTCGGCTGCTTCTTACGAATTTTTGCCGCTTAACAGACCGATCGGATATGATTTTTCCGACATTGACGATTATAAAATCGGACTCTGCGTTAAAAATGTTGACGAATACATCGCCGGACCCAAGATATATAATTTTGAACAGTTTATCGAATTTCTTGAGACAGTATATTCGGGTAAGGATGAGTATAAAGAAAAACGGACGGAGCTCATTGCAAGGCTTTATGACCCGTGTGATGATAAATGCTGTGAAAGAATAGCAAAATTTATGGGCTTGTAGGGATTTCGGATGAAAGAAAAAATATTGTCTTTGAAAAACAAATATGTAAATCTTGCAGCCCCTGTTAAAGCGTCTGTTTGGTTTACCATATGTAATATACTCAACAAGGGAATCGCGCTTATCTCCACACCGATTTTTACCCGTATTATGACAACGGGCGAGTACGGCGACTATACCGTTTTTCAGTCTTGGTATGCGCTTATAATTATCTTTTCTTCGCTCAACTTAACCAGCGGAGCATACGGAAAGGGTCTTGTTGAATTCGATGATGATAAAAAAAGATTCACCTCTTCTATGATGGGGCTTTCGGTCACTTGTACATTTCTGGTTTTTTTAATATATATGATAGGAAAAACCTTCTGGACAGGTGTTTTCGGTATTGCACCGTTCCTTATGTATGCAATGTTTTTAAAACTGTTGGTTTTACCTGCATATGAGCTTTGGGCAACACAAAAAAGATTTGCATATGAGTATAAGAGTCTTGTTGCGCTGAGCGTAATCTCAACTATTCTCTGTGTTGCCGTAGCGGCGGTTGCGGTTATAAAGACGCCTGAGGCAAGGCTTGCGGCAAGGATTTTTTCGGATGTCGGTGTAAACTTTGTTTTTTGTTTTCCTCTCCTCATAATTCTTCTTATGGGCGGAAAACAGTTTGTAAATCTAAAATACTGGAAGTATGCATTGCTTTTCAACCTTCCTCTTATACCGCATTTTCTCTCAACCATGGTTTTGAATCAGGCTGACAGAATAATGATAAGGGACCTTGACGGAAGCTCACAGGCAGCCATGTACGGAATCGCATATACGATAGGTACGGTTGCAATTCTTATAGTAAATGCGATAAATAACTCATTTGTTCCGTATGTTTACACGTCTATAAAGGAAAAAGAGTACGGAAATATACGCAAAAATGCAAGTTCTCTTGTTATACTTGTTGCAGGAATTATTGCACTCTCAATGGTGTTTACTCCGGAAATTATCTATGTGTTTGCCGGAAAAAAATATGCTGATGCCATAGGAATCGTACCGCCGATTGCGGTTTCCGTATTTCTTATATTCATGTACTCTCTTTTCAGCAATATCGAGTACTATTACAAAAAGACAACATATATCGCTATTGCAAGCGTGTTCTGTGCTCTCGCAAATGTGGGACTTAACTATGTGTTTATAAAGAGATTCGGCTATTACGCTGCCGGCTATACTACTCTTTTCTGTTATGTATTGCTTGCATTGTTCCACTTCTTCTTCTGCAAGAAGATTCTCAAAAAAGAGGAAATCCCGATAAACAGTATTTTTAACCTGAAGCTTTATCTTATTACCTTTGCGGCAATGCTTCTCATAATGATATTTATGGTTATAACGTACGACTATTTCTGGGTAAGATATTCAATGCTTGCGGTCATAATCGTGCTTGTAATAATTTACAGAAAAAAACTTTTGGAAGTTTTAAAATCCGTTAAAAGATAATTTTGGAGGATAAAAATGGATAAAAAAAACATAAGAGAATATGAGCTTGGACTTGACCTTGCGACAGTGTTTGTCGGACCTCTTAAGCGATGGAAAAAAATTCTTGTGTGCGGGCTTGTTTTTGCTGTTCTTCTTTCAGGGTTTTCGTATGCCAAGACAACCGGAGTTTTCGGTAAGGAGACTAAGGAAGAAAAAATAAAATCCTACAACAAGGACGTCGCTCAACTTGAAAAAGAGATTGAAATGCTTCAGCGTGAGTATGAGAGCAATGAAAAATATATCGACAATTCGATTCTTATGTCCCTAAACAATGACAACGCATATACCGGATACGCAAAATTCAATATTTCGGTAAATGCAGAGGATGAGAATGAACAGAAGCTTTTGCTTTCAAAATACAGATCTGTTTACGAGAGAGTTCTTGACAGCGAGGAAACCATTGAATTTATCAGAAACAAAATACCGAATGTTGACGATGTTTACCTTTCAGAGCTTGCAAAATTTGTTACAACCGGCTCTGACGGACTTATTACGATAACGTTTTCATATACGGATAAGAAAATTGTCCAGGATGTTATCGGCTTTATCTCAGATTCCTTTGATAAATACTATAAGAATGACACCGCTTCCGATGAATATACGCTTGATTCACTCGGAACAAGTGTAAGAAAGGGTGTAACAACGGATCTTGATAAAACATACTCGAGCGTTATAAAACAAATTGCCGATTTGGGTACTCAGATAAGTGATAAAAAGACTCAGCTTGAGAGTCTTAAAAGCCCGTATTTTTCTGTAAAGTCACTGATAAAATATGCTGTTGTCGGTTTTGTCGGCGGTGCGATTCTCGCATACGGTGTTTATTTCCTTGTCCTCGTTATAGGCGGCAGAATCGAGAGCTTAAACCAGGTGAAGATAACCTTCGGCTCTTCTTCGGTGCTTTCATCCTTTGCTGAAAAAGACAAGCCGTCCGGCTTTATGATGAAAATGCTTTATAAGGGACTTTATACCGAAAAGGATGAATTTTTGAAAGCCTTTGAAAATAATTATGCTGCCGTATCTCACGGACAGTATAAAAATACGGTTATTATCAGTGACGACGACACGGGTCTTGACGGCTTCACAGCGATACCCGGCGACACATCCGCGGAAGCACTTGAAAAGCTTTCGGGTGCGGACTCGGTGATTATCGGAATCAAAATAGGAAAAACAAAGATAAATGATGTGATTGAAGAAATCCAGAAGATTGATTTCTACGAAAAAGATTTTTTAGGTTTTATTGTTCTTGTTTAATGCAATAAATCCAAAATAACAAATGATAACTTTCCCGGGGTGAAATTATTGAAACTCGACCGATACCAATTTGAAGTGCTTGCGTATGTCGCAGATAGGAAAAACTGGACATATAACTGGCGTGAGCTTGTGGATGAGCTTTGTATCTCCGGCGCAAGAGCAGTTAATTCGCTTGATATATTAAAGACGGAGAATCTCATAAGAGAAAGCGGCGGTGTATTATATGTTACCGATTCCGGATTTGACGCACTTGAGCCATACAGAGTAAAAAAAGCGGTGATATTTGCTGCCGGATTCGGATCAAGAATGGTTCCGGTGACCCTTGATACTCCGAAGCCGTTGGTTTCGGTTAACGGTACTCGGATAATTGATCGTCTTATTGATGCCCTTGTTGCGGTTGGTATCTCAGATATCACAATTGTCAGGGGTTATTTGAAGGAAAAGTTTGATATCCTTCTTGAAAAATACCCGTTTCTGACGTTTATTGATAATGACAGATATGAAGAGGAAAATAATATTTCCTCGGCTCTTGTCGCAGAGGAAAAGATAGACGGGTGTTATATCTGTGCCGGGGATCTTTTGTTATCGAATCCTTCTATAATTAAAAAATATCATTATTGCTCCGATTATCTGGGGTCATTTTCTCTTGAGACGGATGATTGGTGCTTTGACAGTGTAAACGGTATGGCAAGGAATTACCGAAAGGGCGGTACATACTGTTACAACCAGTATGAAATCGCATACTGGACGAAAGAGGATTGCGAAAAACTCCGTCACGACTGGAAGAAAGCCTATTCACGTGAGAACGGAAAGGATTTGTTCTGGGAAGTTATTCCGCTTACCTTGTTCAGTGAACGGTACGAGGTTGAAATACGTCCGTGTAAAAAAACAGATATAATAGAAATTGATAATTTTGACGAGCTTGTTGAAATTGATTCATCGTACAGAGATTATAAATAACTTTTTCGGAGGTTCTTTGATATGAAGTGTTATAAGGGGAATATTCTGAGTGTAAACAAGAATGACGATGTTTTCAAATATCTAGTTGAGGACAAAGGCAGAATCGTGTATGTGGGAAATGAGCTCCCGAAAAAGTACAGACACGTAAAAAAGGTAAAGCTTCGCAACGGCTGTCTTGTGCCTGCTTTTGTTGACACACATCAGCACTTTGCGTCCTTCTCGACTTTTCATGCAGGTCTCAACGTAATGGATGCGGAGTCAAATACCGAGATTTCTGAAATGCTTCGTGATTTTTCAAAAGACAGTAAAGCAAAGACGATTATTGCTTTTGGTGCTTCGCCGTACTCCGTAAAAGAAAAACGTCTTATAAGCAGGGAAGAGCTTGACTCTGTATGCCCGGATAAAGAAGTAATGGTGGTAAAGTATGACGGACATGCCTGTATTGTAATACAAAGCTTCTTAAGAAGATAGACAATAAGGTTAAGAAAAAACGCGGATATCATCCGGACAGCGGTGAGATGAATCAGGAGGCGTTTTTTGAGGTTTCAGACTATATAACCAACTCATTGTCAATAATTGATTTGTTTAAAAATATGCAGTCGGCGGTTGATTTTGAAGCAAGCAAGGGCGTAGGCTGCGTGCATACTGTGAGCGGCGTAGGCTTTATTGCAAACCTAGACATAACGTTTGAGAAAATTTTTGCACGCTCCCTGAAAAACGGCTTTATGATAAGGGTATTCCCTCAGTCAATGAAAACAAGGACCGCAACCTCGCGCGGACTTCCGAGAATAGGCGGTTGCTTTGCATGTGCGCTTGACGGTTGCTTCGGTTCACACGATGCCTCTATGAATGAGCCGTATTCGGATGCAACAGACGGAGACGGAGTTCTTTATTATGAAGATAAAAAGGTGATTGATTTCTGCAAAAAAGCCAATAGAGAGGGCTTGCAGATTGAGATGCATGCAATAGGTGACAAGGCGTTTGACCAGGCATGCAGGGCTCTTAAAGCGGCACTTGATGATTATCCCCGCACGGACCACAGACACGGAATAATTCATGACTGTCTTCCGACCGAAGAGGGTATGGATATTTGCGCAAAATATCATATTCAGATGCCGGTACAGAGCTCGTTCATTGACTGGAAGCAGGAGCCGAATGAGTATCTTGAGGAGCTTCTCGGTAAGGAACGTGCAGAGAGACTTAACCCGTTACGCACCTTTACCGACAAGGGTATAATTATTTCGGCGGGATCTGATGCACCATGCACCACACCGGATCCAATCGTATGGATTGACAAGGCTGTAAATCACAGCGTTAAAAGTGAGTCGCTTAACGTAAAAGAGGCACTTAGGATGTGTACCTACAACGGCGCTTACGCATGCTTTGACGAAAAAGAGATCGGCAGTCTGGAGGAGGGAAAGCTTGCGAACATGGTTATCCTTTCAGACAATCTCTATGAGACTCCGAAAGATAAGATAAAGGATATCCGTGTAAATAAGCTCATACTCGGCGGAAAAGAATACAAATCCTGTAAGTCAAGCGTTTTACGAGCTGTTTTAACAGGCCTTGTTTCTGATAAAAAAGCGTAAAAAGTATGTAATAAGGCGTGAATTATGAATCTTGATAAAAAAAGTTTTTATTATCTGAATATGCTTTACAATACTTCTATCGGAAGAGGGAATCTCACTTCGGATAGCTTCATGAACAGTGTTGTAAATGATAAAAACGTACTCGATGCACTTGCTGCGGCCGGGTATGCTGATTTACGCTTTAATACGATAACCGAAGCCGGAATAAAGGCACTTGCTCCGTTCAAAGTGGATAACGCCGTTATACTTGCTGCCGGAGCATCCACGCGCTTCGTACCCCTTTCTCTTGAGCGTCCGAAGGGACTTTATGAAGTAAAGGGAGAGCGACTTATCGAGAGACAGATAAATCAGCTTCATGAGGCGGGGATAGAAGATATCACAATTGTCCTCGGCTATAAAAAGGAGATGTTTTTCTATCTCAGAGATAAGTTTGGTGTAAAATTTATTTTTAATGACCTGTACAATGTAAAAAACAATATAGAGAGCATATACGTTGCAAGAAATGAATTGAAAAATACATATATCTGTAACTCGGACAATTATTTTGTTGAAAATCCGTTTAACAAGTTTGAGTATGAATCCTTTTATTCGGGGGTGAGGACTTCGTCCTCCACAAATGAGATGTATGTGGATATCGACAGCGACAGAAAGATAGTATCGATGTGTAAAGGCTTACAAGAGGGATACATCGTCTTTGGTCAGTCTTTTTGGAAGAAGGACTTCTGTGATAAATTCATAGAAATTTTCGAAGAGAACAAAGAAGTGGGTGTTTACGATAATCTTTTCTGGGAATGGCTTGTAAAGGATCATCTCGGTGAGCTTCCGCCTTTTTATTTCAAGGAGTATTCCGTTACATCCATATATGAGTTTGACTATTTTGACGACCTCAGAAAATTTGATCAAAAGTATATAAAGGATACAGAAAGCAAAATTATCGCAAATATCAAAAAAGTATTTTCATGCAATGAGTCTGATATATACAATTTCAGAAACATTGACGAGGGAATGACCAATATTTCCTTTGTTTTTAATTATAACGGAGTGGATTATATCTATCGGCACCCCGGTGACGGTACGTCAAATATAATTTCCCGTGCCAATGAAAAGTCATCTCTTGAAATTGCAAAAAAATTCGGTTTTGACCCGACCTATGTCTTTATGGATGTGAACGAGGGCTTCAAGATTTCTTCTTTTGTCGATTCCTTCAGAGAGCCTGAATACGAAAACGGGGAAGATACAAAGGCTGTGTGCAGGGTTTTAAGAGAGCTTCATTCAATTGATGTAAAGGTGAATTACGGTCTGTCTCCGTGGGAGGATGCCGAAAGAATCGAAAAAATCCTTACCGAAAAAGATCCCGAGTGTTTTGCCGATTTTTCAGAGCTTAAGAAAAAAGTCGGAATCCTTTATGAAAAGACAAAGGGTGACGGCATTGAAAAATGCTTCTGCCACGGGGATACCTACAGTCATAACTGGATGATAAAGCCCGACGGCGACGTTATCCTTATAGACTGGGAATATTCCGGATTTTCCGACCCGGGTATAGACGTGGGATATTATATCGTCGATGCCATGTATGACTTTGACAAGGCAAAGGAAATGATCCATGAGTATCTTCTGGATGATTATGATGAGAAAAAAGAATTTCATTTTCTTGCCTATTCGGCTTTGATTGCCTATTATTGGTTTGTCTGGGCGCTATACAGAGAATCATGCGGGGCTTCTATGGGAGAGTCGCTTTATAACTGGTACAGAATGTCCGAAAAGTACGCTGACTATTTACTGGACGGTGAGAACAATGGTTAAAAAATTGTTCGGAAAAATAAAAGGCAGCCGTGTTATAGGAAACGCCTCGTGGATGGTCGGTGAGCAGATGGTACAGATGCTCATGTCATTCATTATAGGAATGATAAGCGTACGTTATCTCGGACCGTCAAACTACGGCTTGTTGCAGTATTGTGCTGCGTATATGACCTTCTTTACCTCGATTGCACTTTTGGGTCTTGAGGCAATAGTTGTAAAGGAACTTGTTTCTCACCCCGAAAAGGAACAGGAAATTATCGGCAGTGCTATACTTATGAGACTTATTGCCGGTACACTTTCTATAGGTTGTATCCTCCTGATTCTTTATTTCTTTGACGATGCAGATCCTCTTATAATGAAGGTTGGATTTTTGCAGTCGCTTTTGCTTGTTTTCAGGGCCTTTGAGATATTTGATTTTTGGTTTCAGTCTAAGCTGCAGTCAAAATACGCTTCTATTCTAAAGAGTATTTCTTATGTCCTCGTTGCAGGATACAAAATATTTATACTGGCGACGGGTAAAACCATAGAATGGTTTGCTTTTTCACAGAGCCTTGATTTTCTTATAATTGCAATTCTTCTGACAATTGCGTATAAAGCAAAGGGAGGAAAAAGGCTGACATTTTCCTTTGATATGTCAAAAATTCTTCTGTCACAGAGTTATCACTTTATAATTTCAAGTCTTATTATAACGGTGTATGCTCAGATAGACAGAGTAATGATAAAGCACTTTATTGACGACACACAGACGGGACTTTATTCGGCTGCGGTCATGATTTGTTCTTACTGGGCGCTGGTTCCCACCGCAATAATCAATTCCACACGCCCAGTTATAATGGAACTCAAAAAAGACGGCAATGAAGTGATGTATAAAAGACGTTTAAAGCAACTCTATGCATTGCTTATTTGGCTGGATATTCTTGTTTCGCTTATCATTTCTGTTTTTGCAAAGCCCATTATGTTCATTGTTTACGGGGAAGCATATCTTCCCGCGGCAGGGGCTTTGGCTATTTCCATATGGTATACAACCTTTTCGGTGCTGGGAGTTGCAAGAGGCAATTGGCTTGTATGTGAGGGGAAGAATAAGTACGCCAAGTGGTTTGTGCTGTTCGGCGCAATAGCCAATGTGATTTTAAACTGGGCCCTTATTCCGCACATGGGCATAGAGGGCGCTGCAGTTGCGACGCTGATAACGCAGATTGTTGTTTGCTTTGTGTCTCCTATGTGCTTTAAGGATACGCGCGAGAATGCAAAGGATATGATAGAAGCACTGGTGTTCAAGTTTAATTAGGATTTTATTCAGGAGGGCTTATCTTGAAAAATGAACCGCTTGTTTCAATAATAATGCCTGTTTACGGTGTGGAGGATTATGTCGGACACGCCATAGAAAGCATACAGGCACAGACATACAAAAATATTGAGTTTTTCTGTGTGGATGACGGAACAAAGGACAGAAGTGGAATCATCTGCGACGAGTATGCAAAAGAGGATTCCAGAATAATTGTAATACACAAGGAAAACGGTGGGGCACCGTCCGCAAGAAACGTTGCAATTGACAGGGCTCGGGGAAAGTATCTGTATTTTCTCGATTCCGATGACTGGGCAGAGCCGACCATGCTTGAGGACATGGTGAAAATTGCCGAGGAAAACAAGCTTGAGCTTGTTGTATCGGGCTTTTACATCGACACGTATTATACCGATACCGAAAAATTTACACAGGAGAAGTATTGCGAGGACAGGATATATGCTTCACAGAAAGAATTTCGTGAGGATTCCTACAGGCTTTTTGATGAAAATCTCCTCTACACTCCGTGGAATAAGCTCTACAGCACAGAGTATATAAAGAACAACAATCTTTATTTTCCGCAGACCTTCTGGGACGATTTCCCCTTTAACCTAAGTGTTGTGAAGGATGTTGAGCGTGTAGGCGTTACCTCAAAAAAATATTATCATTTCATACGCAAGCGCGCCGAATCCGAGACCGCAAAATACCGTGCGGATATGTATGAAAAGCGCGAGGAAGAAGCGGATTGGATGGAAAGCCTCTACAAATATTGGGGTGTTTCGTCAAGAGAAATCACGGAATTTCTTTCGAGAAGGTATATCGAGCGTATAATAGGCTGTATTGAAAATGTGACAAACAAAAACTGTTCACTTTCGACACGTGAAAAAAAGGCAGAAATAAGAAAAATTATTCGAACCAAACGTGTTCGCAGGTCACTCAGAAGGGCAAAGCCTAATTCAAGGTATATGAAGATAATGCTTGTTCCCATAAAAATGCGCTCTGTTTCTCTGACTTATCTTGAGGGCAAGGTTATCTCTTTTGTAAAGAGACATTCGACAAAGGTGTTTGCGGAGCTCAAAGCAGGTAGATGACATGAAAAAGGTTCTTATCGGGTATATTCTCAACGGAAAATCCGGGGGCGTTGACAGATATTTAATGAATGTGCGTCAGGGGCTCTCGGGAGATGTTCGGATTGATTTTCTGACGACTCACAGGTCGGCTGAGCTTGAAAACACGCTTTCAAAAAGCGGCTCACGTCTTTTTGAAGTCCCGAGAGCAACGCGCCCGGTTGAGCACTACAGGGCTGTAAAGAGAATTATCGATGAAAACAAATACGATGCGGTTTACTTCAACATCTCAACCGGGCTTATGTTTCCGGGAGTGCTAGCGGCGAAAAAAGCCGGTGCACAAAGGATAGTTGTGCACAGCCATGCGGCGGGAACTGATTCTGCCGGCGGACTTAAGAAAAGCATCGCCATGCTTCTCCACCGTATAGGCAGAATTGTTATCTCCCGCAGCGCAACAGATTTTTTCGCCTGCAGCGAGGCTGCCGGAAACTGGATGTTTACGAAGCAGATTATAGATTCTGGTAAATTTTCGCTTGTGAATAATGCAATCCGGGTGGAAAATTTCGTCTATGACGAGGACGCGAGAAAAAAGACCAGAGAGGCTCTCGGTATTCCCGATTCTGCGCTGGTCCTCGGTCATGTCGGAAATTTTCTGTATGCAAAAAATCACGACTTTCTCATAGATGTATTTGCGGCTTACCATGAAAGGCACCCGGATTCGCGTCTCATCATGGTAGGCGACGGTCCGCTTCGTGACGGAATAGAAAAGAAGGTTTACAGGCTGGGACTTTCAAAGAATACTGTTTTTATTGGTGAGTGTGAAAGCACTGCACCGTATCTTCAGGCGATGGATATTTTTCTTATGCCGTCACACTTTGAGGGCTTCGGTATCGCTGTGGTTGAAGCGCAATGTACGGGTCTTCCGTGTATTCTCAGTGACAGCATTCCGAAATCGGTTGACCTTACGTCATTAAACAGTTTTCTTCCGACTGACAGTCCGATTTGTTGGGTTGATGCAATTGATAAGGCCCAAAATTATAAACGCAGGGATTATACGGAGTTGGTTGCCCAAAAAGGTTTTTCGCTTTCGACCGTGGATTTTGACAAAATTGTATTCGGAGGTAGTTATGCCTAAGGTGAGTATCATAGTTCCCGTATATAAAGTTGAGGATTACCTGCAAAGGTGTATCGACTCAATACTTTCTCAGACGGAGCAGGATATTGAGCTTATACTTGTGGATGACGGATCGCCGGATTTGTGCCCTGAAATATGTGATAAAAATGCGGAAAAAGATTCTCGCATAAAAGTGATACACAAGGAAAATGAGGGACAGGGTGAGGCACGTCGCAGGGGAGTAGAACTTGCAGCATCCGAGTATATTCTTTTTGCGGATTCTGATGATTATATCGAAAAGGATACAGTTGAAAAGGTTTTGTCCGTTGCAGTCCGCGAAGATGCCGACCTTGTTATGTTCGGGTTTTCAGCGGCGGACTGTAAAGGCAATGAACTTTACAGCGTAAAGTTTGAGGATATGAGTTCCGTATCGCTCGAACAAAAGCCGGAATTACTGCTATTACCGGTTGCGTTCTGGAATAAGATGTTTAAAAAATCTCTGCTTGACGGTGTGCCCTTTCCAAAGGACGGTTGGCATGAAGATCTGAGACTCGTTCCCTCTCTGTATCTTAAGTGTAAGAGGATATCCTTTTGCGGCGGAAAACCGTTTTATCATTACTTTGCAACCCGTCCGGGCTCGTCGATGCATAATAAAGACGCGCTTCTTGTGTGCGAAAAAAGAATCTTTGCGGTAAACAGCGTGGTTGAGAGCTTCAGGTCACTTGGTGTATACGATACGTACAGAGATGAGCTTGAATTCATATACATCGACCATGGGCTTATTACACCCGCGAGGGAAATAGCACATATAAGAGGGCGTGACAGCATTCCATCTCTCAAAAGCCTCCGAAAAAATATTTCGGAGATTTTTCCCGATTATAAACATAACAAATATATCTCACGCCTCGGAAGAAGCGAAAAAATAATTTTCGGGCTTCTTAACATGAGGATGTTCCGCTTGTTTACATTGATAGCACGAATAAAAGAAGGATAGGATGTTTATTTTGAAAAGGCCGTTTTTTTCTGTTGTAATGCCGATGTACGGCGTAGAAAAGTATAT
Source organism: uncultured Oscillospiraceae bacterium (assembly GCA_900545655.1). Taxonomy (GTDB): domain Bacteria; phylum Bacillota; class Clostridia; order Oscillospirales; family Acutalibacteraceae; genus UBA1227. Next base: position 12,734 of record UQZY01000035.1, read on the forward strand.
CGAGGATGCGGTAAACAGTATTTTATCTCAAACCTTTGATGATTTTGAGATAATATTGGTTGACGATGCATCCCCTGACCGCTGCGGTGAAATTGCCGAAGAGCTTGTATGTAAACACGGCAGTATCCGTGTGATTCACCATGAAAAAAATATGGGTCTTTCCATGGCACGGAACTCCGGACTTTCGGCAGCAACAGGCAGATATATTTTTTTTATGGACCCTGATGATACCGTCGAAAATACACTTTTTGAACAGATAAAAAATTCACTCGACAGGAATCCTGCCGAGGTGGTTGTGTTCGGTATGGTGGAGGAGTATTTAAACGCTGAGGGTGAACTGAAAAAAAGTGTCCCTGTTTCCTACGGAAAGGAGCTTTTCTTTTCTCAGGAAGACTTACAAAAGCTTAGACAAGAGGTCATAAGTCTTGAGAAAAAAACCTTTTACGGATATGCGTGGAATAAGGTTTACAGTCTTGATTATCTGAGAAAAATCGACGCAGAATTTGAAGTTGTGACGCTTATAGAGGACATTATGTTCAATATATCCGTTTTTAACGACCTTAAAACTCTCAATATCCTGAACACTACGCCCTATCATTATATGAAGCGTACCTCCGGAAGTCTTACTAATAAATTCGTACCGGAATACTTTGAACTTCATAAGAGAAGGGTATATGAGATATACAACCAGTATGAACGCTGGGAGGCCCTCACAGACAGTGTGAAAAATATACTTGCAAATATCTTTGTAAGATACATCTTTTCGGCGCTGCAGCGCAATTGCGATAAACGTTCCGGAATGAATTTTTACGGCCGTTACAGTTGGGTGCGCAGTCTTTACAAGGATGATTTATTCTGTGAGTTGATTCCGTATGCAAGGTCGGACAACAGGCTTCTCAAAGTCATGGTAAAACTGCTTAAGGGCAGACATACGATACTGCTTATGATTACGGGAAAGTTTATTTTTTACGTAAAAAATAAAATGCCGTTATTCTTTTCATGCATTAAACAGAACAGATAATGGCTCTGTCGCCGGCTTTGGCGGTAATGGATGAATCAGATTGAATTTTTGAGAATTCGCAGGAGAGCAATAGTTTTATGAAAACATACAGCAACATAGATTTATTTAAGTTTATAGCTGCAATTTTTGTTGTTGCCATACATACGGACCCGCTTGCAAACTGAAAAGGAGAGTTTTTTTACTATCCTCTGAACATGCTTTTTTTGACGGCGGTTCCGTTTTTCTTTTTGTCCACAGGCTTTCTCATAGGGAAGAAGTGCTTTGCAGGTGATGCCGTCATTTTGTCTGATGAAGGCAGGATTTCTTACCTTAAAGGCTATCTTTTGAAGATGATAAAGCTGTATCTCATATGGACGGCCGTATATATGCCGCTTACAGTAAAATCGTATATTGATTGGGGCTACTCACTGCGCTATGCCGTAAAAGATTTTTTTACCGGCTTGATTTTTATAGGACAGCACTATAACTCATGGATACTGTGGTATATACTCTCTACCGTATATACAGTCACGCTTATAATTATTATGGCAAAAAAGAAATACAGTACGGAAGTCATTTTTGCTGTCGGTTTTGCTTTTTACCTCATAAGTATCGGTGCGGATTGGATTGTAAACGAAGAACACACTTCTGCTGTTTTACTGTTTTTTGAAAGAATAATCGGTGAAACGGTTGAGAACGGACGAATTTTCAGAGGCTTTCTTTATATACCTATGGGTATATACATATCAAAGCATGAGGAAGAAGCAAACGCGCCTGTTTTGGCATTGGTTTCGATTGCGGCATTTGTTACGGGTTCAGTGTTTTATGAGAATATGATTGTGATGAGATTTATACTTCCGGTCCTTATGTTTTGCTTTTTCCAATTGCTTTTGAAGGTGAGATTTGATCATCCTGAAATCGCAAAATTCCTTCGCAGAAACAGTACGGTTATATATTTTATTCACCTGTGGGTGTGGTCGGTGTATTATTATATCGTCTATGGAAAAAAGACTCACGGATTTTATGTCTTTCTGTTTACCGCGCTTATAACCCTTGTGATTTCGATGACCTATGTATGCTTAAGATATTATTTATTGCCGAAGTTGAAGAGTCGCAGATGTGAAAACGAAAGTACGACAGGTGAGGATAATCATTGAGCACCTGTTAAAGAGTGCTTTCTCACAAAATTTTGTTCATAATTTCATCTTGTTCATATTTACACTTGTTCATATTTATGGTTAAATATTAACAAGTGTATTTTTTGTTTTTACAACTAAAAAAATATTTTGCAAAACCTGTTGTTTAAAGATTATTTTAAGAAAATCTGACTATTATCTAGTTGATTGAAAGGGGAAAAAGCAAATGGCTTTGGGAAAAATTCTGGTAGTTGATGACGACACCAACATCTGTGAGCTTCTCAGACTTTATATGGAAAAGGACGGGTACAGCGTATCCATTGCAAATGACGGTGAAACGGCAGTTAAGGCTTTTTCGGAGGTTCAGCCGGATATCGTTCTTCTTGATATCATGCTTCCTAAGATGGACGGATGGCAGGTTTGCAGGGAAATACGCAAGACCTCGGACAAGCCGATAATCATGGTTACGGCAAAGGGAGAGACCTTTGACAAGGTTCTTGGCCTTGAACTCGGTGCTGATGATTATGTTGTAAAACCGTTTGACACCAAGGAAATCATGGCGAGAATCAAAGCGGTTCTCCGCCGTACATCCGTAGCAACCGAGGAAGAATCAAAGCAGGTTGATTATGAAGACCTTTCGATAAATCTCACAAACTATGAGATGAAGGTAAAGGGAGAGGTTATAAATACTCCGCCCAAGGAGCTCGAGCTCATCTATCATCTTGCAAGTAATCCCAACCGTGTTTTCACACGTGATCAGCTTCTTGACGAGGTGTGGGGCTTTGATTATTACGGGGACTCACGTACGGTTGACGTTCACGTTAAGCGTCTTCGTGAAAAGCTTGAGGGTGTTTCCGATAAGTGGGCGCTTAAGACCGTATGGGGCGTCGGATACAAGTTTGAGACAAAGGATTAACTGATATGTCACAGGGGAAAAAAATCATAATCCCGAGACGCACGACTCTTTTCATCAAATATTTCCGTGTAACCCTTGCTATAATCATCATTACGATTATAGCCATGGGATGTGTGTTCGCGCTTTTTTTGACAAATTACTGGACCGGTTCGACTGTTGATACGCTAAAATCCAATGCCTTTAACGTTGCAATGACAGCGGAGGGTCTGTTTTCATCCGGAAGAATGAATGAGGATGAGGCGGAGGCAAACCTCATACTCTGCAACAGCCTTAACATGGTCTCCGAGTCACTCGGGGCGGACGTGTTTATGACAGACCTGAGCGGAAAGATAGTTCTATGTAAAGATATTATCGACAGTAAGCTTGAGGTAAAGAATGAAGGCAAGTGTACATTTCATGACGGATATGTAGTACCGAAAAGGATTGTCAATGCGACAAGCGGCGACGGGTATTACACCATAGATACGCTTGAGGGTCTTTACGGTGAAAGATCTATCATTGTGGGCAAAAGTGTCGAGTATGACGGTAAACTCATAGGGTATATCTACGCAGCAAGCCCCGTTCGGGATGTTATTGCACCGTATGCCATTCAGATGCTGAAGCTTTTCGGCGGAGCCGCAACTATTTCGGTTGTAATAGCGGTAATTCTCATATACCTATTCAGCTACGGTCTTACAAGACCTCTTGAAGAGATGTCGCGAATTACCAAACTTTATGCACGCGGCGACTTTTCAAAAACAATAAAAGTCAGAGGAAATGATGAACTTTCAGACCTTGCGGGAAACCTCAATGCCATGGGACAATCCCTCGCGATAATTGAGGATTCAAGAAAAAGCTTTGTTGCCAATGTATCCCATGAGCTTAAAACACCTATGACTTCCATAGGCGGCTTTATCGACGGAATACTTGACGGAACCATACCGCACAGCGAAGAGAGTAAATATCTGAGAATAGTGAGTGATGAGGTTAAGCGTTTGTCTGCTCTTGTTATGACAATGCTCACCCTTTCCAAAATAGAAGCTGGAGAAGAAAAGCTCCACGCTTCGGAAACAGAACTCAGAGGGCTGCTTTTCAATGCACTTTTGAAGTTTGAAAATCCGATAGAGGATGCAGGGATAAACGTTGACGGATTTGAAGATATGCCGTCAGTCAAAGTGGTAGCCGATGAGAACATGCTTTACCAGGTTGCTTATAACTTGTATGACAATGCAGTGAAGTTTACAAATGACGGCGGAACCATAAGCACCTCCGTGCTTGAGCTTCCGGACCGTGTCACAGTTTCGATTACAAATTCGGGTGTCGGCATGAGCGATGAGGAGCAAAAGCGTGTTTTTGAAAGGTTCTACAAGGTTGATAAGTCCAGAAGCGAGCATGTAAAGGGTGTCGGACTCGGACTTAATCTCGCAAAAACAATCGTAGAACTTCACGGCGGTGAGATACAGGTGAGCAGTATACCCGGGACAAGCACCACCTTCAGTTTCTGGGTTCCGAAAAAACAGTAATCGGAGGTATTTCTATGGCTTTTAATGAAAACAACACAAACACACAGGAAGATATTCCGACAGTAGACGCTGAAATCGTTGAAATCTCGGAGGACGGTACGTACCATTCGGGACCGTCAAAAAATACATCGCCGAAGAAACCGAAAAAGCCGCATAAAAAAGGCTCGGTGGGAAGAAAGATCTTTTTCGGGCTGCTGATTGTTATTCTCCTTATTGCTATTCTCGGAAGCGCCATAGCCATAAGCGAGGGCAAAGGAAAGAAAAACGGCGGTTCTCAGAACGGCAAAATCGACAGCAGCGCAAACATAAAGGTGTCGGATTCAAAGGAATACAAATCCGAGAGTGCGGACGGAACGCTCACAAGCGTCCAGATAGCCGAAAAGGTAAAGCCGTCTGTTATCGCAGTTATAACTTATAAGGGAAATACTGTTGCCGGCGAGGGCTCCGGTGTGGTTATGAGCGAGGACGATCAGGGTAACACGTATATACTCACCTGTGCACACATAGTAAGCTCAGGCGGAATAACCGTAAAGGTCGAGCTTCAGGATGAAACTCAGTACGACGCTCAGGTTGTCGGATACGATACCAGAACGGACATTGCAGTTCTGCGCGTTGCGTCTAAGGGCTTTACGGTTGCGGAATTCGGTGACTCCTCCGTGCTCAAGGTAGGAGAACCGGTTTATGCTATAGGAAATCCGGGCGGAACAGCCTTTTACGGTTCCTTTACGGGCGGATATGTTTCCGCAATAGACAGACCTACCTCCACCTCTTCGAGCGGTTATACCATGGAGTGTATTCAGCATGATGCGGCAATCAACCCCGGAAATTCGGGCGGAGCGCTTGTAAACAGCTTCGGACAGGTTATAGGTATCAACTCATCTAAAATTGCTGATGAGGATTACGAGGGAATGGGCTTTGCCATTCCGATAAACGTCGCAAAAGATGTGGTTGCCGACATACTTGAAAACGGTTATGTTGCCAACAGAGCAAAGCTCGGAATCACATATCTTCCGGTGGGACAGAATCGTACATACAGCACGATTGCGGAGAAAAATCATCTTCCGTCGGGCTCCATAATTGTTGCGACAATAGACGACAACAGTGCTTTTACGGGAACTGATGTAAAGAGCGGAGACGTAATCATCGCCGCAAACGGCAAAAAGCTTACGAAGTCCGATGTCCTTTTGAACATCATCGAAAAGTCGTCTCCGGGAGATAAAATAAGTCTTACTATGGTAAGGATAAAGGATGACTATTCTGTTGAAAAATACGAGGTAGAGGTTTCACTGATTGAGGATAAAGGCAGTGCGGAAAGTACGACCGGGACACTTGAAAACGGTGAGGGCTTTACAAATCCGTTCGC
>UQZY01000036.1 GCA_900545655.1 uncultured Oscillospiraceae bacterium
ATACAGGAGGAATGAAGATGAACGAACTTGAGTTAAAATATGGATGCAACCCGAACCAGAAACCGTCCCGCATTTTTATGGCGGACGGCAGTGAGCTTCCGATTAAGGTACTTTGCGGCAAACCGGGATATATCAATTTCCTGGATGCGTTCAATGGCTGGCAGCTGGTAAGAGAACTGAAAGAGGCAACCGGGCTTCCGGCGGCAACTTCTTTTAAGCACGTTTCTCCGGCAGGTGCAGCGGTAGGACTTCCGTTAGACGAGACGATGCGTAAGATTTACTGGGTCGATGATATGGGAGACTTATCTCCGCTTGCGTGTGCATATGCCAGAGCACGAGGTGCAGACCGCATGTCTTCCTTCGGCGATTTTATTTCTCTGTCGGATGTCTGCGATGCAGATACGGCGCGCATCATCAAGAGAGAAGTATCGGATGGCGTGATTGCTCCGGGATATACCAAGGAGGCGCTGGAGATTCTGGAATCAAAGAAAAATGGCAAGTACAATGTCATTGAAATCGATCCGGATTATGTACCGGCTCCGGTGGAGCGCAAACAGGTATTTGGCGTGACCTTTGAGCAGGGTAGAAATAATCTGACAATCAACCGTGAGTTGCTGGAGAATATCGTGACTGAGAATAAAGAGCTGCCGGATAACGCGAAGATCGACATGATCGTATCTTTGATTACCCTGAAATATACACAGTCCAACTCTGTATGCTACGTGAAGGATGGACAGGCGATCGGTATCGGCGCAGGTCAGCAGTCCCGTGTACATTGTACCCGTCTGGCAGGTCAGAAAGCCGACAACTGGTATCTGCGCCAATCTCCGCAGGTGTTAAATCTTCAGTTTGTGGATGGAATCAAGCGTGCAGACCGCGACAATGCGATCGATGTTTATATCGGAGAAGAATATATGGATGTGCTGGAAGAGGGCGCATGGCAGAAAACTTTCAAGGTAAAACCGCCGGTATTTACCCGTGAGGAAAAACGCGCATGGCTGGACGGCATGAAAGGTGTAACCATTGGTTCTGATGCATTCTTCCCGTTCCCTGACAATATCGAGCGTGCATTTAAGAGCGGTGTTAAATATATCGCCGAGCCGGGCGGCTCAATCCGTGATGACATGGTTATTGAAACCTGCAACAAGTACGGAATGACAATGGCGTTCACCGGAATGAGACTTTTCCACCACTGATACTTTTTTCTTAAGATAAAAGGAGCTACATATGAAAATTTTAGTAGTAGGCGGCGGCGGCCGTGAGCACGCTATAATTTCAAAGATAAAGGAAAATCCCGATGTTTCCGAAATTTTCGCCATCCCGGGAAACGGAGGAATTTCACACGACGCGGAGTGCATTGATTCCGTTGATGTAAAGGATATAAAGGGAATTGCGGAATTTGCAAAGCAAAAAGAAATAGATTTTGCCGTTGTTGCCCCTGACGACCCTCTTGTGCTCGGCTGTGTTGACGCACTTGAAGCGGAAGGGATTCCCTGCTTCGGGCCGGACAAAAAGGCGGCAATTATTGAAGGCAGCAAGATTTTTTCAAAGAACCTTATGAAAAAATACGGTATACCGACAGCGGAATATGCCGTATTTGACAACGAAAATGATGCCGTAAAATATCTGGAAACAGCACCTGTCCCGACTGTGGTAAAGGCTGACGGCCTTGCCCTCGGAAAAGGCGTTATCATTGCCGAAACGCGCGAGCAGGCTATTGATGCCGTTCATTCAATGATGTCCGAAAAGGTGTTCGGTGAAAGCGGAACAAAGGTAGTTATAGAGGAATTCCTTGAAGGACCCGAGGTGTCGGTGCTCTCGTTTACCGACGGAAAAACGCTTGTTCCTATGGTATCAAGTCAGGACCACAAACGCGCTCTTGACGGTGACAAGGGGCTTAATACCGGCGGAATGGGAACCGTTGCGCCGAATCCTTACTATACCGAGGACATAGCAAGAGAGTGTATGGATAAGATATTTATTCCAACAATGAATGCGATGAACAATGAGGGACGTACCTTTAAGGGTTGTCTTTATTTCGGTCTCATGCTTACAAAGAACGGACCTAAGGTGATTGAGTACAATTGCCGCTTCGGAGATCCGGAAACACAGGTTGTACTGCCTCTTTTGAAAAGTGATCTTCTTGAGATTTTCATGGCTGTTCGCTATGAAAGACTTGAAAAATGCAAGGTTGAATTTTACGATAAATCCGCATGCTGTGTTGTTATGGCATCTGAGGGCTATCCGCAGAGCTATGAAAAGGGCTATGAGATTACCTTCGAAAACGGTCGTGAAAATATTTTTGTCGCAGGAGCGAAGCTTCGGGACGGAAAGCTTCTTACAAACGGCGGTCGGGTTCTCGGTGTTACGAGAACGGGTGATACGCTGAAGGAAGCTATTGACAATGCATATGAGGCTGTAAAAACAGTTAAGTTTGAAAATGCGTATTACAGAAAGGATATCGGTCAGCGTGCTTTGGCTGCCCTTGACTGATTTTCGTATTTAATCTGTGAGTTACGGCACTTATTTTTAACGTGCTTTTCCGGACGTTGATTATTCCGGATGATAAATCAGATAAATTTTTCTTTCAGGAGGAAAACCAGACATGGTTTACAGAATTTTCGTTGAAAAAAGAGAGGGACTTCAGAATGAGGCTTTGTCTCTTCTTTCCGACATAAATACATTGCTCGGTATAGAGTCTGTTAAAGCGGTTCGTGTTATAAACAGATATGATGTTGAGGGGATTGATAAGGCAACCTTTGATTATGCCTCGGGGACAGTTTTTTCCGAGCCGCAGCTTGACGTTATTTTTGATGAAATAAAGACATCGGATGATGACAGGGTCTTTGCCGTTGAGTATCTTCCCGGTCAGTTTGACCAGCGTGCCTCATCCGCAGCCGAGTGTATCCAGTTTATTTCAAAGGGAGAAAAGCCGGTCGTACGCAGTGCAAAGGTATACGTGCTGAGCGGAGCTATATCCGACACCGAACTTAACTCAATAGAAAAATATGTTGTCAATCCCGTTGAGGCGAGAATTGCGTCCATGGAGAAGCCGGATACTTTAGATATGCCGGTCAGTCTTCCGGAAACCGTTGAAACACTTGACGGATTTATTGATTACGGCAAGGATGAGCTTGCTGAGTTTGTTTCGGAAAAAGGTCTTGCAATGGACCTTGACGACATATCCTTCTGTCAGGAATACTTTAAGTCCGAAAAGAGAAATCCTACGATAACAGAGATACGTATGATAGACACATACTGGTCAGACCATTGTCGTCATACGACATTCCTTACGACCATTGACAGCGTGAGGTTTGACGATGATTTTATAAATGCCGCATATGAGCAGTATATCTCCGACCGTAAAAGGCTCGGTAAAACAAAGCCCGTGAACCTTATGGATATCGGTACACTCGCGGCAAAGGTTCTTAAGGCGGAGGGTAAGCTTGCAAAGCTTGACGAATCCGAAGAGATAAACGCGTGTACCGTAAAGATGAAAATAAATCATGACGGAAAGGATGAGGATTGGCTTCTTCTGTTTAAGAATGAGACGCATAATCATCCGACCGAAATTGAACCGTTCGGCGGTGCGGCAACATGTATCGGCGGTGCAATAAGAGATCCTCTTTCGGGACGTGCATACGTTTACGGTGCAATGCGTGTTACGGGTGCGGCTGATCCGACAAAGCCTTTTTCAGAGACAATGCAGGGTAAGCTTCCTCAGCGTAAGCTCGTTACAACCGCCGCAAACGGATATTCGTCATACGGCAACCAGATAGGTCTTGCAACGGGTATGGTTGATGAGCTTTATCACGACGGCTATGCGGCGAAGCGTATGGAGATTGGCGCGGTTGTTGCGGCAACTCCTGCCGCCAACGTAAGGCGTGAGGTGCCCGATCCGGGAGATATCGTTATACTCCTCGGCGGCAGGACGGGACGTGACGGCTGCGGCGGCGCAACAGGCTCCTCAAAGTCACACAATCTTTCATCACTTGACACCTGCGGTGCCGAGGTTCAAAAGGGAAATGCACCCGAGGAGCGTAAGCTCCAGCGACTTTTCAGAAACGCTGAGGCGTCACGTCTCATAAAGCGCTGCAACGACTTCGGCGCGGGTGGTGTTTCGGTTGCAATCGGAGAGCTTGCGGACGGACTTGACATATCTCTTGATGCCGTGCCGAAAAAATATGAGGGACTTGACGGTACCGAGCTTGCAATTTCGGAGTCACAGGAGCGTATGGCTGTCGTTGTAGAGCCGAAGGATGCGGAGAGATTCATAGAAATTGCAAATTCAGAAAATCTTGAAGCAACGGTGGTTGCGAAAGTAACGGAAGCACCGAGACTTAAAATGACGTGGAAGGGTCATGTGATTGTTGATATCTCACGTGATTTTCTTAATTCAAACGGTGCCGAAAAGCATATCGACATCCATACAGAAAAGCAGATGAAATTTGCAAAGAAAACCCCCGACAGCTTTTCTGACGGAATGAAAGAACTTGTCGGAGACCTCAATATTTGTTCAAGGCGTGGTCTTTCGGAGCGTTTTGACTCGACAATCGGTGCCGGAACCGTCCTTATGCCCTTTGGCGGAAGGTATCAGAAAACGCCGATTCAGGCAATGGTAAACAAGGTGTCCGTTGAAAACGGAGATACGGATACGGCGTCGTTTATGGCATACGGATACAATCCGTTCATAACGGAAAAAGACCAGTTTCACGGAGCATATCTTGCGGTTATTGAATCGGTTTCGAAGCTTATTGCAACAGGCGCAACCTTTGAGGATGTTTACCTTACGTTCCAGGAGTACTTTGAAAAGCCGGGCAAAGCACCCGAGCGTTGGGGCAAGCCCCTTGCGGCACTGCTCGGAGCATATAAGGCACAGCTTGACCTTGGGTGTGCCGCAATCGGCGGAAAAGATTCAATGTCCGGCTCGTTTGAAAAGCTTGATGTTCCGCCGACGCTCGTTTCATTTGCGGTAACAACCGATAAGATTGAGCAAACGGTATCAAACGAATTTAAAAACATCGAAGACAGGGTAATTCTTGTAAAGCCTCTTTATGATGAATACGGTGTCCCTTGTATCGAAAGCCTTAAAAAGGTATTCACATTTGTTTCAGGTCTTATCGGAGAGAAAAAGGCTATTTCAGTATACACACCTACGTACGGCGGTATTGCAGAGGCTGTGTATAAGATGTCTCTCGGAAACGGCTTCGGCTTTGACTTTGATGAAGGTGTTTCAAGAGAAGAGGCCTTCGGTTATAATTACGGCTCATTTGTCATAGAGATAAATGGTAAGTTGTCCGAGGAAGAGAAAAACAATATCTTTAATTCTTGCTCATATGACAGTATGATTGAGCTGTTATCTCTCGGAAAAATCACGGATAACGACTTCTTCTCTCTCGGTGATGAAAGGGTAAGCCTTTCGGCACTTTCCGAAAAGTATGAAAACAAACTCGAACAGGTATTTCCATGTAACATAACCTCTGAAAATACGGATATTCCCGTTTTCACCTATAAAGCAGAGAATGTGAAATCATGTAGTATAAAGGTTTCAAAGCCAAGAGTTCTCATACCGGTATTCCCCGGAACTAACTGTGAGTATGACACTGCAAAACGCTTTGAAAAGGCGGGAGCAGAGACGGAAGTGTTCGTCATCAACAATCTCTCAAAAGAAAATCTTTCCCGTTCAATCGAGGATTTTGCTAGGCGTGTGGATGACTCACAGATTCTGTTTTTACCGGGCGGATTTTCAGGAGGCGATGAGCCGGACGGCTCGGGCAAGTTTATCATCAGCTTTATGCGCAATCCCGAGATAAAGGCTGCCGTTACAAGGCTGCTTGACGAACGTGAAGGACTTATGGGCGGTATTTGTAACGGCTTCCAGGCTCTTATCAAGCTCGGCCTTTTGCCTTTCGGTAAAATAATTGACACCGATGAAAATTGCCCGACCCTCACGTACAACACTATTTCACGTCACCAGTCGAAGCTTGTCAGGACACGTCTCTGCTCTGACAACTCGCCGTGGCTTAAGTATGCGCGTGTCGGTGAAACATATACCGTGCCGATTTCGCACGGCGAGGGACGTCTTCTTGCGGACAAGGACTTACTTCTCTCTCTGTCAGAAAACGGACAGATACTTACGCAGTATGTGGATGAAAATGATATGCCTACATCTGATATTGCATATAACCCCAACAATTCAATTTTTGCGGTTGAGGGTCTCCTTTCTCCTGACGGACGAATATTCGGCAAAATGGGTCACTCAGAGCGAATAGGAGAGGGATTATACAAAAATGTCGCAGGTGAGTACGATATGAAGCTCTTTGAATCCGCTGTAGAGTATTTTAAATAAATACGTAAAGCAAAATAAAAGTTTTAAAAATTTGAAAAAGTTTGTAAAGCAGAATTAACTCTTTAAAGAGTTGAACAAATTTATAAAGCTGAATTAAAGTTTTAAGTATTCATTACAAAATAACTGCTGTCATTTAATAAGCTATGCCGCCCTATGACCGGACTCCGGTAAGGTGAGTTCTGATTACGGGCGGTATGCCGAAAGAATGACAGCATTTGTTTTATTTCTTACTTTAGCACTTTAAACCGTTGACAAACAAGCTTCGCTTGTGGTTTAATAATCTCATGTTTTTTGACTCGAGGTTAACAAAAGTTTTATCGAACAGGAGAAGGTAAAATGAAGAAAAGGTTATTTATTATCCTGAGCGATAGTATATTGCTCATTTTTTTAGGGCTTGTTTACGCGTGGAGCGTTTTTAAAAAGCCGCTTTCACTTGCATACGGCTGGAATGATTCACAGCTTACGTGGACGTTTACCATATGTATGTTTATGTTTTGTCTCGGCGGCTTTGGAGGGGCGCAGCTTTCAAAGCGATTCAGTCACAGGCTTATAACACAAATATGCGGAGGGTTTATAGGGCTTTCGTTTGTACTCATGGGCTTTATGACGAGTCTATGGCAGATTTATGTTCTCTACGGAGTGATAATAGGCTTTGCTGTCGGCATAGTTTATAACTGTGTTCTTTCAACCGGCAACAGATGGTTTCCCGATAAGGCCGGACTTATAGCAGGACTGCTCCTTATGTTTTTCGGGGCAGGAAGTCTTATTTTAAGTCCGTTTTCAAATCTTTTGCTTTCAAAGCTCGGCACTCGAATGGCTTTTGTTGTTATAGGCATTCTTTTTGCAGCTGTTCTTATACTCGGCGGATTAAATGTCAGAGTGCCGTCCGAGGATGAATCAAAGACTCTTCTCGGGGAGGTAAAAGCAAATACGAATAAAGCTGCCTTGTCATCTCGTGACTATGAGCCAAAGGAGATGATGAAAACAGCAAATTTCTGGATTTACTTTGTATGGTGTATTTTCGTTTCTGCGATCGGACTTGCTCTTCTCGGACAGATTGCGACGGTTTCCGCGTCTGTGGGTATGAAGGATACCGCATGTGCTCTTATGGTCAGTCTTTTTGCCGTTTTCAACGGTGTGGGAAGATTTTTCTTCGGCAGTTTTTATGATAAAAAAGGAAGGGGTCTTACAATGACCATCTTCGGAATACTATTTACACTCGGCGGTATTTTAATGATACTCGGAGTGAAGCTCGGCTCCGCACTTCCGATTGTTTTGTCACTCATACTTTTCGGAATAGCATACGGCGGCGTGACACCGACAAATGCAAACTTTGCCAGAAGCTTCTTCGGAAATAAAAATTATGCTACCAATTTCAGCCTTGTAAATTTCAACCTTCTTATTGCGGTTTTCCTCGGACAGTTTGTCGGCAGCACACTGTATGTGAGGTCGGGCGGATACCTGTATACGGCTATTGCCATAACTGTTATTGCGGTTTTATCGCTTATACTTCAATTTTTTATAAAGGACAACAAACAAAACATGGATGCGTAGGCGTCACAAGTACAATCAAAATCATTAAAAAAGCGTATACAGTTTTATCAACTGTAAACGCTTTTTGTGTTAAAAGATTATTTGCTTTCCTTTTCCTTGAGAAGTACAAATTTCTCCATCGGGAAAAGCACAAGCATCTGTATAAACCCTGATACGAGAACTGCAATTGTTCTGGCAAGGCTCTTTAAAACTCCAACGTCAAGGTTTGAGAGAACGCCGAAAAGGAAGCCTTGGAACCATGTTGAGAAAAGAATAAGTGCAACAAGAATTGCGACATATATGACAAAGCAGTAAGTCGGAGCGTCGGATTTAAAGGTTGTTTTCTTGTTTTGGATATATCCGTATACGTTTGCGAGGGCGTTTGAAAGAAAGAACGGAAGGACATATCCCCATGTAACTACTCCGCCGACAACGTATTTTGCATAGTCCGCAGCTCCGTTTTCGGTTGCGGTGTCAAAGATAGCATCCGGTACGAAAATTGTTTGAAGGAAGCCCGGAAGTGTGGAGGTTACATTGTCAAAAATAAGAGGAAGCAGGTTTGCGAGTATGATTTGAATGATTGAAACTCCCATGCTTACGACAAGAAATTTGACAATCTGCCACAGCGTTTTTATGCCGCCGCCCTTTGCTTCGGCTTTTGCGTCAAGCTTTGAAATAAAGTTTGTTTTTTCTTCTACCATAAATTTTCCTCCTTGTAAAATCGGTTTGAAGTATTGCTTAAATAAGCTTTTCGTTGTATTTTTTTACCGCTTTGTTGACTATTGCGGTATAAAGCAAGGAAATAAGGATAACTAAAGCGAGAATGGCAAGCAACCACCAGAATACGCCCATGAAGTACGGGGGATTTCCCGTAAAGCCGAAAAATCCGACAGGCGATGCATAATTAAGAAAGAAATACGGGTAGTTTTTGCCGCCGCCGAAGTTCCAGTTTAAGACGTATCCGACTCTGGAAAAGCCGAGATAATAAAGTGGCGGAATAACAGACCAGAGAATGTCTCTTTTTGAAAATGTATATGTTGTCGGTCTTGTAAAGGCAAGAAAATCAAATATGGAAAGAACCGGAACGACAACATGAAGGATGGTCTGAGACGGTGTAAGCATCATTTTTGCGCTGCCCGGATTTTCAGAGAGAAAAGCGGGGAGAAGCAGGAAACAGAAAATCATCCCGGCAAGAGTTACGGAAACCGTAAGAACGAGATGAAAGATTTCATCCGTGTGAGCAAGCTCATATCTTCCGGCTTTAAAGGCTTTTGTCTGTTTAATTGCAAGGATAAACGAGGATAAACCCATGAGAGCAACGCTCTGTGCCGTAAAGAATTTAAAGAAGATTTTACTTTCCGAAATAAATCCGCCGGCAGGCAACACGTATAGAAGAATTCCTGCTGTCGCAAATAAAAAAATCAAAAATTTAATAATTATTGAAAACAGACTTTTTTTTCTTCTGTCCACCGTAAATCAGTCCTTTTTTAAAAATACAACAAGATTTTATCATACTTTATCTGTCTGTACAACAATTTAAGTTGCAAGAATCTCCGTGAAGTGATAAAATTTTATTGTTTGAGCGCGTGCTTTTAAGCGCTACTATTTTTGTAAAGGTGACACAGGTTATGGATAGTTATGAAATTACCATTGAAGGCGTTACAAGACAGCTTCCGCTTTGTGAAGTAAACGAGCATCTTGACATCGCTGCGTTTGTTATTTTCGGAGATGTTGAAATGACAATCGCATGTGCCGAGGGAATTCTTAAAAAGGCTCCCGAGTTTGATTACGTTATTACCGCTGAAGCGAAGGGGATTCCTCTCGCTTATGAGGTGGCAAGACAGTCGGGTAAACCCTATTTTGTTGCAAGAAAGGGAACAAAGCTCTACATGAGAGAGTCATTCGGAGTAGATGTTACATCTATTACGACGGACCATGAACAGCATCTTTATCTTGACAAAAAAGAAGCGGATATGATGAAAGGAAAGAGAATTCTTATCGTCGACGACGTTATCTCAACAGGTGAGTCGCTCAAGGCCATTGAGTATCTCTGCGAAAAGGCAGGCGCAAAGGTAGTCGGTAAGTGTGCCGCACTTGCTGAGGGTGACGCAAAAGACCGTACCGACATCATTTATCTTGAGCCGCTTCCGCTGTTCTTTAAATAATAGGTTTTAACGCATAACAAAAGGTCGTAAAGGTTTTTTCCTTTACGACCTTTTTTAATGGTTTGCGGAATACTTATAAAAAGTTTTACGTTGTGTGTTTATTTTCGACTGCGGAGTCTGTTCTTTCGTTCTCCGCCGGCGCAGCTTCTTTGGGAGCCTCATCCTTTGACTTCTTTCCGAGGGGAAGCTTGATTTTTTTGTCATCGGGAATAAACAGAAGAATTATCACAAGCGCTGCCGAAATGACGGATATGATTGCGCCCTGCTTAAGACCTTTCGGTTGATAATCAAATATTATTTTATGTTCACCTGCGGTGAGCTTTATTCCGAAGAGGGCGTCACCGATTTGAATTACATCGTCATAGGTAAGAGCTTTTCCGTCAACCATGATTTCCCAGCTGTCATCAAAGTTCACCGAGGTATAAAGTATGCAGTCTTCGGCGGCGTCAACTGTTCCCTTAAATTTTGTATCCGAAAACTCCGTCATGCTTATGGAGCCGGATTTCATTATTTTGTAGGCTTCTTCAAATTTTTCTGTGTTGAGTCCGACAACAAATGCATCTACGTAGCCTGACGCTGTTTCTGCAACAGGTATGTCGATGAATATCGGCTTGTTTGCTTTACACTCTCCGATATCAAGGATGTATTCCTCGTCAACATCCTGATCAATCTGAAGATTTCCGTCAAGATCTCTTACCGTTATTGTGTCAACGTCATCGGATTTTACATATACATACACGTTTTGGTCTTTTTCAGGAGTAATTGTGAGTGTAAAGGAAGATGATTCGCCGA
This sequence comes from uncultured Oscillospiraceae bacterium, assembly GCA_900545655.1. GTDB lineage: Bacteria > Bacillota > Clostridia > Oscillospirales > Acutalibacteraceae > UBA1227. The sequence goes on from UQZY01000036.1 coordinate 10,840, forward strand.
CTGAGGTTTTTGAAAACATATAGTTACCCGTCATTATTTCGTCGTCCCCGAACTCATTGAGGTTTGAATAGTTTATCTCGGTCGGCACAAGAGTATCGAACACACCGGATACGCCCGTGGCTTTTTCAATGAAGTCCGCTTGAGTTTCAAACGGGTTATTAAATGAGGAATTCCAGTTTTCAATGTTGTTTGAAACACAGAAAGCAATAGGAAGCGAGTATTTATTCTCGTATGCCGTAAACTTTTTGTTTGAAGCTACCTGCGTGTATATCTTATCGTTAAGCTTTATCTTTTCGGAATTGTTTACAAGGTATTTTATACCGAACATTGCATTGTACACGGGTGTCTGAGGATTGTAGGTGTAACTGTTGATATAGTTTCCGAACATACCGAGATTGTACTGGAGGTTTGCGGTTTTCTCATATGCCATGGACGAAAACGCGGAAACACCGTTATAGCCGTACCAGCTCGGATCCATTCTTGTACGAAGGTCTGTAAGCTCCATACGGTAGAAATCGTTGCCCTCACGTTCGTCAAGCTTATTCTTTATCTTTCTGAAATCCGTATAGTCTGACGCGTAGTTTGTCTTGGGCTGGTCGATATCATAGTGATCTGTGTTTGCAATGGCAATTTCGGCAAACATACAGCAGAAAAGAAGGCACGCTACCGAGCTTGCAAGAAATTTTTTGTTGTTCAGAAGAGAGAGAACAATTGTATAAAGAACAGCAAAAACAAGGCTTACTATTATGGTGGCGGTGTTTACGTTCTTTGAACCCAGCTCTTCAAGTAAAACGATGAATACACAGGTTCCGAGGCCGATGTTAAGAAGATCCTTTCCCTTAAGCTCGCGTATCCTTATGAGTGCTTTAAAGGCAACGGTCAGAAGTACAAACGAGTACATAAATGAAAATCTGTAGGGAAGGTCATTCGGGAAGTGGAATCCGTGCCAGATATAGTTGAGTACATTTATGTCAAACGACAGGAAAAGAAAGACGAGAAGCAGTGCTCTTGAAATCTTTTCCTTTATGGGGATTGATTTTATATAAAGATAAAGTATTGCGAGCATGACTGTTGCAATTCCGCAATAGATGTTGGGAAGAACGTCCTCTCCGCTGCTCCTGATGGTGGGCTCGAGAGATGCCATATGATTTGCAAGAAAATCAAAGATGTTGAAGTATGTGGAGGCGTCTGACGGGAAGGTTCCCGAGGTTGCGGAGCAAGCCTTGAGTGCGTGGAGGGTCGGATAGAGGCATACGGCGGAAATACCTGCCGCAAGTATAGAGAAACAGATAAAGTTTCCGCCTGCTCTTATCAGACGTTTTTCAAAGCCGTATTTTCCGAAATAATACGTAAGGGCATAGAGTACGGCAAAGATACATGCCATAAAGCCCATATAATAAGAGGAAATAATAAGAAGTGCCAGAGTAATTACGTACAATTTAGGACTTTTGTCATTTATGATTCTCTCTATACCCAGAACAATGAGTGGAAGAAGAAGCATACCGTCAAGCCACATGATGTTCCAGTAGTATGCTATAAAATAACCCGAAAATGCATAAAGAAGACCGAAGCCGGCTGTTATGGGGTTGTGTTTTTTAAACTCGTCCGAGGCCTTAAGATAGTAGGTGAATGAAGCCGCAGACAATGCACACTTAAGCATAATTATAAGAGCGATTGCGTTTGTGATGTTGATGTGCTTAAAGAAAAGAACAAGAAGTGAAAGGGGACTTGAAAGATAGTTGAAAAAGTTTCCGAGGAAGCTTCCGCCGCCGCCCGACTGCCACGAATATAGGAGACTTCCGCCCGATACCAGTCTGTCACGGAACTCGGCAAAAAGAGGCCCGTACTGGTGATAGAGATCCATACGAAGAATGGTTATGTCTCCGAAGGGAGCCATATCATAGCAAAAGGCAATCAGTATCCAGATTGCAATTGCAGTGACAAAGGAGAGAAGAACGAACCTGTTCTTCTCATATTTTTTGTAAAAGCCGGTATTCTTGATTTTTGAAAAAGTCATATCTGTTTTCACCTTTACTAAGTCTTGTTGTTTTTTTCTTCAATAATTTTCAGCGTTTTTTTATTTTATATTCAGCTGGTTTTTAACTTTACTTTCAGTTATTTTTCGGTTTTATCTTCAGCTATTGTTCAGTTTTATCTTCAGCTATTGTTTTTAATTACAATTCCCGTTATTTTTTAGTTGTATTTTTTATAAATGCTCTTATTCTGCGTCAAATATCTACTACTAAACTTAACGCATAAAAGTATATCAAAATCAAACATACGTTTCAATCGCTCTTTAAAAATTTTAATCATATTTTCGGACAAGAATTCATAGTATTTACAAGTAAAGCGGGTGAGAGTGAATGAACACGGATCTTATCATACAGATTCTCGGAATAGGTCTTATTGCGGCAATTTCGGAGAGTCTTATCAAAGAAACGGGCAAGAATGAATACGGAACCGTCATAAGGCTTGTAGGCTTTGTTGTGAGTATTGCAATCCTTATTCCCGAAATTGCGGACTTATTTGAGCTTATAAGGAAATCCTTCGGAATATGAGTTTTGATTTTTGGATTGTTGCCGGACTTGTTGTTTTGGCTTTTACGGCAAAGGGAATTCTTGACGAGCTTCACAGCAATATCTCATTTGTGCCGATATTACTTTTATCCCTGTATATCATAAAAATATGCGTATCGGAGTTTTTGATTGTATTTAATTCTCTCTCCGGCTATGTATCCGACGATCTTTTGTCGGGTGGGCTGAATTATTTTCTCAAGGTATCCGGAATTTGTCTTGTTACACACCTGCTTTCCGAATATGCAATCTCCGAAAAAAATAAAATACTGTCGGCTGTGCTGTGTATCCTCGGTCGTCTTTGGATGCTTTCCTGCATATTGCCGCTGGTACTGGAAGTACTTGAAATGCTATGAATATGTATGAAAAATTGCTTGACGACATAACACTGCTCGGTGAAAAATCCGGCTTCGGTGAGGTTATAAAAAGAATAATCGAAGGTGAGATGCCGACCCTGAGGGATGTACTTGATTATCTTACGGGAAATCTTCTTACTGAGTTCTCGGGGTATTCCGATATGTTCGTGTCCGTTGTCGCAATTCTTCTTATTGCGGCATTTATAGGTGAAATAAGTGAAAAAATGCGCGGAGTATCCGAACTTGTCGCGTCGCTTCTTATGGCTTTGACAATACTTAAAAGCAACTTTTTCGCAGGGGATTACTGGATGTCGGGAAACGGCGATATATCAGTTTTCGTAAAAGCCTTTGTTCCTATTTTCGCTGCGGTATGCGTCCTGTCTGGAAATCTGACCTTGTCAACAGTGTACGGCGCGGCGGCTTTGCTTTGTATGGAAATCTTTTCTTTTATAAACAATGCGGTCCTTGTTCCTTGCATAAATATCGTTCTTTCATACGGAATCGTATCCGGAACTGCCGGCAGTGAGAAGTCGGGACGGCTTCTCACGGGTTTCAAAAAGCTGCTTATGTATGTTATGTCCGGCCTGGCGGCGCTCGTTCTCGGACTTATGTCCATGAACGGCTTTGCCGCGGGCGGTACCGATACCCTTATGTATAAGACCGGAAAGTTTCTTTCCGGGTCTGCCATACCGGGTATCGGCAGTACCGTAAGCAGCAGCTTTGAAACCGCCAAAGCTTGCTTTGACGCTGCCGGCAGTATCATCGGTGTTTCGGGAATGCTTGTCATTACGATGATTGCCGCGCCGTATATAATACGTGCCGTTGTTATTGTTTTCGCGATGTCGGTGCTCAGTATCCTTTCGGATATTCTGAATATGAAGAAAATAACCTTTTTATTTGAAAGCATAAAGACTGTATGTACCCTGATTATTTCGTCATATGCACTGGAACTTTTAGTGCTGGTTTCGGGAATTGCGCTTATGCTTGTTATCGGAGGATAAAATGTCGGGATTTTTTGAAACACTCTCTGTCACAATTCTCTTTATGTTTATAGTGAATATTCTCGGACAACTGTTTTCAGACTCAAGAGTATACGGGACTTATGTGACCGTCGTTTCGATAATAGTCATATACGTATTGCTCTGTCCGCTCGGCAGGCCGGGAGATATATATAACGATTCGGATATTTCCTTAGAAAATCCTTACTATGACGAGGGGGAAGAATATGAATTTGCAAGCAGCGTCTATGAAAATTTTGAACTCACTCAGGATGAATCTTATGACTGATACCGGAAGGAAGAAGCTTGCGATAGTGGCTATAGCGGCATTGGTTGCGGTTGTTTCGGTTTTCGGCAGGATTTCCTCCGCATCACACACACGGTATTCCGAAAAAAGAGAAGGGCTTGAAACAAAAACGGATACATCGTCCTACGAAGAGGCTTTGGAAAGACGGCTTGAAGAGATAATTTCCTCGGTTGACGGTGTCGGAAAATGCAAGGTGATGATAACTCTTGAAAATGATGACAGAAAAATTTTTGCAAAAGACTCATACACAGAGAAAAAAGAAAATAAATATGAATATGTAATAGTACGAAGCAGGGACGGCGGTGATGACGGACTTGTCGAAAACACGGTCATGCCGGAGATAAGGGGTGTTGCCGTGGTTTGTGACGGCGGAGACTCGGCTGTGGTGCGCACAGAGGTGATTTCGTTGGTTTCCTCGGTCTTTTCACTCAGTTCCGCAAGAATTTCAGTATCAAAAATGAAATAAGTGAGGTAAGGTTATGAGTATGATTATCAGAAAAAAACAGATTGTATCGGCGGTTGTTCTGGTTGCACTTTGCAGCGCAGTATTTATTAACTGGTATTATTCAAGGCCCGCGTCAAGCAGTGACACTTCAAATCTCGGTGAAGCCGCATATGTAAATGCAACCGCAAAGCCGACTTCATCTCCCTCCGAAAAGAATACCATGTCGGAGTATTTTGCAAACTGTGAGCTTCGCCGCAAAAACGCCCATGACAAGGCACTTGAAACAATAAAATCTGTTATTTCAAACAAAGATTCCTCCGAGGAGGCTGTTTCAAATGCAACAAAGGAGCTTAAAACTCTCTCCGAAACAATAAAGAAAGAAGCTGATCTTGAAAATATCCTCAAGGCAAAGATAGATTCGCAATGTATCGTAATACTTAACGACGGCAAAGCCGAGGTTATAGTCGAGAACAGCAAACTAAACGATGAAAATCTTCCCGTTATTAAAACCACGATACTTGAGCAGACAGACACGGCAGTTGAAAATATTTCCATCATAGGAGCAAAATAATTATTTTTATTTGTTGAGAAATGGATAAATATATGGTATCCTAATTGTATATTTATTCATGTGTATAAGGAGGAACTTTAAATTGTCTGAAATGAACAATTTTTCAAGTGAACTTGTCATTTCTGAGGAAGTTATTGCAACAATAGCTTGCAATGCTGCGAGAGATGTTGAGGGTGTTGAGGGACTCGGCGACAGACCTGCTGACGTTTACACCGCTTTTAAGATAAATACAAACAATTTAAGACACGTAAAAGTTACCATGTCCGACTATGACATAAAGCTTCATATCTACGTTTTGCTCAATAGTTCGGCACGTATCGGAGAGGTTGCCGAGAACATACAAAATTCCATTAAATCCGCAGTACAGAACATGACCGGAAGAGTTGTCACTAAGGTTGACGTGACGATTAACGGTATTTATTCTGATATTGGTGAGTACGCAGCTGCTCCCGTTGAACCTACAGAGTAACAAGCCGAAGTTGTTTTGGCTTTATCGACAAAACCCGCCCGCCTCGGCTGACCTTGTCGAGGTGGGACTTTTTCTTTTAACAGATTTTTATTCCGGAGGGTAAAATGAACAGAAGTAAAGAGAGAGAACAGGCATTTATGCTTGTTTTTGAGAAGAGCTTCAACCCGGAGCTCAGCGTTGAGGATATCTTCAGCATGGCAATTGAGTCGGATTTTATGAAGCCGTCGGATTTTGCGCAAAGACTTGCTCTTACGACAGTGGAAAACATCGACGAGATTGATAGTAAGATAAACGAGTATTCCTCTGGTTGGACAGTTGACCGCATAACGAAGGTATCGCTTTCAATTCTTCGTATTGCCGTTTGTGAGTTGCTTTATATGGACGACATACCCGTGGGCGTCTCCATAAACGAAGCTGTGGAGCTTGCAAAAACATATGCGGGAAAGGACGACAGCCAGTTTATAAACGGAGTTCTCGGAGCTGTTTCAAGAAATGAAAAATAAGACGAAGCTTTGGCTTGGAATTGACACAAGCAATTATACAACCTCGGTTGCGGTTTATGATTCCGAAAGCGGCAGAGTTCTGCAAAGGAAAAAGCTTCTTCCCGTAAAGCACGGTGAGAGAGGAATAAGGCAGAGTGACGCTGTTTTTCATCACACACAGCAGATACGCGAGGTCATGGAGCTTATAACAGAAGATTTATCCGAATTCGGAGTAAGTGACCTGAGAAGTATAAGCGCTGTTGCCGTTTCAATAAAGCCGTGTTATACGGAAACCTCGTATATGCCGTGCTTTACGGTCGGACATACCGTCGCAAGGACTCTTTCAACGGCACTGTCGGTACCTCTTTATGAATTTTCTCACCAGGAAGGGCATATTTCTGCCGCCGTATTTTCGGCCGGATGTGAAGACCTCTTCGGAAAGGACTTTCTTGCCTTTCATGTTTCGGGCGGAACTACGGAGATGCTTATGGTCTCTCCGAGTGACAGGTGCCCGGTAAGTGCAAGTGTAATAGGGGCGTCACGTGACCTTAAAGCCGGACAGGCTATTGACCGTATCGGAGTTTTACTGGGACTTGATTTTCCATGCGGGCCCGCGCTTGAAGAACTGGCTCTTAAAAGCAAGAGAGAGTTTGACTTGCAAATACCGAAGCTTGATTCTGCATTTGACTGCAGTCTTTCCGGAGTGGAAAACAAGTGCAAAAAAATGATTGAGGATGACGGATTACCGTGTGATACGGCTCTTTTTTGCATAAAGTATATCGAAAAGGCGATTCTCACTATGGCAAAGACCGGTATGGAAAGTTACCCGGAGCTGCCGATAGTCTTTTCCGGAGGCGTTATGTCAAATTCGATAATAA